>PFDP01000007.1 GCA_002772535.1 Candidatus Peregrinibacteria bacterium CG10_big_fil_rev_8_21_14_0_10_36_19 | reverse complement strand
AGCCAACAAGCTAAAGCCCAAACAAATCAGCAAACAAATACAGTTGCTTCACAGCCTCCAAACGGGCAAAATGATGATGATAAGGGGGAGGGTAGTAAGTCTCTGCTTGATGAATTACAGCCAACATTAAATAGAATAGCGAAAGGAGAAAAATTTCCACACCGAAATGATGGAGCTATATTTAAGAATAAAGAAATGATGCTACCTAAAAAAGAAGTGGGATATTATAAGGAATACGTTCATCCAACACCAGGTGTTAATCATGCAGGTTTACGTAGGATTATTATTGGCTCAAAAGGAGAAGTTTGGTTCACAAGGGATCACTATAAGATATTTATTAGAATAAAATAAAATTTCATGGATAAGTTATTTATATTCACAAATGTTGCACATGAACATAGTAATGATAGCTATATTGCAAAACTTGATAAGGACATTAGGCATAAAGATGTACTATTTAAGGAACTAAATGAAACATTAGATTTTCCCCATTTTGGTTATAATTGGGATGCATTGTGGGATCTTATGAATGATTTTCATTGGATAAAAAATAAAGAAATTGTGCTGGTGCATGTTGATATTCCCTTAGTTAGTGAAAAAGAAAATTTGAAATATTACCTTCAAATACTTAGAGATGCTGTCACATCTTGGAAAACAAATCCAGGACCGCATTTACTGAAAGTAGTATTTCCATTGGAAGCAAAAGAAACAATAGAAAAGTTAATGATAGAAATAGAGTTAGACGAAAAGTAGCCCCAGCTACAGCCTTCCGGCAGTCTTGGGTGGGCTAGGAGGAATGATTGGAGTAGCAGGTGCTTTTATCACAGTCAAAGTAGCTTTGGTACTATTAGTAGCAGGAATAGCAATGGTTGCCCTTACTGAAACAGCCCACGCTCCTAACGTGGATTTCAGTATCTACAGCACACTAAAAGCTCCAACTGCCCCATTACAACAATCTAAATCCAAAACAGTTGCTTCACAGCCTCCAAACGGGCAAAATGATTGTTTATGCTATTTAATTACGCTCTTTTTCTTCTTCTTGCAAACAGTGCTGCGCCTGCTGCCATTAGTAATGCTGCCATAGCTCCGGATCCTTGAGTTGGAGCGTGTGGGTTTACCACTGAACATCCTCCTGGATCTTTAGGTTTTGGTGGAGTTACTGTACCTGCATCAGCTGCAGAATCTGCGCCAGCATCTTTTTCGACTGTGATGTCTGCTGTGTTGCCACCATCAAACTTTGGAATGTCTGGCAGTTTTTCGTTGGCTTCTCCAGTTTTTACATTTACAACATATGTGATTCCGTTTGATGGAACATTGAAAGTAAATCCGTATTTTTCGCTTGTTACCACTACAGGTGGTTCGTCTGGTGTGTTGTATGAAACTACTTCAAAAATTCTTTGGTCTGGTGCTGCAGTATCTGTTCTTGAAACAAGTCTCCAGTTTGATGCTTTTGAGGCAACAACTGCTTCATCTACTCTTCCAGAAGTTTGTTGACCTTTTTCATCTAAGTTAAAAGCTGTATTTGAGCTTTTAACATCACAATTTGGTGCGCTTTTAGGATAGAATTCACATTCTACTTTGATATTTCCTTGTTTGTCGTTTTCAAACTCGTATGTCATTGGTTTTTCTGATTTCTTTCCGTCCATTGAATACCAAACTAGCGCTTTACACTTTTGAGAACCGTCACCTTTGATTTCTACAAACTCTCCGTTTAGATTTCCAGCTGCGATCGGTTGTACTTTGATTGTACAGTTACCTTGTATGAATTCTATTGCTTTCGAAATGTTTGGGTTGAAAGTGTCTTCTGGTGTTGTGTCTACTTGTTGGGTGTCTGTAGATGTGTCTTGAGTGGCGTCGTTTGCTGCGTCTGCTGTGTCTTTTGAGATTGTGTCTGGAGTAGTATCAGGAGTGGTGTCGGGAGTTGTTGTGTCTTCTTGTGCAGTGTCTTCTGATGTTGAGTCTTGTTCTTGGGTGTCTGCTGTATCTGCTTCGGTATCTGGAGTTGAGGTATCTTGAGCGGTGTCAGTTGTGCCAGCATCAAAAGTATCTTCTTGAGAAGTGTCTGGTTGATCTGTGTCAGTTGTGTCGGCTTCTGTGTCTGTTGTTCCAGCGTCGATTGGGGGAGTGGTGGATGGGAATGTGCAATATTCTACATAGTATGTTCCATTATTGTCTGGAACTAAGTAGAACATTTTGTCGCCATTGATTCTTGTGTTTTCAATGTTACGCTTTTTTCCATCTGAACCGGTTTCTGGCCCGACGATGAATTTGAAAGAATTTGGGAGCTTTGTAATGCTTGACTCTAGTACAGGACGACATTGTAGATCTGGTCCGAATTTTGTTGCATCGTATCTTGATACTACGGCAGTGTTGCAGTCTGGAACATGGGCTGATCCACAAACATTTAAACCTTTGTAGGTTTTTAGGTTATCTTGAGAGTCTATTGATTGTTGGTTGGCATTAACCCCTCCACTATGGATTAAAATACTGTCATTACATTCGTCTAAAGCGATTGAATTTCCGGCTGTTGGGCCTTTTAATGCTTCGCTTGCAGCATATGTGTTGCTATTGCCTGTTATGTTAGCGGTTAAAACTAGACCATTGTTTTCTGCTACTGTGTAGTGAATTTTTCCGTCTTTAATGACTCCTGTCAAAATAGTTTTTGCCGGATCTCCATATTTATCTTTCAATTCCAAAACTTTCTCCTCCTTATTCTTAAATGCTTTCATGGCGTTGTCGCTTGCCATATCATTATCTGGCACTACTGTGTAATAGAATTTTCCATCTTTTACATAACTAAAAACTCGGTTTGTTCCGTCTACTCCGATGTTGAATTCTGTTACACCTTCAATGACTTTTTCGTAGTTTGGTTTACATTCTAAAGAGCTTAATGCGAGTGCGTTGATTTGGTAAACCGTTCCGTCTAATGCTGATGATCCGTCCATTGCATCTAATTGACTCATTCCTTGTGATGGATTTTTGTAGTCAACTTCTCCGCATCCTGTAACCATACCAAGTGCTAATGCTGCTTGGGCAATTTTTGATTGAGCTGCGTCTGTAATTTTATCGTAAAGACTTCTTTTTTCAGACATGGTTATTAGTTATTAGTATATCTTATATTACATTTTTTTGAGAATTTGTCAAATTAGTTTTGAATGGCGAAATCTATGAGGTCTTTGCTTTCTTCTTTGTAGATAGTTTTTGTGAAAATGTTGTCATTTACTGTGATAGTGGCTTCCAGTTGTTTACTGGATGCTCCAATTAGCTGTTCGCTAAGAATTTGGTATTCCAAGTAGGGGATGTTTTTATTTTTATTTGATATGAGTTTGTCGCTTAAGAAGAGAGTTAGGATGGGTTTTTTGAAGGTTTTGAAAGTTGTGTTGAATTTTATACCATCAGATTCATAAGTGTTTGTATCTATTGTTGTTTGATCGGGGTCAAATATGATGTAATTTTGTTTGTTAAATTTATTTACTATTGAATCAGAAATTGCTGAAGATTTTTCAGTTATTTTTCCGTTTAGGTCTCTGTCTATATACGGTATCAACCCACACTCCTTCTCTTTGCCGGTGGTTGGGTCGGGGCAGAGGCCGGTGAATTGCCATTGGACGATGATGTCGTCGGGGGTGGTGTCGGGTTCGGAGTCGTTTAGGGTGTAGCGTTCGGTGTCTTTGCAGATGGTGGGGTCGGTTGTGGAGGAGGTGCAGAGGCGGGTTTCGCCTGAGTAGACGCTTTTGGAGTCGTAAACGCAAGGGAGGCATGGGGTGCGGAGGCGGACTGTGAAGAGTCCGTTTGGGTTGTTGTAGTAGGGGTTTATGATTGTGTCGCCGTTGTCGTAGTAGAAGGGGATGGTGGCGCGGTCGGTGAGGCTGGAGCCGAAAACTAGCTTGTTCCAGTTGCAGGAGTAGTCGATTTGGGGGATTGAGGCTTCGTTGTTTGAGGTGTCGCTGATTTGGCCTTGGCTGTTTACGAAGGAGGTGGTTTTTGAGTAGTTTGGTTTGTAGAGGTGGCAGCGGTTTCCGGCTGTTCCGCTTGAGGCAATTGGGGTGGAGTAGCAGCCTTGGGTCATTCCGCCTGGGCATGGGCCTGAGAATTTTTCGTTTGTGGCATTGCGGCCTTTGATGCGGAGGGAGATTTTTACATTTTGGTCGGCGATTTTGAGGTTTTCTGCGAATGTGTTGCAGAGGGCGTTTTGAGATTGGGGTTTGCCACTTGAGTCTTTTGGCATGTAGCTGCCGTATTTGCAATCGATTGAATCGAGGTTAAAGCCGGAGTCGGTTTTTTTTGCTAGGAAAGTGAGATATTCCATTACCGAATCAGCGGTGTCGCTCGCTTGGTAGTAGTTGTTGATGTTTTTGACACTGCGAACTGTGTCGATAGTGGTGGATTGGATGATTATGCCAAAAATACCAAGTAGGGCGAGTATTCCAAGCGCTACTATGGCTACCATTCCATCTTGGGAATTTTTGAGTTTTTTGAATGAGTTAAACATCAAAGACATTCTATTTTATTTGATGATTATATGGAAGGTTTAAAAAAAGCCGGTTTTTGGCCGGCTTGGTTTATTTACTTCTTTATTTCATTAAGTTGCTCTTCTACTGCGACTTTTTCGTCTTTGAGGAAGAGAATTTGGAAATCGGATAAATCTTTACCTTCTTCCAATTGTTCTTGGATGAATTTAGCGTATTCTTCCACAGTTTGGTAGCTAACTTCAGATTTGAGTTCACAGTAAAGTGTAAGAAGTACGGCTTCGTTTTTTTCGTTGTCGAAAAGGAAAAGTCCGTTTCTTGCTAGGTAGTGTTCGTCTTTGCCTGTTATTTCTACAACTACTGGAGAAAAGCTCAAAGAGGCTGTAATAGAGGCATGATTTTCGAAAATTTGCATGTCTCCATCTTCAGTTGTTAGATAGATTGACTCAGCTTCGCCTGAGAAAACGTCTTCGTATGGTGTTCTGATAGTTAGTTTAAACATAATTATTTAGAGTTTTGTCTTTCTACTACTTGATCAATTCCTGCTGCCATGTAGAAGTGTTGTTCTTCGATAGCGTCGTGTTTACCATCAAGGATTTCTTTGAATGATTGCACTGTATCTGTAACTTTTACATACTGACCTGGCATACCTGTAAATTGCTCAGCTACGAAGAAGTTTTGTGATAGGAATTTTTCGATACGACGAGCGCGTCCTACTACTTGTTTGTCTTCTTCTGAAAGTTCGTCCATACCAAGGATAGCAATGATATCTTGTAATTCTTTGTATCTTTGTAGGATTTGTCTTACTTGTGTTGCTACATAGTAATGTTCTTCACCTACGATTTCGGCTTTTAGGGCTGTTGAGTTTGAATCTAGTGGATCTACAGCTGGGAAAAGCCCCATAGATGCTTGTTTACGAGAAAGTACGATTGTAGCGTCCAAGTGTCCGAATGTTGTTGCTGGAGCTGGATCTGTAAGATCGTCCGCAGGTACATATACAGCTTGTACAGAAGTAATTGAACCTTTGTGTGTAGATGTAATACGCTCTTGTAGTGCCGCCATGTCTGTTGCCAATGTTGGTTGGTAACCTACCGCAGATGGCATACGACCTAGTAGGGCAGATACCTCAGAACCGGCCTGTGTGAAACGGAAAATGTTGTCGATAAACATTAGGATGTCTTTTCCTTCATCACGGAATTTTTCAGCGATTGTAAGACCTGTTAGGGCAACACGCATACGAGCTCCAGGTGGTTCGTTCATTTGTCCGAATACCATGGCTAGTTTGTCGATTACTCCTGAATCCTTCATTTCTCCGATAAGATCGTTACCTTCACGAGTTCTTTCTCCTACTCCGGCGAATACTGAGTAACCACCGTGTCCCATCGCTACATTGTGGATAAGCTCTTGCATGATTACAGTTTTACCTACACCGGCACCTCCGAAAAGGGCAATCTTACCACCTTTTACGAATGGGCAAAGTAGATCTACTACTTTAATACCTGTTTCTAGGATTTCTACTGATGGATTTTGATCTGTAAAGTTTGGAGCTTCTGCGTGGATTGGTCTTCTTTCTACATCTTTTGGTAATTCTTTTCCTTCGTCGATTAGTTCACCTGTTACATTGAATACTCTTCCTAGAGCTGCTTCACCAACAGGTACTGTAATAGGGGATTTTGTATCCATTACTTCTTGGTCGATTGAAAGTCCGTCTGTAGTACTCATCGCTACTGTACGCACTACATTGTTTCCAATGTGAGCTTGTACTTCTAGGGTTACTGTTCCGTTTGGTCCTTCAACTTGTAGAGCTGAATTTTGTTCAGGAATGTGATTTGGGAAGTAAACGTCTAGTACCACACCTATGATACGAACGATTTTTCCTTTGGGCATTGTGCTTTCTTTTGACATGTTTGTAGATATTTAAGGGTTATTTTAAGTCTTAGTCTTCTAGAGCCATTGAAGCTCCTATAAGCTCGGCGATTTCTTGTGTAATCGCTTGTTGACGAGCTTTGTTGAAAGTAAGTTTAAGGTCATTTGAAATTCTGTCGGCAGCGTCTGTGGCACTTTGCATGGCCATCATACGGCTTGAGTATTCGGATGCTTTTAGTTCTATGAATGATTGAATAAATAAAGCTTGTACGATTTGTTCGTATAGTTTGTCTAGCACTAACTCTTGGCTTGGTGTGAAGATCATAGAATCATTGCTGTCTTCGAAAATATCTACTGTTGAGTGAGTGTCTTCATCTTCTTCGATGTGTAGGTTTGAACGGATACCTTCGTTTGTGAAAGGTAGGAATGTTTTAATAACAGGGTAAAAAGTGAAAGAGTTTTTATAATGTGGCGCCACAAACACTACTTCTTTTACATCACCTGTTTGCCAATGTTTTAGAATTTTATCTACAACTGCAATGGCATCTAGGCTAGTAAGTTTTTCTGGAATGTTTGTAAAATGTTCTGCTACTGGAATTTTATTGTTTTTTGCGTAGCTATGACTTTTTTTACCGATTGTGATGAGTAAGCGTTCGTCTTCTTTTAGGTTGTTCCATTTGTTTGAACGGAAAAGACCATTGATAAGTTTGTTGTTTAGAGGTCCACAAAGCCCTTTGTCTGAAGTATAAAGTACAAAAAGAGTTTTTCCACTTTCTCTTATTTCTGTGTAGATGCTTTGATTATCATCACTTAAATTATTTTCTAGGATTTTGAAAAGATCCCAAGCAAATTTACGAGATGAAACAGCCTTTTTTTGGAATTGTCTCATTTTTGAGGCAGCAACCAATTGCATGGCTTTTGTAATCTTTCTGGTGTTTTTTACACCAACGATTTTTTTCTTAATTTCTAGTAGTGATCCAGACATTAGGCAAAGAATTTATCAAGTATTTTAACCATGTTTCCTTCGATCTCATCTGTAAGAGCTTTTTCTTTAGAGATTGCGTCCACTAGATCTGAGTGGCTTGTTGCAGTCAATGAAAGTAGTGATTGTAGTTTGTTTACTACTTCTGTCTCTTCAATTTTATCTAGGTAACCTTTTGTTGCTGCATAGATAACCATAATTTCTTGCCATAGGGCGTATGGTTGGTTTTGCTTTTGTTTGAAGGATTCTACTACACGTTTACCACGAGTTAGTTTTGCCTTTGTAGACTCGTCTAGCTCTGATGCGAATTGTGAGAATGCTTCTAGTTCATAGTACTGTGCAAGATCTAGTTTTGCTGTACCTGAAACTTTTTTCATGATTTTAGTTTGTGCGGCACCACCTACACGAGATACTGAGATACCTACGTTGATAGCTGGGCGAATACCTTTGTTGAATAGGTCTGTTTCCAAGAAAATTTGTCCGTCTGTAATTGAGATTACATTTGTTGGGATATATGCAGATACATCTGACGCTTGAGTTTCGATGATTGGTAGGGCAGTAATAGAACCTCCTCCTAGCTCGTCACTTAGTTTAGCTGCACGTTCTAGTAATCTTGAATGTAGGTAGAAAACGTCACCAGGGTAAGCTTCACGACCAGGTGGACGACGAAGCAATAGGGACATTTCACGGTAAGCTACGGCTTGTTTTGATAGATCATCATAAACTACAAGTACGTGTTGACCTTTATACATGAAGTATTCTGCGATCGCTGCTCCAGCAAATGGAGCTAAGTAATGCATAACTGCTGAACTTGAAGCAGGAGCTGAAACCACAACTGTGTAGTCCATTGCTCCAGCTTTTTTGAGAGTTTCAACAACTTGTGCTGTTTTAGATTCACGTTGAGCTACTGCTACGTATACACAAATACAGTCTTGTCCTTTTTGGTTGATGATTGTGTCTATTGCAACTGTAGTTTTTCCTGTTTGACGATCTCCGATCAAAAGTTCACGTTGACCACGTCCTACTGGTACAAGAGAGTCGATAGCTACGATTCCTGTTTGAAGAGGTTCGTGTACTGATTTTCTTGCCATTACGCCAGGTGCTGAGTTTTCATGAGGCATTTTTTTGTCTTCTTTGTAAGGACCTTTTCCGTCTAGGGGAGTACCTAGTGGATCGATAACACGCCCAATCACTTCTTCACTAACTGGAATTGAAAGGAAGTTTCCTGTAGATCTTACAAATAGTCCTTCACGAATTCCTGGAGCTGCTTGTAATACTAGTGCGAAAACTGCGTCTTGCTCAAGGTTCATCACTAACGCTTGTGATTCTACACCTTCGATTTCAACGATTTCGTTCATTTTTAGGCCTGAAAGACCTTGAATTTTAATAACTCCATCTTTGTAAGATTGGATTATTCCTTGGTTTTTTTCAGTTTTTCCACCAGTGCTTTCACTCTTTTCTAGAGCTGATGAAAGTTGTGAGAGGAAATTCTGTAAATTTTCTTGTGCCATGATAATTAATTAGCGGTTAGTGAAGTAAAGCGAAGCACTCTTGAAATCCATGAATGGTCTTTTACTTTGCCATCTTGGAATACTCTAATGCCTCCTATGAGTTTGCGATTAATTTGAAATGTAGGGAATGAAAGTGGGTTTTCTTTGCTTAGCGCCATGCGGATATCTTTTTTTAACTCATTATCAATTTCTCTTGGAGATTGAACTAAGATGTATGGAGTATTAGCTATTCTTTTACCTAATTCTTGAATTTCATTCGCAATTTGTTGGTATGTAAAGTTAGTTAAAATTTCTTTAAGTGTTTCCGCTAATTGAGAGTCTGCATTGATTAGTTTGTCTACTATTTCTACTCTTTCTTGTTTAGGAAGTAGATAGAAATTTCCATCTAGGTGATCGATCTTTCTAGCTAAATCCTCAGTAATGAACTTTAGTAGTGCTTTAAAAAATGAATTTTCTTTTAAAACAGCGTTTTTTGAGTCTTGAATAAATTGGACAACAACTTTTAAATCTAACATGAATGAGTTTGCATCAGCTTTTTCAAGGTATTGCTTGAATTGTACTGGTACAGAAAGAGATTCTAGTTTTTTAGACTTTTCTGACTCTTTTAGTTCGAAAAAATTATGGTTTTCGTTTAGGAAAGTAACTAATTTTTGTACCAATGCTGTTAGAAAATTGTTCATATTTATTTACTGTATTGTTTCCAAGCGGAATGGATACTTTCTTGAATTACGTTTTCTGGAACTTTGTTTTCAACAATTTCTAGAATAATACGTGTCATCAAAGTTTTAACTTCTGTCTCAGCTTCTTTTAGAAGATTTGCTTTTTTAGCGTCAATTTCTTGTTGAGCTTTTTCCATCATTTTATTTCTAGCTTCTTCCATTTCAGCAGTTAGCTCTTTACGTTTTTGTTCAGTGAACTTATGTAAATTGCTTAACTCTTCTTTTAGTTCAGCTTCTGCTTCTTGGCGGTTTGCTTCACTTTCTGTTAACTTTTTTTCAAAAGTTTCCTGTAGTCTTTGTGATTCTTCGATTGAGCTAATGATCTGCTCTTTTCTTTCATCTAAGAATTTAAGAATAGGTTTGTATAGAAGGTAAGTTAAAACTGCTAGTAACAGCCCTGTGTTTGCTAGATAGATGACCATGCTCCATGGGTCTATCCCTAGGCTTAGTAATTTATCCATTATTTGACTTTTTTAATATTTAGAATGCGAACAAGATGATCAAAGCGATTACTAGAGAGTAAATAGCTGTTGATTCACAAAGAGCAATTGCAACTACCATGTTAGTAAATAGTTTGTCTGCAATTTTTGGATTTCTTGCCATAGATTCCATAGCTTTACCTGCTACAAAACCTTCCGCTAGAGCTGATCCGATAGAACCGATGGCCATACATAGACCCGCTGCAAGTAATTTTACTGATTCTGTTTCCATAGTTTAGAAATTAAGAATTAATTATTATTGATTATTTGATTGAATGACCGCATTGGTCGTAGAACTTATAAATAAAACTGAAAGGATTGTAAATACAAATGCTTGAACAAAACCACTTAGTATTCCGAGAATTAGGAATGGAATAGGTACTAAGAACTGAGTTGCAAACATTAAGCCAGATACAATTGCAATTACAACTCCACCTGCAAACATATTTCCGAAGAGACGAGTTGCTAGTGAAATTATCTTTGCGAATTCCCCAATGATGTCTAGTAGACCAAGACCAAATTCAATAAGTGTCATTGGAAGATCTTTTATAGATTTCATTTGGAAGAATAATTGTAGCTTTACGTAGTTACCAATGTGTCGTAGTGGGTGTGTGGCAAAGGCAATAACATGTCCAAGTATTAGTAGGAATGCTGCCAGTCCTATTGTCAGTGAATAATGAGATGTTGGAGTTCTGAAGAAGCTAGTTCCATCAGATGTAACAACACTTTCTACGAATGGTAGTAGTGTGAATTGATTTGCTACTATTAGAAGAAGCAAAACTGTCATGAATAATGGGAAATATTTTCTAGCTCTTTTTTCTGATCCGAAAGCAAGCGTCATTTGGTTTAGCAGATATTCTAAAACTAGTTCGAATGCTACTTGTAATCTTGTTGGTTTTACGCCCGCGTTTCTTCTAATGAAAAATGCCATCACTATAATAATGAGAGAAGATGTAATGGTTGTAACCATTGAATTTGAAACGGCTATTGGGCCAATTTGTGCGATAGTTTCTGCTGGAATGCTTATTGTTGGAATGTTCATTGTTTCTTTGCGAATTTACGGAATTTTCTGAATATGTAGATCTGAGTCAATGGGTAGCCGATGGCCAGACTAATTATGAAAATAGTTGGGAAAGTTTCAAAGTAGTGGTCTAGGTAATATCCTATGATTCCAAGAATTGCAATCATTATTAGGGTGTAACCTGTTGACTGTAGAAAAATTGTGAGCCTAGAAGCATGAAATTTTTCTATGTGTTTAGTTTTCTTTTCCTCTTTTTTCAAAGTAGTTTTTTTAATGTACAAAAATGATCCTGATTAAAGGATCATTATTTTTTCACGCAGAGTTTAGATAGGGGCTTTAAAAATGTCAATGGTGAAATTTTTAGGTTAAATTTATAAACTTGAAAGGCTGACAATTTCTGGTGTGGATATATTTTCTAATTCTTGCATAAACGGTTCTCCGTATTTTTTTGTGGCAATTCTTGGGTCTAAAATGATTACTGTTTTTTCTCCTTCGGTGTTTAGATAATTAATGATTGATTTTAGTGCAAAAACTGCGCGAGGAATTTGTAATTCCACAAATGGATTTTGGTATTTTTGACTGATTGTGCTGATAAAGGCATCGCTTGGTGGATCGAAAGGTAAGCGATGGATTATAATTTCATCTACTAAGTCGTGGTGTTTGAAATTTCGCCACATGTGAGCTGTTATTAGTATTACTGTGTTTTCTGGGTCTGATGTGAATTGTTCTGTGATTTTTCCAAGTGAACCTGTTAGTTGTGAGGCAATGTTGAGATCTGTTAATGTGTCGTTTAATTCCAGTGTGTAATTTTGTAGTTGAACTTTTGAATTAAAAATAATGGCTGTTTTTCCTTTGAGACGAGATTTTAGAAAATTCATGACTGGTGTTCTGTTGTAGTCTTTTTCTGGTGCATCTTCTGTAATGAAAATTGTGATGTTTTCTTTTCTGGTGGTTTTTTTGATTAGTGGAAGATCTTCTGGTAGATCGTAAAGTGTTTTTGTGAAGCTGGCGTTGTCATTTAAATCTATATTTTCATCTATGATTTTATAGTGTTCACAGTTTTTGAGTGTTTGGGCAAATGCTTCCGCTAATGTGTGTGGGGATTTGCGAATTACTACATCTTTGTCCATGTTTTCTTCTATCCAGACTTGGTTTTTTTCTATATTTGGCGTGATGAATATTTCACTTAAGCCATGTAGTGATTTTTTCCAGCTTTGAAGATAGGTGCTTGTTTTTGGGTCATTAATTTCACTTAGTTCCATTGATATGGTGATGATGTTTTTTACTCCTTCTTGAATGTCGGTCCATTCTTTTGTGTGCATTTCAATTTGGCTGATTGTGGTTCTTGGCGAATAGTGGTTGTGATCGTTGTGTTTTGCATGCAGCATGCCAATTAATCCAAATAGGATTGTTGATTTGGATATGAGGCTTTCTATTGATTGGTTTGATGGGTGAATTTGCTTGATGGTTTCGAGTTGGCTTAAGATTATGTCTAGGTTTAAGAAGTATGAGCCTTGGTAAAACAGTTTCTTTGTGAAGTCATCCATATCTAGAATGAGTAAGTCTTTTACTTGTGGGCTTGTGTCTATGATGTAGCTATGTGTACAAATTGCAGGGGATGATTTGTCTTTTTGTAGAGCTTTGTTGAAAAATTCCTCTTCGCCAAGTGGGTGTAGGGTTTCATCAATACATACTTTTGGTAAAGTTTTTACTTCGTGGTGAAAAAGTTTAATTTCTTCTAAAAGCCCTGTTTTCGTTTTTTTGCTCCAAATTATATATTTTAGTAGGGAAGTGAATTCGTAATCTTCGAAATGTTCTTGGTTTTCAAAGGTTTCAAGTCTTTTGAGTGAAATGTATTTTTTTGGTGAGTCTAGTTTTGCAATGTTGTCGTCTAATTCTTTTTCTATTTCTCGGAAAATATGTGAGGGGAGTGCGAGATATGAATCTGGGTGTGCGCGTTTTGCAAATGTGTGAATTAATTCGTTATAGGGCTGTGGTGTTTCAAAAAGAAGATTTTCGTGAGGGTTTAGAATAGCGGCAAATTTTTCTGGATTATCTGGTGTTTCTTGTTTTGGTTCGTTTTTTTTGCTTTCTTGATGCGGTTTGTGTTCTAAGGTTGTGAGGAAATTTTTTAATGGCCAGTTTGTTTTTTCTGATAATTTTTTTATCTTTTCGTGTAGTTCTGTTGGTAGTTTTTCATATTCTTTTACTAGGTTTAAGAAAAGCTCCATGGCTGCAATAGCATCGTCTAGTGCACGGTGTTTTTCTTTGTGTTCAATTTCAAGTTGGCTGCTGATAACTTCTAGGCTGTAAGAGGAGAGCCCCGGTAATAGGATGCTTGCCATTTGGCAGGTGTCGTATTCGTCGTTTGTGAGTGGTATGCCATTTTCTTTTAGGAATGTTGTGTCGAATTGTATGTTGTGTCCTACGATTGGTAGATCTCCTATAAAATCTTGGATTTCTTGCATTTTATCTTGAAAAAGAGGGGAGTCTTTTACTTGCTCATTTGTGATTTTTGTAATGTAGGTGACAATTTGCGGAATTGGTATTTGAGGATTTATTAGGATTTGGAGGGTTTCTCTGTATCCATTGAGGTCAAACTTTATTGCACCGAATTCGATGATTTGATCTTTCCCTGCTACGAAGCCTGTTGTTTCTAAATCTAAGGATATAAACATATTTTTATCCTATAGTAAGGATTTTATTTAGCAAGAAAAAAGGTGTTTTTGATAGTGTATTTAGCTACAGATAGAAAACAGTTTATTGGTTCGTCTAGTTTATAATTTTGACAATAAATAAATATGCGATATAATTGTATGATTTCAATAAAAAAGAAATCTGAAAAAGTTCCTTAAAAAATAAACAAAAACAAAAACTTACGGTGATTTATAGGGAGGAAAAGAAAG
>PFDP01000002.1 GCA_002772535.1 Candidatus Peregrinibacteria bacterium CG10_big_fil_rev_8_21_14_0_10_36_19 | reverse complement strand
TTATGCAGTTGTGCAAAAAGCGCTGTGGGTGGAGGAAAAATTGGTAGAGGCGCCGAAGTTAAAAGAGGCTCTAAAAGAGGTTGGTGTGCATAAAGTCGCGCTTTTTGCGACAATTGCGAATAAGGAAAATGATGAGGTTTTGGCAGACAAAGTGAAACATATGAGCAAGCCTGCACTGCAGGAGCTTTCTAAGGAACTTCGCGGGAATTTTGTGAAGAAGGTTAGCGTGGAGTTGGACGCGGAAATGCAATTTTTGTTTGGGAAAATTAAGGAGAAATTGGGGATTAATGGTGATGAAGAAGCTTTAAAAGCTGTTTTTCAACAATTTCTGGATTCTGGCAAGAATATCCCCGGGGATGAAAAATCTAAAAACAAAAAACAGCTTTCCGAAGCCGAAAATACCGCAGATACACAGCCAACGAAAAGCCACCCCATCAAAGCCCCTTCGGGAGAACACATTCTAGTTTCACGATATATTCCTGCAAAAATCCGCAAAGAAGCCATATCAAAAACCAACGGGAAATGCACGTATCCAAATTGCACAAAATCATATGAGCAGCTACATCATCAAGATTATTTTGCGCATACGAGAAACCACAAAAACCTGATACCTCTTTGCAAAATCCACCATGAATTTATGCATAATGGGGTGGTGGCTGAAAGTGAGCCGAAAAAGTGGCAGATAAAATTAGGAATTCCTAAAAATAGCTTTGATGTGAAGTATAGGCGGGTGCGGCAGAAGAAGTAATTAATCCGATCACTTACTTCTCACCTCTCAACAACTCCTCTTTCGAAGCTCCTCTAAGGCCATTGTAGGAGCCTGGGGCGCCGGAGGCGGTGATTACACGGTGGCAGGGGATGGTAAGATCACGATTTTTTCTCATGATGGAGCCGACGGCGCGTGCTGCTAGCGGATTGCCCGCAAGAGTGGCAACTTCTTTGTATGAAAGAGTCTTTCCTTTGGGAATTTTGCTCACTATTTCTAAAACCGCTTTTGTAAAGTTATGCATGTAGTTATAATACAATTATTGATATGAAAAAAAAGATGTATATATTTTTGGCGGTAGTTGTTTTGCTTTTTTTAGCTTGGGTTTTTTGGGGTTATTTTTCGGTGAAAAATGTTGAAACATTAAGCTATAAAGTTCTTGATGATTCAAAAGAATATGAGATAAGAGAATACGAAGATTACATTGTTGCTGAAACAGAAATTGAAGGAGGATTTTCAATGGCAAGCAACAAATCTTTTTCTATTTTGGCTGGATATATTTTTGGTGGAAATGAATCAAAAGAAAAAATTGCAATGACAGCTCCTGTACTAATTGATGAGGAATCTACTTTAAGAACATTTTCTTTTGTAATGCCAAAAAAATATACTTTGGAATCTCTCCCAAAACCTATTGATAGCCGAGTAAAAATCAGAAAAATTAGTGGAAAAAAAGTTGCAGCAATAAGATTTAGAGGAATTTTTAGCAACAACCTTTTTGAAAAGAAAAAAGAGGAATTGAAAAAATACCTAGAGAGAGACGGAATCAAATATACAAACATCACCTCGGCAGGCTACAACCCTCCATGGACTCCGCCATTTATGACTCGTAATGAAGCTTGGGCGATTATAAAAGAGTGATGATAATTTCATCACCATCAGCCTGTAGCGCAACCTTACCATTTAAACGATTATTTTCATCTCTAGCATCCAAGCCTAGTGCTCTTCGCAAAACCCCAGTAATAGCAACATAACCATTTTCGCCGCGCACAACTTTAGCCTTAAAACTTGAATCAATATTATTTCTGGTAACATCTATAATTTCACCAATGCTAACACTCATTGCCCTCATAGATTCTGCATCAAGTCCAAGAAAACCTGTATGCTCACGAGTCTCAGGCTTACCATGATAAAAGGCAAGCTCCTTAAGAGCCTTTCTTTTGAAACGAGCCACCCTGTATTCTTTTCCTCTTTCCATCATTCTAAAAGTTTAGATTGCGTTTAATAATAAAACCTTATCATAACAATGTCAAGCTGTGATTTTTTTGCTTAATCCACACCTTTAAGGTAAGGTTGTTTGGTTTTAATGGATAAAAATGAAGAGAATAAACAATTTGAGGGTTGCCTCGTTTCAGGGGATTGCGGCGCCGGCCGAGGTGTTTGAAAAACTGCCGGTGAATGATGCGGCCGGCGCTTGTGTTGCCGGGGCTAGAGAAAATATTGAAAATATTTTGAGTGGTAAAGATAAGAGAAAAATTATTATTGTAGGGCCTTGCTCAATTCATAATTACGAACAGGCTATTGAATATGCAAAAAAACTAAATGAACTGAGGAAAAAAGTTGAAGATAAGCTGGTTATTATTATGAGAACCTATCTTGAAAAACCACGGACTACTGTGGGATGGAAAGGATTTTTATACGATCCTCATCTAGATGGGTCTTACGATTTAATTGAGGGGGTAATGACATCGCGCAAACTCCTACTAGAGATAAATGAAATGGGTCTACCTACCGCAACTGAGGTTTTGGGCCCTGTGGTTATTCAGTATTATTCTGACCTTATTTGCTGGAGCGCCATTGGTGCAAGAACTGCGGAATCGCAAACTCATAGGGAGCTTGCCAGTGGTCTTTCTATGCCTGTGGGCTTTAAAAATGGCACGGCTGGAAATTTAGATATAGCAATAAATGCCATTTTGGCGGCGCAAGAGAAACATCATTTTTTGGGTATGGACGATGCTGGAAGAGTAGCAGTGGTTGAAACTAAGGGAAATCAATACTGTCATTTAATTTTGAGAGGTGGAAGCAAGGGACCAAATTATGATGAGGTGTCTGTAAAAAATGCCATTGAGGCTTGTAAAAAGGCAGATGTGAATTCAAGACTAATTGTTGATTGTAGCCACGCTAATAGTGAAAAAAACTACAAAAACCAAGGAAATGTTTTTCGTAATGTGTGGGGTCAAATAAAATCCGGCAACGATAACATTGCCGGACTTATGATTGAAAGTAACTTGTTTGAGGGAAGTCAGAAGATTTCCCAATCAATGCAACATGGTGTTTCTGTAACCGATAGTTGCATAAGCTTCGAAGAAACCGAAAGGTTAATTATGGAAGCCTATTTATAGATCTACGTGATGTGTTTGAGTGATGAACTCTCCAATAACTTTTGAGTAGCTATCATCAGCTTTGATTTTTCCACAAACATAATCCGATCCGAAATATGTAATTTCTAGGTTGGCTGTCTTATCAAAAACTCCTCCTGCTAACTTTTCTGTAGAGATGTTAACCTCTCCCAATTTACTGTTATCACCTTCTTCTTTTGTATATTTCCCAAGGTTAACAGTTGTACCATCAAGCTTTGTAGGCTTAACAACCACAAGAGCTTCAGTACCTGTTACTGAATGACCATAAATATTTGACGGGTCTAAGTCGTTAAAGTTTGAGAAAACCAAATATGGCTTATCAAGACCTTCTCCCCAAGTAATAAAATATCCTTTTAGTGCTTCAAAAGAGCTAACTTCTTTAGAAGAAACTGTAAGATTTGTTTTATTTGGACAACCTTCTGGAACATTAGCAACTTCCTCCACAACTGGCGAAGAAGGTGATCCACATGCTGTTAATAAAACCGCTGATAAAGAAAGAACGAGGAACAAATTTTTCATAAATGTTTGGTTATTTACTTCATTGTAGCTTCTTGTAAGAAATTTTCAAATTTGTGATAGAATTTTGTTATGAATGACGAATATAAAAAGAAGCTAACTCCCGAACAATACAATGTGTGCTTTTTGAAAGGCACAGAGCCACCTTTTAGCGGAAAATATTATACGAATAAAGAACCTGGCAGCTACCATTGTGCGGCTTGTGATCAAAAACTTTTTGAATCGGATACCAAATTTGATTCCGGCACAGGGTGGCCATCTTTTTGGGATATGGCAGATAACAAAGCTGTAAAAACCGAAAATGACGATAGTTTGGGCATGAGAAGAACTGAAGTTTTATGTTCAAAATGTGGAGCACATCTTGGTCATGTATTTGAAGATGGTCCAAAACCTACAGGCAAGAGATATTGTATTAATTCTTTGGCTTTGGAATTTAAAAAGCGGCCTTAACTATAACAGGCGCAGCTGGCTTTTTTTCCTCTATTTGAGATATAAATGGATCTCCAATAATTTGACCAATTGGCACATAGGCATTTTTGGAGCCTGGAAAAGCTGATTTTATTACAAGATTAAGGTGATTATCTACACCGTTATTGCGAGGATCCATAGGGTCCTTTTCAAAAATGTTGAGTAGCTTATTGAGATCCAATTCTAATTCCCTTAGAGTAAGTGTTCCATTTTGATAACTCTCCAACAAAACTTGTGTAAAATCATCATCAATTGGAATCAAGAGAGTATACCTAGAAGGATTCTCTGAGTTTGTACGCTTAAGCTCAATTAATTTAAGCGTTTTTAATGTAAATGCCATTATATGGATATCTAAAATCAAATTGCGAGTAACATAAGGGTACAATTTCTTTGCAAGAACTCTTTCATCTTTTAAGATAGTCGATGAGCCTCCAACATTTAAACGACCAACCAGCGGAAGTGCTGCCATACCTGCCACAGCAAGAGCGCCTAATTTAAAAAATTTTCTTCTATTTAAAACTTCTTGATCTTCAACATAAGGCTGATTGAGAGGAGTGCTTTTGAGTCTATTATACTTGCTTAAAATCCCCATAACTCCAACCATAAGTCCAGGAGCTAAACCTGTAAGCAACTGCGTTATTTCAACATTTAAAGTATCCATATTGCCATTTGGATTTTGAGAGATATACCAAGGCAATTTTTCATCTACCACCGGTTGCAAGTAATTATTTGTGGGAATTATTATTTGCTTTGTATTATCCTGAATAACAAAATTTAGATGACGACCCAACGGTCCATGAAGATAACCACTAAGAATTTCTCTAACAATCAAAGGCGTTACATCCAATGCGGTGTCGACATTTATACTATTTAAAAAAACAGCACTGCTTCTAGAAATCACATCTTTCTCCGAATCAGAAATTTCACCTTTATCCTTGGTATTAACAAAAACTAAATCAATGTTATCTCCTCTAGGTGTGTTTAAGTGAACAATATTCCCCTCTGTTGTTTCTGGCGATTTCATAAATATAAATTAGCGTGCACTTTCACTCATTTTTCCCCTTTTGTCAATAATTAGTAGAGGGATTTTCTAGTTATGTTCAAGACCTTTAGGTAGAATGTGATTAATGGAAAAAAAGAAATTTAAAAATAAACCACTTATTTATACTACGCTTGTGATGGCGCTGGCTTTCACGGTTGTTTTTGGAGTAAATGTACAAACCTCTAATCCAAATAAAATAAGCGTAAATAGCTTTGGTGGGCTTGGAGACCAAGATGTTGAATGCTATTACTCACTTGGCAAAAGCACAAAGATGCTACAATGTGGAACTTTGGGTTGCGAATACCCAGATGGCACATATTGTAATGCCTCAGCTTGTTTTAATAGTGACGGAACAGAAACCAATGAAGATTTAGAAATGAAATGGGGGCGTGTAGGAGAAAGTTGTTTGAATGAGGAAGGGGAAGAAATTAATAACTAAAAAAATATGATTATAGATAATTCACTATCACCAATTATGTTTGAGGTGGGGCCGCTGGAATTGCGCTGGTATGGCGTGTTGTTTGCAAGCGGCCTGATTGTAGCTTACTTAATTAACATGTGGGCTTTTAAGAAGAAGGGGTTGAAGCTGGAAAATTTAGACAGCCTAGCAACTTATTTGTTTTTTGGAGTTGTGATTGGGGCGAGGCTTGGAGAGGTGCTGTTTTATGAACCGGGATATTATTTTGATAATCCTGCTGAAATTGTAAAGGTGTGGAAGGGGGGACTAGCCAGTCATGGTGCAACTGTGGGGCTATTTCTAACCTATTTATTGTGGTGTAAGGTGAAGAACTTTAAGTTTGGTAAGCATATAGATGCTGTGGCACTTGGAATCCCTGTAGCAGCTGCTTTTGTAAGAATTGGCAATTTCTTTAACTCGGAGATTGTTGGGAAGGCAACAGGCGGAGACTATGGAGTAATTTTTAATGGCGAGAGTTTTGCGAGACATCCAGCCCAACTTTATGAAGGCTTTTGGAGTCTTGCCGTTTTTGCAATTCTGCTTTTTGTTTTTAAAAAATGGTATAAGAAAATGCCGGAGATGTCTTTAATGTTTCTTTATATTTTCTTATATTTTGGTGGAAGATTTTTGATAGAGTTTGTAAAAGATGTTAATACTCTGCCGGATAGTTTTGTGATCAATAATGGTCAACTTTTAAGCCTATTTCCAATAGTAGCGGCTCTTGTGTATTTTGCTTGGTACTTTCCAAAACAGCTGAAAAAATAGATTAAATAAAAAGCCCCCGCAGTTAGCGGGGGCTTTTTTGTTTAACAATTTTATAACCATTTCCACTTAAATTTTTTCTTTAACCATGCATCTAGTCCATAAGTTTCTCCTGCAGAGTGTGTTGCAAGTATCACAAACGCTAGAGCGTAAATAACATGATCATCAACCAAAAACCCATGTTCAACATAAGGGAATTCTAGACCTGGAAAATAGTAAAGACCCATAAGCAAAACTCCTGCATAGGATGCATATCTTGTAAAAGCCCCTAGCATAAGACCTGCTCCAATGAAAATTTGTCCCCAAATATTCATGAAATTTACCCAGCCAATGTTTGCGTCTGAGGCAAACCAAGCATAGAGACTGTGAAAAGTTTTTGCTCCGCCTAAAAGCCCTGCCGCAGTGAATTCCGGATTAAGAGCTTTAGTAACTCCTGAATATAAAAATAGCCAGCCCAAAAGAAGCCTTAGAGCAACTAGGGCGTAAGCTGATGTCTTACTTTTTGCCATATAAGAGGTGTTAATAAAAATAAAATAGTTGAGGTTGTGGCTGACCCCATACAGTAATAGCAAATAGCTTCAATCACATATAATTGTAGGTACACAAACCAGGCAGAAGCTAAAAACCCTACAGGTGTAAGGAAAACTATAGGTAAAAGGAATTTTTTATTCTTAGTGTCTATAAACAGCAATGAGAGAATGAGTACTGAGAAATAATACAAAGCTCCTCCTAAAGCCACGGGGATACCTAAAACTGTAGAATAACTACTGGTGGTTACCGTGTCACACCCCGTGCTAGAGCCACAAATAAGCTCTGCTGCGCCGTAGTGACTAGCCGTAAGATAACTGGCATCTAAAAATCCAATGAAAGAGATTAAGGCTATAACCCAAATTGTAGGACCAACTTTATTTTGCAAGTTTTTCGCGGATTATTGATCTAAGATTTTCCAAGCTCGCATCTGAAATTTTTTCATTATCAATAAAGATAGTTGGAGTTCCTTGAACGCCTGAATCCAAACCACTTTGATAACTGTCATCAATTGCATTCTTTACAGAACTAGAATCAAAATCATCATTATATTTTTCTACATCCAAACCAAGTTCTTTTGCGTAAGATTCAAAACTGGCTTTGGCATCTTTGGATGATTGTTTAGACCAAACTTCTTGATTTTCAAATAATTTGTCATGCATTTCCCAGAATTTTCCTTGCACCCCTGCCGCTTCTGCAGCTTGAGAGGCAATCTGTGCATTTGGATGAATGCTACGAAGAGGGAAAGATCTATAAGCGAACTTAATATGGTTTTTGAACTCAGAAACCAAAGCCTCCACAACCGGTTGATAATTTTTGCAATATGGACATTGAAAATCGCTGTATTCAACTACAGTAATAGTAGCTTCTGGATTTCCTTTGATATGGTCGTTTTCGTTTATAGGTAGTGACAAAGTTGATCCTTGCGTAGCAGTTTCACTTGGAGTAGATGGACCACTCACAACTATCATTACGCCACCAATAATTACTAAGATAACTACGAACCAAAATAAAATTCTAGATTTAAAATGTGTCATTTTTTAGGGGTTATTGATTTTCATTTAAATTTTCTGAAGGTGAAACTTCTTCTTGTGGTGCCGTTTCTGCAGGTTGAGAAACTTGAATATAATTTGATAAGTCTTGAACAAACCCTCCAACAATTGGGAGGAAGCTAATTTGGGCAAGCACATAAAGGAATGCTCCAACCAAAACGGAAGCACCTAGAACCGAACCAAATCCCACCATCATGCCTTTTAAAAAAGAAAACCACAGTAGTTTTACAGGCTGCTTTAGAATTTGAATAAACTCCATATCCTTAATTTTTTGAATTTCCTTTGCAAGAGCTTTCATCTCTTTTGCCAATTCTTTTTCGGCTTGCTGCTGTGAAGTTGCCTTAGGCATAATCAAATGAGGTTTTAATTACTATGGGGGAATTATATAATCTATCTATGAAAATTACCACTAAAACTGGTGACAAGGGAGAAACAAGCCTCTTTGGCGGCTGCAGAGTTCGCAAAGATTCAACCTATATTATGCTAGTGGGAGAAATTGATGAGCTGCAGGCTTTTGTGGCTTTTTGCAAAACATGTGAGGGAGTAGAAAATGATGTTAAAAAAGCCCTAGAAAAAATTATTGATGATCTTTATAGAGTGATGTCGATAATTGGATTTGAAATGAAAGTTCCAAACTCTATAAGGGAAATTGAGGAAGAGGATGTGGATTTTTTGGACTCACTAATAGAAAAATACAAAGCGGAAGTTGAAGATGTAAATAAGTTTGTAAGGCCTGGTGCAAGCGAAAAATCAGCACGATTTCATTTAGCGCGTAGCGTTTGTAGAAGAGCGGAAAGGGAGATTGTTAAGGCGGAATTAAAAAAGTCTGAAATGATACTTAAATATCTCAACAGACTTTCAGATGCACTATTTGTGTTTTCGCTGCTTTAAGTAAGTTAACTTGAATCATTGGAAAATACTTTAGATAGATCTTCTGGCGGCATGGCTGCTAATTGAGCCTCAAGCCTTTTTAACTCTTCTTGGGTGCTTTTAGCGTCTAAATCTTCCGCTGACTTTAAATCAGCCATTTTTTGAGACTTAATTTCTGTCTTACTCAGAGAGTCTAAGGACATTTTTACGTAGTTATCTATGGCTTCTTTAGTTTGCTTGCCCATTATTCCATCTTGCTGGATATCGAGGAGTCCGCTGTCAGCCTGAAGGGCTACCACGAAGGCTGTGAGACTTTTGTCGTCATTAATGTCTGGAGGTGATTTTTCGTATGCTTGGGCAAGTTTATTCAGATAATTCTGGTCCATGCCATTTCTCTTTAAAAAACTGCGCGTTAAATCCGCCCTTCTGTTTAGAGGGGGAGACTTAGAATCTAGAACGTCCTGAGTATGCTCTTTCAAACTTTTAACTTGTTCCGAACCTACTGACATTTCTGGACTATTGTTCATATTTATTTTTGTTATGAATTTATTATATTATAACATATTTTATTAGTTTTAGCAAATAGGCGGTTTTATTTCTTGTTATTGCTTTTGGTCGCTGCTAAACTCGGTTTGTGTCAAATATTACAATTATATATGGGAGTGGAGGCGGAAATACTGAGCTAGTTTGTGAAAAAGTAGCAGAGGTGCTTGGTGCCAAAAATCATAAAATAACTCTTCTAAAGGCTAAGCTAACTAAGCCTGAGGATGTAGGGGATTTTGATGTGCTAATATTGGCTTCACCAACATACGGTCATGGACAACTTGAAACTTATTTTGAAAAGTTTTTTATGAGCTTCCAAAATGCTGACTTAAAAGGGAAAAAGTGTTGTACAATTGGTCTTGGAGATATGAAATATGATAGTGATTATTTAATAGAATCGGCAAATATTATTGAAGAATTTTATAAAGAAAAAGAAGCTGAAGTTATAATTAGGCCACTTAAAATTGCAAAATCTCCAATACCACATTTAGATGGTTTGGTTGCAAAGTGGGCTGAGGAATTATCTAATTTGATTTAATGTCACGTATTAGTTTAAAAATTATAGGTCAGAGTGGAGCAGGGCTGCTAAGCGTTGGTGAAATAGTGACACAAGCCTTGGTTGAAATGGGATTTGATGTTGTTGCAGACAGAGAATATCCGTCACTCATTAAAGGAGGTCATAGTTGCTTTGTGATTGATTTTAGCAAAGAAGATATTTTTGCGCTTTGTGGAAATGTGGATGTAATGGTGGCAATAGATAAGCCAAGTATGGAGGCTTATTACAAAGACTTGAAAGATGGCGGAATTTTTATTCATGGATATGAAAGACAATTTGGGATTAAGAAAATCTTGGAAGATATGGAAGCGAGAGGATGTAAAACTGTTTATGTGCCAACGAGAGAAACGGCAATTAGTGTTGGAGGGAATATTTTAATGCAAAATATTGTGCTAGTTGGAATGCTGTGGAAAGTGCTGGGATTTGATTATAAATTCGTTCAAGAACAAGTAGAAAAGAAATTTGCGAGCAAACCAAAACTTTTGGAATTGGATTTGAGATGTTTAAAAGCAGGGTTTGATGCTGTTTCTGAAATGCTGGAAATTGAAACTCCTGAAAAGGGTGAGAAAAAAATTCTAATAGACGGAAATCACGCCATTGCACTTGGGGCCGTACACTGCGGAGTTAGGGCTTTTTATGCCTACCCAATGAGTCCATCTAGTTCTATTTTAAGCCACTTAGCAAACATGGCTTCTAAAACAAAAATGCTGGTTAAACAGGCTGAAGACGAGATGACTGCAGTACAAATGGCCATAGGCTCTATGTATATGGGAACAAGAGCTTTTACAGCGACTTCTGGCGGAGGTTTTGATTTGATGACAGAAAGCCTTTCTCTAGCTGGGATTATCGAAAACCCTTTGGTTATTGTGGTGGCTCAAAGGCCGGGCCCTGGAACAGGGCTTCCAACTTGGACGCTACAAGGAGATTTGAATATTGCGATGTATAGTGGTCATGGAGAGTTTCCTAGAGTTGTAATAGGCGTTAGCGAACCCACAGACTGTTTCGAGCTAATACAACACGCTTTTAACTTAGCTGAGGTGTATCAAACACCTGTAATTCTCTTAACTGAAAAAGTGATTTGTGAAAGCAAATACACCGTTGAAAGATTCAAACAAAACTCAATAAAAATTGAGCGAGGTCTTGTGGAAGGTGATGATCTCTTAAACTTAAAAGGCGAAGATAGATATAGCGTTTCTAGCAATGGAGTATCTCAAAGATGGATGCCTGGAAGTAGCGAAGCCTACTACTTTGCAAATGGAGATGAGCACTGGGAAAGAGGAGAACTAACAGAAGATGCCGAAAAAGCAAAAGCGATGCAGGAAAAGCGCATGAAAAAAGTTGGACTAATTAAAGACGCTTTACCGGAACCAATTGTATACGGAGAAAAAGATGCTGACATTTCATTTATTGGATGGGGGAGCTCTAAAAATGTAATGAACGATGTTGTTTTAGAGGCAGCAAAACAAGGAGTGAAGGTAAACTACCTACATTACAGCTATGTGATGCCATTAAAAGAAGAGGCTGCTATTAAATTTTTCAAAGAAAACAAAAAAGTGTGCCTTATAGAAAATAACTTTACCGGCCAATTTGGAAATTTTATTGAGGCAGAAACAGGCCTTAAATTTGCCGATCGTTTATTGAAATATGACGGCCGTCCGTTCTTTGTAAATGATGTTTTAAATTTTATTCATGGAAAATAAAGATGTAAAAAAATTAGGAGAATTATCTAAAGAATATATGCAATTTGAAACACCAGAGGTTTTTACTTGGTGTGGAGATTGTGGAAATTATGGAATACAAAATGCCCTTAAAAGAGCTTTGGCACTTGAGGGATTGGGCCGCCAAGATGTTGTTTTTTGTTATGATGTTGGCTGCAATGGAAATGGGTCGGATAAGATTGAAGGATACACAATTCATGGACTTCATGGCAGGGTTTTGAGCTTGGCGGCCGGATGCAAGCTTGCAAACACTAAACAGAAAGTTATTGCTGCAGCTGGAGATGGAGCAACTTTTAGCGAAGGACCTCAACACTTAATACACGCCGTAAGAAATAATTATCCTATGGTTTTTATTTTCCATAATAATGAAAATTATGGATTAACTACTGGTCAGGCATCAGCACTTTCACCATGCGGATCTCACAGAAATGGAACTCCTGGGGAAGTAACAATTCCACCATTAAACCCTCTACAATTTGTTTTGAGTTTGGGTGCAACATTTGTAGCAAGAGCCTTTTCTGGCGAAGTTTCGAACCTAACTGAGGTTTTGAGGGATGCAATAAACCATGATGGATTTGCCTTTGTGGAGGTTTTACAGGCTTGCCCAACTTACAACAAGGAAACTCCGGATGAGTGGTATGCGGCGCGAGTGAAGGATGTTAGGGAACTTGCGAATTATGATCGCGCCGATATTTGGCAAGCTAGAAAACTTGTGGAAGATGTTGGTGATGATTTTTATTTGGGAATTTTGTACGAGGACAAAAATCGTGTGAGCTTTATGGGAACACAAAAATATAGAGATGGGGTTTCAACTGAGCTTGTTGAGGAAGTAAAACACTATGATATTAGTGAGTTTTTGAAAGATCTTTAAAACTCTACGCCACCGTTTTCACCGTCTTCAACTTTCCAGTGCATCACTGGTTTTAGGTGGCCTGTCATACCAAAACCGGCAGCTTTTGGGTGTCCGCCGCCGCCCCACTGACCAGCAACATCTGAAAGATTCACATCTTCTCTTTGGGTACGCAGAGAGCCTTTTACAAAGCCTTTTTCGTCTTCTGCCAGAAGCACACAGTATTTACTGCCCGGCACAGCATTGAGATAATCTATTACGCCGCCAGTATCGCGAGAACTGGCACCAACCATTCTATAGTCTTGCTTTGAAACTGCAGAAATCGTTACACCTTCTTCGTTCACATAAGTTCTTTCTAAAATCTTTCCCCATAAGCGAAGTTTGTTTACTGGGGTGGTATGGAAAAGTTCTTTTGAAATGCGTTTTACATCTGCCCCGCGAGACATTAAATCTCCACAGACTTTAAAAACAACACTCGTAGTGTTGCTGTGCATCATACCTCCTGTATCAAAATAAATGCCGTGTAATAGGCAATTTGCAATGTCGATAGTAATTTTCCAGTCACAAAAAGCAAAGAATGAATAAAGTATTAAACAGGTAGCACAAGCGTGAGGATCAACAATATTAATAGTTCCAAATCCGTTGTTTGATTCATGGTGATCAATATTTATGAAAGGCTTTCCGCCAGTTAAAATTTCAGGCTTTGTTTCATGAAATTTAACCAGCTTTAAATCCCCACAATCAACACTGATGATTAAATCAAAATCCTCATAATCAAAATCTTGAACATAAGTATCGGCCTTTGGAAGAAATTTGCTATTGGTTGGCAAAGTGTCTACACAGGCACTAATAACAGTTTTACCAAGAGCCTCAAGGGCTAAGCGCAAAGCTAAATTTGCACCTACAGCATCACCATCCGGGCCCCTGTGCGAAATAATACAAATCCTATCTGCCTTAAGCATAGCGTTTTTTGCTTTCTGAAAATCTTCATGTCTTGGGTCAATCACTTTTGTTTTTTAAAATTAAGGCAAGACGAGAGTGTATCATCAAAATTTGGCAAATTAACATCAAGATTAAAAAAACCATTTGCAAAAAAGGCGGCAATATTGCAGCATATGCATATGAGACAACAAATTATTAATTTTGCCAAATCGCTGGGTTTTGATCTGGTAGGGTTTAGTCCCTCAAAAATAGAATCAAAATATCTAGAGGCTTTTGACGAATGGATAGAAAAGGGCAACGAGGGGGAGATGTCTTACATGAGAAAAATTGAACAAAGAAGAGACCTCACACAAATACTCCCCGGCGCAAAATCTGTGATTGTTTTAGCTTTAAACTACTATCGAGAACAGGAAGATGTCAAAGAAGGAGAGGGAAAAGTGGCGCGTTATGCTTATGGTCGCGACTATCACAAAATCATCACAAAGAAACTAAAAATGCTGGTAAAATTTCTTGAAGAAATTGCACCAGAACACAAACATCGTGCTTATGTAGACACCGGCCCAATCCTTGAAAGAGCACTTGCGGAACAGGCTGGAATTGGAGTGATAGGCAAAAATGCCTGCTTAATAACTCCTGAATTCGGCTCTTGGGTTTTTATTTCTGAAATAATTACAACTTTGGAGCTTGCTTTTGAAGTAGCTCCATCTCCTTTTAAAATTAAAACCCACCCCTGTGGAAATTGTCGTAAATGTATAGACGCTTGTCCAACCGGAGCCATTATCGCTCCAGGAGTAATAGATTCCAGACTTTGCATTTCCTACTTAACCATCGAAAACAAAGATAAAATCCCTCCAGAACTTGCAGAAATTATTAGGAAAACAAAACGCTTATATGGCTGCGACATTTGCCAAGAGGTGTGCCCTCACAATGGAGCTCGTGAAAAAATCACCACCCATGGAGAGCTTACCATGCCAAAAATTGCCGGATCAGAATTGAATTTGGATGAAGTTTTAGCCATTAAAAGCTCTGAGGATTTTTTGCAAAAATTTGCCGGATCGCCAGTGATGAGGGCAAAAAGAGAGGGCTTAGCTAGGAATGCGAAAGTGGTGAAAGGGTAGGTGTGGACTGTGTGCGGTTATGAGATTGAATGTTTGCGCGGCCATTATCTCCGCGCTTTTCTGTATAACTCATCGTAATAATTGGTTTCGTTGCTGAGCGTGAGCTGTGGATTTTCACCTTGAATTAGCCCGTTATGCGCATATTCATGGTGAACTTTACAGAGAGGTACGAGGTTTTGGTGGTTATGGGTATGCGCGAAATAATCTTGGTGATGGAGATTTTCGAAGGTTTTTATGCAAGTTGGATAGGTGCATTTTCCATTGGTTTTTGATATGGCTTCTTTGCGGATTTTTGCTGGGATGTAGCGTGAAACTGAAATGTGTTCTCCCGAAGGGGCTTTGATGGGGTGGCTTTTCGTTGGCTGTGTGTCTGCGGCATTTTTGGCTTCGGAAAGCTGTTTTTTGTTTTTAGATTTTTCATCCCCGGGGATATTCTGGACTTTTTTGTGGGATTGTTTCATAGCATCCTTCTGCTCTAAGTGCGCTTTGAATATAGCTTTTAGGGCTTCTTGGTCGCTTTCTATGCCGAGCTGTTTTTTGATTTTGTTAAATAGAAATTGTAGTTCGGCGTCTAGATCGATTGTCATTTTTGGAGTGGCATTCCCACGAAGCTCCTTAGAAAGCTCCTGTAAAGCAGGTTTGCTCATATGTTTTACTTTGTCCGCTAGGGCTGCGTCATTTTGAGCATTTGCAAGGGTTGCAAAAAGCGCGACCTTATGCACGCCAACCTCCCTTAGAGCTTCTTTTAACTTCGGCGCTTCTACCAATTTTTCCTCCACCCACAGCGCTTTTTGCACAACTGCATAGCTTAAACCAGCATATTTACAAGCATACTCATAAACCGAAGCACAGCCATAATCTTTAAAAATCTCCAACCGAGCAATTTCCGGCAGCATCGCCACCAGCTCATTTACAATCCTCCGACTCTCCTTCCCAAGCTCACAAAACCTCACATGAATCTCTCTATTTGTCATAAAATTTTAGGTTATGAAGTGCCCTAAACATT
>PFDP01000014.1:334135-394946 GCA_002772535.1 Candidatus Peregrinibacteria bacterium CG10_big_fil_rev_8_21_14_0_10_36_19 | reverse complement strand
ATCAAAATCTCGTCCCTCTCTGCAAAATCCACCATGAATTTATGCATAATGGGGTGGTGGTTGAAAATGGGCCGAAAAAGTGGCAGATAAAACTGGGAGTTCCGAAAAATGGCTTTGATGTGAAGTATAGAAGGGCGCGGCAAAAGTAGTCTCTGAGTCATTAAAAAATCCCGCATAAAAATTTATCAATTTACCTGTAATTTTTTGGGGAAGTGAAGCAAAAGATCAATTTTATGAGATGTGCATAAATTTCATTTCTATCGTTGCAAAAAATAGATTTTTGTAGTATGATCTGCACTTGTTATGAACCCAGAAAAATTGAATGATAATAGGGACGAAATAGAGGCTTTAGTACGCATGGCAAAAGATGGGGATCATCAAGCCTTTGCGAAGTTGTATGATTATTTGGTAGATCCAATTTATCGTTATGTGTTTTATAGAGTAAATGATGTAGATGCCGAAGATATTGTTGAGCAAGTTTTTTTGAAAGTTTGGCAGTATTTAGGTAAATATAAACAAAAACAAGGTAAGTATTTTAAGGCTTGGGTTTTTAGAATCGCCCATAATTTAATAGTTGATTATTATAGAGCAACAAAAGATAAGCAGTATGAAGAATTAAATGAGTCATTACCTGATCATACAAATAATAATGATCCTGTATATTCTGCTGAATCTGCGTTGAATAGTGTGAATTTGAAGAAGGCTTTGAAAAAATTGAAAAAACCTTTTCAAGATGTATTGGTTTATAAGTTTATCAACGAGTTATCAAATGCTGAAATTGCTCAAATTATAGGTAAAAGTGAGGGCAGCATTAGGATAATTCAATTTAGGGCTTTGAGTGCTTTGAAAGCTGAATTGAAACACATGGGGATTAAGAATGAATTTCTGTAACATATAACATATTTTTGCGTTTTATAAAGTGACTATGAATAATCAAAATAATCAACAATTAGATCAATTAGCCTCATTGTTAAAGAGTGTTGAAAAACCACTGTTAGCAGAGGAAAATAAAATGCATTTAAAAATGAGAGTTTTGAATGGTATTGATTTGCCTGTTGTTGATTATGTAAAAAATACTCAAAAATCTTTTGAATTACCTTTATATAAAAGGATTTTGATGAAAGAAAGGCTTATGTCTAAGATTGCTGATACTGTGCAAATACAATTTAATTGGGCAGCTTTTTTTGAGTTTAACAAGAAAGTTTTGAGTGCTTTTCTGATGTTTTTAATGGTTTTTGGACTGTTTTCGTTTGTTAATATAAATACAAATGTTGTGAGAGCGGCTAGTTTTACCACTTTGGATGATTATGATGGTGATGTTGCTGTTTATAGAGGTGGAGATTTTGTAAATGTTGAGAAAGGAATGAGAATTTATGAAGATGATTCTTTAATGACAGGTGAGCGTTCTTATGCGACTGTTAAATTTTTTGATGATAGTGTTAGTAGATTAGATTCTTTAACTGAGGTTGTGGTTAAAAAGCTTTCTAAGCCTACTCAAAGTGTTGTTAGTAGTCATGTTGAAGTTACTGTTAAAGGTGGAAATGTGTGGTCTAATGTTGTTAATTTGTTGGATGAAGATGATTCGTCTTTTTCTGTAGAGGCGGGAGATCTTTATTTAACAACGAAAAAAGCTGCCTTTAATGTTGAAGTGGATGAAAGTGGTGTTGAAGTTGGTGTTTTTAACAATGATGTGGAGTTGAGAGATGGTGCAGCTAATGTATCTAGATTACTTAGTGGAAAAAAAGTGGTTTCTAAAGTTGGTGAAGAAGTTGAAATTCAAGAAATTGATGACAGTGAAAAAAGTGATAAATGGATTGCAAACAATTTAGATGATGATCAAAAATATTTGATTGCTGTTGAAGAAAGGTTGGTTTCTGCTCGTATGGTTAGTTTGGGTGTAACAGATATTGAGGATGTTTCTTTTGATTCATCTTTGAGAGAGGAGGCGAAAATGTGGCTTACATTCGATGATGTAAAAAGAAATAAAATGGAGCTTGATGTTGCAGAGAAAAAATTTGTAGCAGCTCAATTGAAATTGTCTGATCCGAGAATTACCGAATCAGAACGTGTGAAGGTTGGTGAAGTGATTAATAATTTTGAGAATAAGGTTCAAGATTTTGTGAGATTGGTTAATGAGGTTTCTATTACAGATAATGATTATGCTAAAGAATTAGAGGAATATGTTCAGGACAAGGTTTTAGCACAGAAGAAGGATTTAAATTTGGTAAAGGAATCTGATCCTAAATTTGAAGCTAAAAATGTTGTTGAAAGGTTGGCTAAAAAAGTAAAACCTAAGGAGGAAATTAAAAAAGATGATAAAATTTTGGATGAGGAAAAACCTGTTGAAGAAGAAAAACCTACAGTAATTGCTGATAAAAAAGATGAGACTGTTGTAGATGAAATTATAACTCCGGCGATTGCTGTTCCAGTAAGGACTGTGTTGCCAGTTATTAACTTAGAGGAAAGAGAAACACAACAAGCTGCCAAAGAATTTGGTGTGCGATTAGAGGACGATAAACCTCTTGATCCTTTACTTGGCAACTAAGTTAAATTTATTAGTCCAAGTATTGTTCCTGCAATTGCCATTATTGCACCAACTATCCAGAAACGCATTACGACTGTGAATTCCGAATATCCACATTGTTCAAAGTGATGGTGGATTGGAGCTATTTTAAATACTTTTCGCTTAAAGAATTTTTTTGAAAAAAGTTGTATGATTACAGATAGAGTTTCTATTACAAATATGAAACCAATTATTGGGAGAATGAGTGTTTGTTGAGTTAGCATGGCTATTACTCCGAGCGTTGCTCCAAGTGCAAGTGATCCTGTATCGCCCATGTAAAATCTTGCTGGAGGAACGTTGAACCACAAGAATGCAAATAGGGCTCCACAAATTACGCCACATAGTGCTGCAAGTATTAGTAGACCTTTGATGTAGGCAATAACTCCAAATGCTCCAAAAGACATTATTAGAAGCCCACTGGCTAATCCATCTAATCCGTCTGTGAAATTTACTGCATTGGCTGTTCCAATAATTACAAAGATAAAAATTGGTATGTACCAAATGCCAACTTCAAAATTATCTGCTCCGGGTATTGGTAGATTGATTGAATTAAATCCAAGTTTAAAGTGGAACCAATATGCTCCAATTCCACTAAATATTGTTAGCCATAGAAGTTTTAATTTTGCGCTTAATCCTTTTGTATTTCCAATACCTTTGACATTTAAATAATCATCTACAGCTCCCAAAATTCCACAAGTGATTAGAGTGAAAAGGGGAATCCAGGTTTCTTTTCTGTTTAAAAGTGATCTGTCGAATACGCCTGTTGCGGAAAGTATTCGTGATATTGCTGCAACTAAAATTACGGTTCCCCATATTAGTAATCCTCCCATAGTAGGAGTTCCACTTTTTTTTGCGTGTAATGCTGAAAATAGTGTGGATTTTTCTCCACTCATAGTATTTTCTCTAATTTGCTTTCCAATTTTGAATTTTATTAATTGCTTAGTAAACCAAGGGGTTATAGATAGTGCTATAATGAAGGCTATGGTGCTTGAGCCTGTTATTAAAGTAAGGTTTGAAATTGTTTGGTGTAAAATATTCATTTGGATTTATTAATTTTTACCAATTGTATGCTCTAAAGACCCAATCGGTGAGTATTTTGGTTTCTTTGAAGCGAGCGGGGCTGTTTAGTACTATTGTGAGTATTTCTTTATTATCATCATTGGCAGCAATTGATACTAAGCAAAGACCAGCGGCTTGGGTATGCCCCGTTTTTAGGCCCTTGATGTTTAAATAGCTATCTTCTAATAGTTCGTTGGTTGTTTCTAGTTGGTGTGTGAAAGCGCCATCTACTGATGTAACTTTCATTTCTTTTACTTCTGCTGCCTTTTTAATGAAATCGTAGTTATAAATGTGTTGTGCTAATTTTGCTAGATCGAATGATGTTGAGTAGTTTTGTGAACTGTCTAATCCTATAGGGTTGGAAAAATGGGAATTTATTAGTCCCAAAGATTTAGCTTTTTCATTCATTTTTTTTACAAATTCTTGTGTTGATCCCGCATTGTGCTCTGCAAGTGTGACTGCTGCATCGTTTGCGGAATTGATAATTGCTCCGAATAGTAAATTTTCAACTGTTATTTGTTCACCTGGTTTGAGGTACATAGTTGACCCTTCAGTAGTTGCTGCATTGTGAGTTACTGTAGCAATTTCAGTTGGTTCGTTTTCTTCCATAATTATAAGAGATGTCATTAACTTGGTGATTGAAGCTATTTCTCTTTTTCTGTGTGCATTTTTTTCATATAAAATTGTTCCAGTTTCCATATCGATTGCGATAGAACTTTCAGCATTTATGATTGGTGAAACAAATTGAGTTTTTTTGATTGGTATTTTTTTCGTAGTAATTAGATTTGAAAAATCGAAACTGGCAGTTTTAACCGCTTGTGGCTCAATGTTTGATGGACTTGCTGTGATATTGAAATCAAAGCTTGAGTTAAGAGATTTTGCTATATATAAACTAATCAAACTTGTAAGCATCTATTTCTTCTTTTGTTAATTTGCGGTATCCACCTTTCTTTAAAGTACCAAGTTGGGTTTCGCCAATTGATATTCTTTTCAAGTATTTCACATAATGTTTTAGCACTGCAAACATTTTTCTTATTTGTCTGTTGCGTCCTTCGTGAATTTTTATTGTAAGGGTAGTTTTAGTTTCATCTGCTGTTATGATGTTTACTTTTGATGGGGAAGTGTATTTGCCTTCTACTTTTACTCCTCTTTCAAGTTTTGCTTTTTCTGCTGTAGTAACTAAGCCTTTTACAATTACAAAGTATTCTTTTTCACATTCAAATTTTGGATGTGTAATTTTGTTAATAAAATCACCGTCGTTACTAATTAGTATTAGGCCTTCTGTTTCGAAATCTAGTCTTCCTACAGGTTTTAGGTTGGCAATTTTTGGAACTAAATCCATTACTGTTGGCCTTCCTTTTTCGTCCTTTCTAGTGGTTACGTATCCTGCTGGTTTGTTAAGTGCGAGGTATATTAAATCATTGGACTTATGAATTTTATGGCCGTTTACCATTACTTCATCTTTCTCCGGATCTATTGTTGTGCCTAAATCTTTAACTAATTTACCATTAACTCTTACTTTTTGTTGTTCAATTAATTCATCGGCTTTTCTGCGAGAGTATTTGCTGTTAGCTGCAATGTATTTATTAATTCTCATTTGTAGTTGTGGTTGTTTCGGTTGTAGGACTTTGATAGAGTTCCGCATCCGGTAAATAATAATATGGATCTTCTAAATAGTTTGGTGAATTTGTATAATCGCTTCCGAGCTCTATGATAAGATCTGCGTCAGCCCAATATCCTAATTCTTCGTATTCAGTTGGTAATTGATTACTTTCTTTACCTGGTATTATTTTTTGTAAAAATTCTAAAATTGCTGGTTTAGAATCTATTTCTTCTCCATCTTCGTCATATTTCTTTTTGTAATAGTATGTTGTTTCTGTAACTTCTTTATTGCGTCCGTTGCCGAATCTAGTGATATCCAAACAAAATCTTTTAAGAACTTGTTTAGTTTCTGCTGCTGCGCCACCTCTTTTTGTACCATTAAGTATTTGTATGCGTGTTGTGTCTTGATTTAGATAAGGTGTGTTGAGGTGTAGATCGAAATATTTGTGAATGTAATTGTATTTACTTCCGGCTTCAATTAGTACAAACATTCCATAATAATTTTGTCTCAATGGAGTATATACAAATCCTCCACATTGGCTTGGATCATCATGAATTAAGAAGTGGGATATGCTATTTCTATCTATGTCTTTTGCGAGTGATCCTAGTGTAAGAATTTCTTTGATTGTTATGTTTGTTTCTATGTTTGCCTTTAGAGTGTCTAAAATATTTGTTATTTTTGCTTTGCTAAAGATTATGTTACTTGAGAGGGCTTTTTCTTTAATTGCATAGATTATTTGTTGTTGTCTTTGTGCACGACTAAAATCTGAGGTGGTTTTTCTACTGCGGGCATATTTAAGTGCTGTTGCTCCATCTAAATGTTGCGGTCCTGGAGATATTGAAAAAGTTTCATATAGAAATGTTTCATCTTTAGGGTAGTAAGGATCATAAATTGCCTCTTCAACATTTACATCTATTCCTCCAATTGCATCTACTAGTTCTTTGAATCCTTTAAAGTCAGCTTTTAACCAATAGTGAATTGGTACTCCCGCAATATTTTCTATTTTATTTTTTGCATATTCTAAACCTTCAGATGTACTACCGAATTTAGTTTTTGCATTTAGGTATACTTCATTAATTCTTGAATCTATTAGAACATCATCTTTTACATAATAATCGCGTGGTATTGAGATCATACTCACTTGATTAGTTTCTTGATCTAAACTTGCTATCATTATTGTGTCGGTAAGATCTCCACCTTCATGATTTTCTCCACCGGTTCCAAGCAGTAGGAAATTGGTATGTCCATATGTGTCTGCTTGTAGTTCATCGCCTGCAGCTTTTAAAACAAAAGATAGACTAATTGAACTGACAGCTTTTACGATTCCAGTTGCAACTAGAGCTATGATTATTGTTGTTGTGATAAGTGCAAAAGTAATTTTTTTATTGTGTTTTTTTTCTAAAAAAATTTGGGGTGGTTTGTGTTCCTTCCTGTGTTTGCGGATTTTTTTTGTTTTGAAATCCATATATTAGTTATTTTTGTTAAGAATAATCAGAGCATGAATTGTGCCGACTTCATCGACTTGAATATCTACTCCGATGTTGATGTTACTAGGGTCTGTTAATAGTGCTTTTTCATCATTAAGTATTGAGTCTAAGATAACTTTCCATTGGCTGTGATTTCTGCCTATTGCTTGTGATAATCCAGTTACGCCATAAGTATCTAATGCTTCATTAAACAGAGCGTTGTTAATTGTTGCTTTTTCTATAATTACTTTATCGGTTAAGTATTTGCTTGCGAGGTTTAAATCATCTTTTATAACTAATCCACTTACTGAAGCTGCTGTTCTTAAGTCGCCAATTTTTGTAAGTAGTTCGTTTTTATATTTAGTGAGATCTTCTGATGTTATTGGTGTACTTGAAAATTCTTCGGCAATCAAAAGGTAACCATTAGATAAAGTGATTCCTATTCCTACTCTTGTCCAGTTTTCATCTAAAATATTTTCACGGTGTGCAGCGCTTCGCATAAGCCCATAGTGAGCAAATTTTATGCCAACATCTTTTGCTACATTTTCTCCTACACTTGTTGTTATTCCTGCCGCTATTCTTCTGTCATCTGGTGTTTGATTTTGCAGATTGTAGTGTCCGAAATAGTTATTTTGATGCATGTCGTTTGAGTGATTTTGAGCAAGGTTGTTTAATTGATTGTCTAAAATTATGGGTGCTAAACCTTGAGCTTGTCTACTTTGGTTTATTAGAGTTAAAAGGTTTTGTTGTTCATTGTTTAGGTCTAAATCTCCATTGAATAGGGTGGTGCGTTTATTTATGTCAAAGTAATCTGGAATAAGTGGTACGGTGTTGCCTATGTAAATTGGATGGTTTACAGTTGCTAATCCATCTTGGTCATTTATTTCGATTATATATGTACCACTAGATTGTGGAACGTAGGTAAATGTGAAGTTGCCACCATTAAGAATTATATTTGAATCAAAATATGTTCCTATTTGGCTTGTTGTTTTTAGTGTTAAAGTTTCTGTAAATCCGTCTGGTTTAATTACATAAGCTTTTGTTTTTGTATTTCTTTTTACAGTGCCAGAAAAATTTATTGTTGATCCAAAACTGAGTGTTTCTGGAATTACTGAATCAATATATTTATCTTCGATGATTGAAAATGAATGTTCCGTTGCTGTAAAATTCACTGTTGAACTAGAAGCAAAATTTGAAGTGAGAGATAATGGAACTGTACTACCAATCTTTGCTGTTTCAATTGTTAATTGAACATTTCCATTTTTAAAGTTTTGGAAATCTTTGAATTGAATTGGCAAACTGTTAATGTTTTGTCTGTTTAGATAAGTTACTTTTTGATCATTTTGAGTGAGTATTATTTTTTTGAAAGTAGAATTTTCGCTGTTTAATTTTATGTTGGTTTTGTTGTTTTGGAACTGAATTTGAATATTAGTAGCACTATTTGCTATTTCTGTTTCTGTGTTTTTTGGCAGATTTGGTAATACGGATATGTTTGCTGTTTTTGTACTTCCACTTTCTCCTGGTAGAAGTCCTATACGATGATTTCCTGGAGTTGCGAAATAAATTGGTATGCTAAAACTGTTGCCATTAGTATTTTCTATAAATGTTTTTGGCGTTGTAGATGATAATTCATAGAGGGCTGCTGTGGCAGAATTATAGCCACTTTGTGTTATGGTTCCTGATAGTATGTAAACTTCCCCTTGGTAGAAGGTGTTTGGGAGATCTTCTGACAATGTTATGTTATTGAAAAAATCTGCTGGTATTTTGCCGACTGTATAAGGTTGAAAATTTAAACTTCCTTGGTTTGTTTCCGTGGTGTTATTAGTTGGCGTTGTGTTTTCGTTGTTTGGTGGTTGGTTTTCAAAATCTACATTTGTTCTATATATAACCTCGCTTATACCTCCGCGGTTTGCTTGAATGTGAGGTCCGTATAATGATCCAGTTTCTTCTAGGTATTGATGTTCTTTGGCATATTCTACATATGGTGCGTACCATTCTGACGCTATTACATCTTCAAAAGGGCTATTTAAAACAGTGTTTTTAACAGACCATTTTTGGGCCTTTGCAATTATTTTTAATGCTTCAACTTTGCTTATTTCTCTTTCTGGTTTGAATTTTCCATCTGTATAACCAATTATCCATCCTTCGTGGTATGCCTTTTTTACATATTTTCCGTACCAAGCATCATTTTGTACGTCTGGAAATGGAGCATTATTTGTAATATCTGTTGGAATATCTGATCCTTCAATGATTATTTTTAAAAACTCAGCACGATTTATAGTGTTGTTTGGTTTAAAAGTTCCGTCTGAATAGCCTTGAATTACTCCATTTTCTTGAAGGTATTCGATTGCTGTAGCATTTTTGTGATTTTCTGGAACGTCTAAAAATGCTGCAAATGCAGTATTGTTGCTAACAATTAGAGCAAATAATGTAGTTATTAAAAACAGTTTTTTCATCTGGATTATAGTACTTTGTTTCCTGTCTTTTATCAATTTAAAGAATTTAGAAAAACTTAATGTTTTCATTCTAATTTTTGTGTATGAAAATTATGATTTTATTTCTATTTGGCATACTTTTTGGAGCACTTATTTTTGCGAAAAAGTTTTTTGTTTTATTTTTGTGCTGCTTCGTAATTATGTTTTTTCTAAAACCTAGATGGTATTTTATTTGGCTTGTTTGTGGAGTATTTTATTTTTCTTTTCCATATTTATTTATTAATGAGTTGCCATATGGTGATGTGCAAATGCGAGGATGTATTGTGGCAGAGCCCGATATTAGAGAATTTGATGCGCGGTATATTTTTGAAATCGATGATTTGAAAGTTCTATTAAAGTTACCTAAATATCCTAATTATAAGTATGGTGATTGTTTAATGATTAAAGGGGTAATGAAAAAAATAGAAAATTTTGAAGATTTTAATTACAAAAACTATTTATCTATTTTTAAAGTTTACGAAATACTTGATGGGGTAGAGGTTCTTAGTGTTGAAGAAAATGTAAGTTTTTTGAGGGTGTTGTTTAATATTAAGGGAAAGTTTGAACAACGATTGAATAAAATATATTCAGAACCTTATGGCTCTTTTATGGCAGGTTTAATTTTGGGTAGTCGACGAGGGATTGCAAATGATTTAATGCAAAATTTTAATGAGACGGGTTTAACTCATATTATTGCTATATCTGGTTATAATATAACCTTGGTTATTTTGGCTGTTAATTTTTTATTTGCTTTTGTTCCTATTAAAAAAAGATTTTGGATTTCTGTTTTTTTGATTTTTTGTTTTGTGTTTTTGGTTGGGGCTTCTGCATCTGTTGTTAGGGCTGGTATTATGGGGTCTTTAAGTTTGTTAGCAATTTACTTTGGTCGTGAATATTTTGTTTTAAGGTCTTTGTTCATATCTGCATTCTTTATGGCTATTTTTAATCCTAATGTAATTGCTTATGATGTTGGGTTTCATCTTTCCTTTTTATCTACTTTAGGGCTTGTATTGGCAGGGGATCATTTAAAAGAGAGTTTGAGAGTTTTGCCGAATAGATTTTTAATTAAAGAAACTTTTGCGATGACGCTTGCTTCTCAGATTTTTACGCTTCCTGTTGTGATTATAAATTTTGGACGGTTTAGTTTGGTTTCAATTTTGGCTAATTTGTTTGTTTTGCCTTTTGTACCTTTGGCTATGCTTTTTGGTTTGGCATCTGTTTTTTTAGGTTCTTTTTTTGGTTTCTTTGGGTTTCTTTTTTTAGAAATAATAATTATTTTTGTTAATTTTTTTGCCTCTTTTCCTTTTGCCTCAATCGATATTCCTGGTTTGCCTGATTTTATTTTTGTTTTTTATTATATTTTTGTTTGCTTTGTTTTTAGAGCTAAGTTAAGATCGCTGGCGAATTAATTTGATGTTATGAGAGGTAAAAAAGTTCAGTTATTGTCTGCTCCTTATGGATCCGCTTTGGCGCAAGAAAAGCATAGGTTAGGTGATGATTATAATGAAAACACTGCGATTAGAAGAGTAATGGCTGCTAATGCTAAATATGCTGATATAGTGATGGCTGCTACTTTTGGAGCTAGAAACCTTTTAAGAGAGGAGGGTGGTGTAGATGCTTTTAGAAGGCAGATTAATTTGCAGGCCGATTTTCTTTTAAACGCTGTTGGCTTTGAAAAGGTGCATGGTTTTTTTCTTGGGCCTTATGCAAAAAATTGCTATGACGGTTCTTTGATTAATAGTGCTGATGCAAAAGATTTTCATGGTGAGCAACTTATTGCTTTGCAAGATTTTGATTGTTTACCATGGTTTGAAACTTTTCCAACTATTAATGATGCTGTTGGTGCTGCTATGGCTGCAAGAAAACATGCTAGAGATGTTGCAATTAATTTCGTAGTTGGAAATGATGGTAATTTGAAAAGTGGGGAAAGTGTTACTGCCGCAATTCGTGCTTGTGAATCTTTTGCTGGTGGATTTGTGCGTTATTATGGAGTTAATTGTTGTTCTTATGAAGGCGCTAGAAAAGCATTTGAGAATGATCAAACTGGAAGATTGAATGTTTTTTACATGAATGGAAGTGATCAAGATCCTGCAACTTTAGAAGGTTCTTGTGAAGTTGTGAAAGAAGATGTAAGGGGAAGAATTTCTCAAATTGAATATTTGATAGATAATTTTCCTCAGGTTGCGGCTGTAGGTGGGTGCTGTGGTTTTGAAATTGGAGATTTGGCTATGCTATCCACTAGACTTCGTAAATAAATATTTGGCTTATTTTGCCTTCTTTCGGGATTATTTTTTTTGGTTTCCAATTTCCTATGTGAAAAGCGTATGAAACTATTTTTGTGCCTTTTTTTAATTCTTTATCGAATTTTTTTTGAAATTTTGCAAGCGTTTCAGGCATCATGTAACAAATTAAAATATCAGCATCTTTAAGTGATTTTTTTGTAAAATTTCCATAGGTCATTTTTCCTTGCCAACCAAATATTTTTTGTCGCATTTTTGCTAGAAAGAAAACAAATGGATCCATTTCGAAACCTTCTGCATTTGCTTGATAATCTTTTGAGGCAAAATGTATGAAGCGACCATCTCCAGCTCCTATATCATATAGCTTGTTATTTTTTTTGATCTTTGCAGCTTTTAATACTTTGTGTACTGCTGGGAATGGCGTTGGTACAAAAGGGCCACCACCAAATATGCCTATAAAAAATGATATTGATAGAAAAATTATTACTCCAAAAACTAGAATGATTATTGTTAAACCTAGAATCATGCTTTTATTTTAGCACTTTTAACTTGCTTGGGGTATTTTTCTTTTTGCCTCTTCTTTTTGTTGTTCTAATGCTCTTTTTGCTGCTATTAAATTTGCAGTTTCATTGAAACTATTTCCTTTTGCTGCTTCTCTAACGCTTTGTTCTTTCATAGCTTCTTCGGCAATTTTGTTTAATTTTTCCTCTGACCTGTTTTCTATTTTTGCTTTTCTTTCTGAATTTGAATTTATTTCTTTTCCTTTTTCATCTTTGATAATTATGTGATTGAATCCTTCATTTTTGTTTATGTCTGTACTGTGTTCTTTGATTGCATGCTTTTGTTTGAAAAGGTTGTTGGCGTTCATTTCACTGTTGTTTAAAATTATTTCATCCATTTTTGTAGCTTTGCCATCTTCGATATGATTACTTTGGTTGTCGTGATTTTCTCTATCCATTTGATAAAAAGCTTCTGTAATTTCTCTTTCTTCACTTCCTTGTACAGTTTCTGATTTTGCTTCTTCTTCGCTTCTTTCGTGTGCACTTTTCTCTCCATTTGAGTTTGCGTTTACTCTTGTTTGTTCTTCGTTTATTTCTTCAATCGCAACTTGTTCTAGTTCTTTGTTTGTTTTTTCATCATCAAGTTTTCTATCTACAGAATCTTCTATGGTTGTTTCTTTTGGTGTAGTTGCATTGGTTTGTTTATTTTTTAGTAGGGTTGCAAATTTAGCTTCATTATGTAAAAAAACTGTGCTGAATTGATACGATGGTCCGTTTTCTTGTATCATTTGAAGTTTGAAATTAAATATGGCTAAATATCCTTCGTGAATACTTTCGTAGGTGTCTTCTGCTTCGCATTGTGCTAATAGAACCAGTAAATCTTTCATTTCCGGTGAAATTTCTCTTGATTCTGATGATTCTGGTTTTGTTATATTTAATGCATTTTTTGCTTCTTTTGTTTCACTTTGAACTTTTTTTGAAGCCTTAATTTCTTGTTTAATTTCTTCTTCTAAATTTCCTCTTTCGTGCCAACCAGCTTGGTCAAACTTATCTTGCCATTGTTGTAATTCGTGATCACTAATGTTTGGATTGGCTTCTTTTAATTTACTTACTAAGTCTTTAAAGTTATTTCTTTTTTCTTCATAGGCTTTAAGGTTTTTTGCTTTTTCATCTGGAGTGTTGCTTGTTAATTTTTTGAAGTGTACTTCGAGCTGTTCTGTGGATCCTGGTTTTCTTGTTGCTGGGTCTCTGTGGTTTGAGGGATCTGAAAACCATACTTTATATTTTTCTTGTGAGCTTTTTGAAAGTATTTTTTTGTGAGCTGCTTCGTCAATTTTTGTGTGAGCAGCTTTGATTAATAAACTTTTTTCTAATTTCTCTTGTCCCTCTTTTGTGTGAAGATCTTTTTCATTTTCTTTGAGGGATTTTTGTTTTTCTTGGAAGTCTAATATTGAAAATGTGGTTAGTGCTTTTTTTAATCCTTCACTATCATTTTTGTATATTTTTGCAAGTTCATGGTATAAATTGCCTTCTGCTTCTGCTGCTTTTGGCCAATGTGAGGAAAACATTTCACGATCTTTTAGGCTTGTTGTGTCTTGATAAAAGCCAAGAATTACTCTTTGTGAAGCATCACTCACGGTTTGGAAACTCATGCCCGCAATTTTTGTTTGAGAGTTAAATGCTATAAATCCTGCTGATTCATTGATTGCAGCTCTTTTTTGAATTTGAATTTGTTCTTGTTGCTCTGTTGGGTTCTTAGATTTTAAAATATCCTTCATTATTCCTTCTTTGGATTTTTTAGAATAAAAGATGGGGTTTGAAGTACGGAGTTGATATTCTTGTTCTTTCGCGTTTTTTAAGAATGCTTTTCTTTCTGATAAGCCTTCTGTTCTAACATATTCGGATTCAATTTCTGGACTTTGTAGTCCAAACTTTGTGTAAAGTTCTTTAAGTTCATTGTAGTTTTGTCTGCGTGGGAAAAGCCCTCCTTGATCTGTGGAATCTATCCCTTCAAAACGTCTTATTAGGTCTTTTGCATTTTTTACTGTGCATTGTTTTTCTAGTTCTTCATGAAACCATTTATCGTATTCATGCTTTTGTTTTGTTCCTATTAAGTGGAGATTTTTATCAAGCAATCCGTGAAATTTATTATGAAAAAGCTCAATCTCTGGAGAGTTTATATCTAAAACTTCATTTTCTTTATCTTCTTTTGTTTTTGAATTTTTGAGTGCTGCTTCAATTTCTTCCTTTAACTTTTGTGCTTTTGCTGGACTAATGTTTTCATCTATTTGGTTGAGATATTTTGCAATCGTTTTTTTATCAAAAATATTTTCTTTATCTGCTTTTGCTAGGATTTTTTTCGTTTGTTCGTCTGCTTCTCTTTTTTGATTAGCAAGTTCTTGTCTCGTTATTTTTTCTCCCTTAAAGTCTGCATATTCTTGCGGAGTTAGTTTGTCTTTAAGATTTTCAGTTTCCGGAGTTTTTTGAGGTACTGCCGGTTCACGCACTCCTGCTTCAAGATTGCTCTTAAATATTAGCCGATTTTCTTTAAATGTTATTTTATTGATCATGTTTGTAGACAATAAAGGCCCCAATTAAGGAGCCTTTAAATTACAATATTTCTTCTGTTAAGTCAATTACACTGAGCAAACTGAGAATCCACAGCTTAAGCAAAGCATACATCCTTCTGAGATTTGAATATTACTTTCACATTCAGGACATTTTTTTGATTTGATTATTTCTTTTTTGTCGAAAGTCATTCCAATGCTCATATGGCTACGATTTGCTTCTGAGATAGGTGGGGGAGCGATCTCTTGAATAATAGTTTCGCTAATTTCGATTGTTTCTGTGATTTCTGATGCTTCTTCCTTATTTTCTTCTGAGTTTAGATTTAGTACTTGTTCTGTTCTTGATCCGTCTCTGTAAACTGTGCAGCCTTTTAATCGTGATTCCCATGCTAAGATATAACCTTGGCGAACGTCATCACGAGTTGCTTCATTAGGGAAGTTTACTGTTTTTGAAATTGAGTTATCTACATGTCTTTGGAATGCTGCTTGCATAAGAATGTGATCTTCTGCGCTTATATCCATTGAAGTTACGTAAACCCTTCTTGTTTCTTCAGGTATTTCTTTGATGTGTTGAATTGTTCCTTTGTTGATAATTGATTCTAGAATGTCATCACGGTAGAGATTTAGTCTTTTTAATTCTGCTTCAAGTAGAGAGTTTACATATCTTAGTTTTTGACCACCCATTACTTGTTTGTAATATGCTAGTGCGAAGAATGGTTCTACTCCTGAGCTACAATCGAAAATCATTGAAATTGATCCTGTAGGTGCAATTGTTGTTTTTGCAGCATTTCTTTGTTTGCGTCCTGATCCTTGTGGGCCGTATATGCTTTTACCCCAGTTAGGGAAAACTCCTTTTTCTTCTGCAATTTTTTCTGAAGTGTCGTGTGAGGCGTCGTTAACAATTTTCATTACGCGTTCTGCTGCTTCTCTACCTTCTGGTGAGTTGTAAGGTAGTCTTAATTGGTACAGCATGTCTGAAAAGCCCATGATTCCTAGTCCTAAACGTCTATTGTCGCGGAATGTTTGGTTTACTTTGTTTACAGGGAAGTCTGATAAATCAATTACATTATCAAGCATTCTTGTTGCCAAAGATGTTACTTCTCTTAGTCTTGCTTCTTCGATTTGTCCGTCTTTTACGAATTTTGCCAAATTGATTGATCCAAGATTACAAACATCTCCATCGTGTAGCCATTGTTCACCACAAGGGTTTGTGGCTTCTAGGCGTCCGATTCCAGGTACTGGGTTTGTTTCATTTGCTGCGTCTGGGAAAAGTACTCCAGGCTCTCCGTTTCTCCATGCGGCATTGATAATTCTATCCATAAGTTCTGAAGCTGTGATGTTTTCCTCTATTGCTTCAACAAATGCTCCTCTTGGATTTCTAATGATTCTTCTAGGTTTCATTTTTACTCCGTTCCATGAACAGTACCATGGTTCTTTTGAGTTATTTTTAACTGCTTCCATGAACTCATCAGTAAGTCCTACTGAAATATTAAAGTTTACTAGAGTACCTTCTTCCCATTTTGCTTCTATAAACTCAAGAATATCCGGATGATCGATTCTCATAACTCCCATATTTGCTCCGTGACGACCTTGTTGTTTAATAACTCCAAAGGCTTCATTGTAGGCTTTTAGGAATGAAACTGGCCCTGATGCCATTCCTTGTGTTTTGTTTGTTCTAGTCCCGGCTGGGCGTAGTAGGTGCCATGGAAATCCTAGGCCTGATCCAGCTTGTTGTAGTAGGGCAGCATCGTGAAGTGTTGAGAAAATACCGTCCATACTATCTTGGAAGTGTAGTACGATACAGTTTGCAACTAAACGAGTTTTTCCTCCGGCGTTTGCAAGAGTTCTTCCTGCTGGCGTGAATTCGAAGTTGTACATAATATCGCGGAATTTTGTCGCATAATCTTGAACTTCAGCTTCTGATTTTCCATAGTCTCTTTCTACTTCCGCTAAGGCTGTGGCTACGCGGCTGTACATTTCATCTGGTGATTCGCATACTTCTCCATTTTCATCTCTTTGAAGGTAGCGTCCTGCGAGTACTCTTAGAGCGTTGTCTGATAGTGGTAGCTTTGTTGTTTTTCCATTTAGGATGTCTTTTTGTATATCTCTTACATCTTCATGCTTTGCACGATATAGGATGTAAGCTTTTGCTGTTTTTGCATGACCACCTTCAATTAGAATTTTCTCCACTAAATCTTGGATTTGTTCCACATTAGGTACATTGCTTTCGTCTTTAAAGAAAACTTCTAATACAGCGGCAACTTGATTACCAATTTGGTTTGCAAGTTCTTTATTTGATCCGCCTACTGATTGGGCGGCTTTCCAGATGGCTTCGGCAATTTTCTCTTGATCGAAAGGTGCCAATTCGCCATTCCTTTTTTTGATCTGTTTGATAGGGGACATAGGAATGAGATGGGTTAAGGAAGTGCTTTTTACGATTTTTCCCAGGAATGAGGGGAAAACTAGATATTGTAGGCTAATTTGAGGATGACACACAACATCTAGTGGGTAATTAAGATAATACCAAACTTATATTCCAATTAAAAGGGAACTTATTAGAAAGGAGTTGACAGTTTAGAGGGGTGTATTTGTTATCTTGAAGAGAGATAATTTTCGAGCAGTAATAGTCCTGTAATTGATGCCATATCTTTGATTTTTCCGTCTTTTATCATTTGCATTGCTTCTTTGATTTTAAAAATTTCTACTTCTATTTCTTCTGATTCATCTAGGTTTTGTTCATGCGTTTTTTTACAGTTTTGAGCTATGTAAAAGAAGTTTTTATTGTCTAAAATTCCGACAGATGAGTAAGATTCGTTAATCATTATAAGCTCTTTGCTGTTGTAGCCGGTTTCTTCAAGCAGTTCCCTGTGGGCGGCATCGAGAGGATTTTCATCTTTTTCTACATGTCCTGCTGGAATTTCGTAGGCTTCTAAATTTATGCCATGTCTGTATTGTTTTATCAAAATAACTTCATTGTTTTCTGTTAATGGAGCGATTGTTACTACATTTGGTCTTCTGATGACGTAGAAAGGGTCAACGATTTTGCCGTCCGATTTTTGTACCTTATTTTTTTCTATGCTGAAATATGGCGTTTCTAGTATTTTTTCTGTTGAGAGGTTTTTCCATGTCATGTTGGTATGATAGGTGGCTTATGGGGTGGTGGTCAATTTTAAAAAAATGATATTTTGACTTTTTCTTCTCTATGGTTGATAATCCACTCTTAAATTTATTAAAACAACATGATTGATAGAAGAGACTATGGAGATGGTTTGGCTGAGAGGCTAACTTTGCCCGCTGTGTACGCTTTGTCTGCTACTATTTTGGCTTATGTTGTGGCGTGTTTGGCGGATGTTAATTTGCCAGTTAATGGTGACGTTTTTTATGATAGATGGAGAGCTATGCAACCTCCAAATTTAGAGCCGATAGTTACTCCTGATGAGGTTGGAATGGATGCTGAGCAGGCGATGGTCTCTGGTATTAGGTTTAAATTCAATAAGGATGCCGTTTTAGCTTTACCTGAGAATTTATCTAGAATTAATTTTTGAAGATTTTTTGGTAGTCCCAAGGGGAATTGAACCCCTGTTTACAGGATGAAAACCTGTTGTCCTAACCACTAGACGATGGGACCTTGTTTTTAATTTGCAAGCATTAGTATAGGGATTGGCGGCGTAAAGTCAAATTATTTTACTTTCGCTACTTTACTTTATTATCTTCCTCTGTGACGTAGGTTTTTTGTTCTGGTGGGGTCATGTTCATTTTCATGTCGGTTACGGCTGTGGATTCTGTAATTTGTGTTGTTAGGTTTCTGTTTTCTGTTTTTAGTTCTTCGTTTTCTAGTTTTACTTGTTGTAGGGTGTATCCAAGTTGTGAGCTTTCGTTTGTGCTAATTAGAAAAATAACTGATAAAGCTACTATCATTATTCCTAATGTTATTATTAGAGCTTTAATCGTTCTGTCTGCTTCCATATGCAGTGTTTGCACTGGTTTACGGCGAGGTCTTGGGGGGTATGGTTTGTCTATCATTCTATTACTTTGTATTGAACATACATTACTCCTTGTGAGAGTGGAGCTAACTCTTTAAACGCTCCTGAAGAAAGGTCTATTACGCGTCCTGGGCCGTATGGTCCGCGATCTGTGATTTTTACTTGTATGCTTTTGCCGTTTGCTAGGTTTGTTACTTCTACAATTGTGCCAAATGGTAGGGTTTTGTGGGCTGCTGTTAAGGCATCTTTATCAAAAGTTTCACCTGAGGCTGTGTTGCGACCATGGGCGGCCGCTCCATAATATGTTGCTTTTCCAAATCCATAACCTTCTTTTGATCTGTATTTTCTGTAAATTATTTCTGCAAGTTCGCCACGCGTCATTTCTTGCTCTGGAAGAATTTCGTTTTGTGCTGTAATTGTTAGCATATCTTTTGAGGCGCTATAGGCTACATATTTTGCATACCAGTCTTCTTGCGAGCTGTCGGCGAAACTATATTCTGTTGGGTCTGGGTATTCTAAGTCATTAAAACATTCTAGGAAAATTTTAAGTGCTTCTATAAGTTTTACATTACTTTCTGGTTGATAAGTTCCATCTTCATAGCCGTTTATAATTCCTTTTTCTTTTGCTGCAATTAGATATTTTGTGTACCAGGCGAAAGGGGGAGTGTCTGTGAATGGTGCTGCTGGATTTTCTAAAATTGTGATTGTGGAGTCGGAAATTACACCACTTGCCAGTGTTAGCATTTTTAGGGCTTCTGCGCGATTCACTTTTTTATATGGTTTGAAGCTACCGTCTTCATATCCGCTAATAATGCCTTGTTCTTGAAGGTAACTTATTGCTACATAATGTGGATCTTCTATGTCTACATCTGTAAATTCTGCTAAAGTTGGTGTTTTTATATTGGTAAAAAGCACTAGTGATAATAGTGTCCATCCTGTTAACTTTTTGAGCAAGCTCATTAGTTTTTTAATTTAATGATTATGTGTCTTCTGTCGTCTTCGCCTTGGCTGAGTGTTTCGATGTCTTCGTAGCCAGTGTTCATGCAAAGAGTGTGTATTTGGCGACGGAAGTAAGCAGACATTGGTGGTAAATGTTGTGGGCGTCCGTTTTGTCTTACTGATTCGATTTTTCTTTCAGCTAAGGCAATTACATTTTCTTCTTGGCGTTTTCTGTAGTTATCAATATCTAAAAAGATATTGTACATGTTGTTTTCTGTTTTTTTCCAGCATAGCACTTTTAGGATGTGCTGAATTGCTTGTACATTTAAACCATGATATCCAATAAGAATGCTAGGATTTTCTGATTCTACATTGATTTTGTAGCTTTCGTCTTCGTCTTTTTCTACTGTGATTCGTGAGTATTCTATTTCTAATCTTTTTAGTAGTTCTTCTAGGGTTTCTTTAATGATATCTTCGATATCTGTCATGGGTTTTTGGTTAATTGCTTATTACTTTAACAGATGACTGTGTTTTTTTGGAGCTCTTATTTACGAATATTTGTTGGACTATTCCATACAAAGTTGATGTGCCCCAGTATATTCCTATACCAGCTGGCATTGATGCTGTAAAGACTGCGATCATGATTGGCATGAAATACATTGTCATGTTTTGTGCTTTTGCAAACTCATTTTTCACTTCTTTCTTGCCATTTTTTGCCATTGAAAGTTTCATTTGTATGAATTGAAGTCCGCCAATTATTAGTGGTAGAAAGTATGCTTCTGGTTTTGTAAGGTCGAGAATATTTAGGAAAAGAGTGTTTACCTCTGAAAGTTTAAAGTCTGCAAGCGCTGAATATAGATAGTAAGACATATCTGGATTAGAAACATTTCTTACTGCATAGAATAGTGCTATTAAAAATGGTAATTGCATTAGCATAGGTAAACAGCTTCCTGCTGGATTTACTTTTGCCTCTTTCCATAGAGCCATTGTTTCCATTGAGATTCTTTGTTGATCACCTTTGTATTTTTCTTTGATTGCATCTAGTTTAGGTTGAATCTCTTGCATCTTTTGTTGAGATTTCATCGCTTTCTGTGAAGGGATCAGCAAAATGCTTCTTATAATTAGTGTGAGAAGAATTATTGCAAGTCCTAGGTTGTGACCTGGCATTATAGAAATAAGATAAATGAAAGCGTTGTATATAGGGTTGTAGAAAATAGTAATAACGCTTTGCCAGAAAAGGCTATTTTTTGTAACGATGAACTCGTTTGATGAAATTGTGGTTTTTTCGCCTGCAATTTCAGTTTCCATATCTATTCTGAATCTGCCTAAGTCCTTAAAGAGTGAATATTGCCAATAGTTATATGGAATAGATAGGCTTTTCCCTGAGGCAATTGTGATTTCTTTTACTTTTGGACACTTAATTTCTTGTGTGGCTGAGATTTCTATCCATTTATTATTTTCTTTTTTGTAAACTCTTAGAGGTTGTGTTGGGCAATTGTCTTTGAATTTTATTTCTTGATTTGTGCCATTAAAAATATCTACAGTAACAGTTTTTCGTAAGGCATATTCATTTTTTGAGGTGGTGATCGTTACATTGTTGTCTATTATGTTTTCTTTTCCTTTGAATAAGCTAAAAGCAAAATTCATAATAAGGAAGATTGCTAGGAATATTGCGAGCTGTTTTAGAATTTTATTGAGCATAGGTCTTTTTGTATGTCCTGGAAACTTTTTTTAAGAATTTGTTTCTTAGGAATCAGAAGGATGTCGTAGCCATTTTCTGATTTATAGTCACTATTTCTTGCTGCTTCGTATATTTGTCTGCGTAACTTATTTCTATCTACAGCCTCTTTTTCTATTTTTTTACTTACAATTGTACGATACCTGCAAAAAATTTGGTCATTTTTAGCATACCTTATTATAAATAAATCGGAAGCCTTTTCCTCACCCTTTTTCATAAGGTAGGGAATGTGTTCCTTAGGTATACGGAATTTTTGAGCAATCATTATTTAGAGTGTATGCTCACGGTAAGTTGTTTTCTCCCCTTTGATCTGCGTCTGTTTAAAACAGCTGCTGCGCGGCTGAGAAATCCGTGTTTTCTAAGTCTTTTTCGTTTTTTTAGTTTACCTAACATTACTTATGGTTTAGGGATTTAGCCAGGTGATTTTATAGTAATTAGTTTATACTTGCAAGTCGATATTTTGTTTTGTATAGTTGCTGTAAAGTAAAATCAAAGATATGCCACTAAAAGCTGCTTATGAATTCATGTTTGTGGGGAAAGATGATAATAGTTTCCTCGAAAACTATGCCTATGATCTTTTTCATGAACATGGAGAAAATGGCGGACAGATCTTCATAAATCTGGAAGTCCAAAATAATCCTGTAGATGCAGATGAGATTGGAGCTGCTATTTTTGAAACTCTAAGAGGTAGCTTTTTTCAAGATGTAAGTATGGATCCATATGATCGTTTTGAAATAGCTTTGAAAGATGTAAACGATGTTTTAGGTAAATTTATGTCACAAAAAAGCTCTGGCTATATTGGCAACTTGAATGTTGTTGTTGCTGCTATTGTTGGTGATACGTTATTTTTGTCTAAAGCGGGTGATAGTGAAGCGTACCTTATAAGGAAGAGATATGTGAGTATAGTTACTGAGGGTCTTGGTGATGAGGATGATGATTCAAAAGATGTTTTTAGTAGTATAGCAAATGGAAAAATTGAAGAGGGTGATTTTATTATTTTTTCGACTACTCGTTTATTAAGATATATTGGTAAGACTGATTTGGCTCAAGCAATAAATAAAAATGATGTTGAGGGCACTTTGAACGAAATTAGAGATATTATTTCTACAGAAATGTTGGGAAGAATTGGTTTCACGGCAATGGTTTTTGAAAAAGCTAGTTTTGATGATGTAAAGAGAATAGAGTCTGATGTGGATATGGCTGCTAAAAGTGTTTTAGAATCTGATGATGGTCATTTTTCTGCTAATAAGGAAACACTTACAGGAAAATTTGTAACTATGTTTAATGGCTACAAATCTAAGAGTCCACAGGTTTTAAGTGGAGGTAAGGGAATTTTGAATTCAGTTGGAGAATTTTTTGGTCGTGGTTATAGAGGTTTATTTTCTGCAGGTTTTGGAAAGGATAAGGTTTTGGCTTTGCTGGTTATTGTTATTGGAGTTCTTTTGATTGGTATTTGGATTGCTGGTGCTCAAAAAGCATCACGTGAAGAATTGGGCAGATTAGATGGTATTTTGAGTAATGTTCAAGAAAAGATTGCAGAAGCTGAAACAAAAGGGGCTTACGATAAGGAATTGGCAAAAGATATTTTGGATAAAGCATATTTAGATGCGATTGAGGTTTTAAATTCTGGAAATTATCGTGATAGAGCTAAGGTTTATTTAATCCAAATTGATGAAACTAGAGACAAGCTTGATAATGTCCAAAGGCTATCTTCTCCTAAAAAACTAGCTGATTTAGCAGCTAAGCGTTCGAATGTTAGCGCTTTAGGTTTTGCTAGAGTTGGAAATAGAGTGTTTGTTTATGAGGCTGATGGTTTGTATGAAGTTGTTTTGGATCAAGTTCAAGATCCTGTAACGCTTGATGATCAAGAAACTGTGATTGCTGCTACCGGTTTTGATGACAGAAATTCTATCGTTTTCTTAACTAAATCTGGAAAATTGCTGGAATATCGTGATGGCACGGTTTCCTTTATGGATACAACAGATGGTTCTTTCCACAAAGCGGTTGATATTGCTGATTGGAGTAATAAAATTTATTTATTAGATGCTGATGGAAGCCAAATTTGGAGATATGCTTACAAAGGTACTAGTGACACATTTGGTTCCGGTGAAGCCTATTTGCCAGAAGGTGAAGATTTAAGCACTTCTAGAAGTATTTGTATTGATTCTAATATTTATCTTTTGAATAGTGCTGGAGATATTTCTAAATTTTATGCTGGTAAGAAAGCAGAGTTTTTTGTTAACAATCCTCCATATTCTAACTTAAAAGATCCAAAGGTTATTTATACTGATGAAAAGTTGGATCAAATATTTGTTTTAGATAGTGCTGAAGCAAGAGTTTTGGTTTATAGAAAAGATTCAAGAACGGGGAATGTTACTTATGAAGCTCAATATTTGTTTGAAGGTGTAGGTGAATTGAGAGATGTATATGTTGATCCGGATGTTAGAAAAATGTATGTGCTGAGTGCAGATGCTATTTATGAACAAGATTTATAGGAACTCTTTATTCTTTTGTTCAGATCAGAATTTTGAGTAAATCTATATTTTGAAATGCTAAATCTCAAAACTCGGAAATGTTTTTTGAAAGTGTGGCTTCGTCCCGCTTTTTGGCTGGTCAGCGAATGCTGCCACCAAAAACGGACTTCGCATAATGTTGTTATATAAACATTTCCTCAAACAGTTGAGATTTTTGCGCATTTCTTCAATAGGATTTACTGTCAGAATTCCTCAACTCACAAAATCATAAAGGTTCCTATAAATTGAAATAGGCTTTTAAACTGTATCTCTTGTTTCTTTAGCAATTTGTAATTCTTCGTTTGTTGGAATTACGAAGGCTTTTATTTTTGAGGTTTTGTGGTGAATTGCTGAGGAGTTTTTGGTGTTGAGATTTGGGTCGATTTTAAGTCCGAGATAGGTGAGTTGTTCTAGGGCGATTTTACGTACATAGAAAGCATTTTGACCTAAGGTTCCTGTAAATATTATGGCGTCTAGGCCATTTAGGGAGGCAGCATATGCTCCTATTTGTTTTGCTATTTGATAGGCTAGTGTTTCGATTGTGGCGATGGCTGCTTTGTTGCCCTTTTTGTATTTGGCGTAGATTTTACGCATATCGGAAGATATGCCTGAATGTCCAAGTAGTCCGGATTCATTTTGTAGAATTTGTTCGATTTTTTCAGGCTTTAATTTTAATTTGTTATGAAGGTGGAAAATAATACCTGAGTCTATGGAGCCTGATCTGGTGCCCATCATGATGCCTTCTAGAGGAGTGAAGCCCATGGTTGTGTCTATAGATTTTCCGTTGAGTGTGGCTGTAATTGATGAGCCATTGCCGAGATGGCAGGAAATTATTTTGGCTTTTTTGGTTTTCATGTGTTTGAGAGCTTCGTTAACAACATATTGGTGGCTAGTACCATGAAATCCATAACGACGAATGTTGTTTTTTTCATAATATTTTTTTGGTATGGCATAGCGATGCGCTATTTCTGGAATTGTTTGATGAAAAGCGGTGTCGAACACTGCTACTTGTGGTGTTTTTGGTAATAATTTTTTGCATATTAAAATTCCTTCGAGATTGTGGGGGTTGTGTAGAGGCGCTAATGATGAAAGCTCTTTTATATGTTTTATCACTGTTGTAGTGATTTTTGTTGCTTTGTTGTATAAATTTCCACCGTGTACAACTCTATGGCCTATGGCATCAGGAGTTTCTGGTAAGGACATAATTATTTGATTGATGGCTTCGGCGTGGTTTTTGCATTTGGCTAGTGGTAGACCAATTCTTTCTACATACCCTTTTTTTATTACTTCATTTTTGTTATTGAAAAATTGGTATTTAACTGAAGAAGAGCCTGAATTTATTACTAGTATTTTCATTATATTACTTTATATACTGGTGTTCCTATTTTTGGAGGCATGGCTACTTTTGTGCCAATATCGTCTCCTGAGCGCGCTAGGGTTATATCCTTTTTATCTCTTTGCATTGATTCGAGCGTTTGTTCGAAGAGTCCTTCTGATTTTTCGAAAACAAGTCTGTCACCTTGTCTTATTGGGCTTGTTACTTTAATTATTGCGACATTTATTTTTTCAAAATATCCTTCACATTGTCCGCAAATTTTCATTTCTCTAACGCTTTTAAGTTCGCGTTTATTGATGTTTCGCATTTTTTCTAGCTCTTCTTCAAAGAGATTGGATTTTTGGCTATCTAATATGGATAACTCTTCAATAGTTTTTGATTTTGTTTTTTTGATTGAGCTAACTTTCGAACTTCTGCTTTTAGCGGCTAAACTCTTTTTTCTCTGATAGGCTGGTATGCGATATGGGTCTAATTCTTGAGACATATGTTTTATTGGTCATCTTCACATTCACATACGGTGAATGCTGTTACATTTACTATATCTTTATAATCACAGCCGCGCGATAGATCATTAACCGGTTTTTTTAATCCTTGTAGTAAAGGTCCTATGGCTTTTGCTTTTCCTAACCTTTCTACTAATTTATAGGCGATATTGGCTGATGCAAGATCTGGAAATATGAGTACATTTGCACTGCCTTTGAGTGGAGATTTAGGACATTTTTTTTCTGCAACCTTTGGTACAAGTGCCGCATCTACCTGCATTTCGCCATCAACTAATAGATCTGGTCTTTTGTATTTTATCATTGATACAGCTTCTTTAATTGTGTCTACCTCTGGATGATCTGCTGATCCGTTTGTGGAGAATGATAGCAATGCTACTTTTGGAATAATTCCAAATTTTTGAGCGGTTTCTGCTGTGTCTATGGCAATGTCGACTAAGTCGTGTGAGTTTGGCTGTACAGTGATTGCTGTATCGGCAAAAAGTAGTAATTGATTTTCTAGAACCATGAAAAAAATTCCTGATACTTTATGAAATTTTTCTTTAGTTTTAATTATTTGTAATGCTGGACGAATTGAGTCGGCGGTGGAATATGTGGTGCCTGTTACCATACCGTCAACATCGTTTAGGTGAACCATCATAGTTCCAAAATAGTTCATATCTTGAACTAGCTCTTGCGCTTGTTTTTGTGTAAGCCCTTTTTCTTTTCTGGCTTCATAGAGAGCTTTTGCGTATTTTTCTGTGAGTTTGGATTTTTTTGGATCGATGATGTTAACTTCATTCCAATTGATGTGGAGTTTTAGTTCTTTAGCTTTGTTTTTAATAGTTGATTCTGGTCCTATTAGTGTTATTTGTGCTATTTCTTCACGAATAATTTCTTCGGTTGCACGCAAAATGCGTTCTTCTGTGCCTTCTGGAAGAACAATGTGTTTATTCATTTTACGAGCTTGCGCGCGTATTTTTTTGATAAAATTATGCATGATTTGGAATGAGAGTGTGCTTTGATTGTAGCAATTTAGCTCTTTCTTTTGAAGAGATTTCTTATTCCTTGTCTAATGATGAAATTTGAAATGTGAAGATAACTTTTTGGTGTATGAATGTTTTTGGTTTTTTGCTTTTTTATTGCGTCGAAAATGTTTTCTGTATTAAGTGGGCTGTTTATTAAGGTGTAGCCATTGTTTAGCTCTTTTAGATCGTGGCAGTCGGCAGTTGCTATAAGTGGTTTGTTGTATTTTTGCGCTATTTCTATGGCTTTTTTGTTGTAGTTTTTGCTTTTTGTGTAACAAAAACTAATTTCAATGGCATCAAAAAGGTCTATATTGCTTTCGAGATCTCCTTGGAGAGTTGTTTTTCCTGGGAAGTAGGGGTGTGGTGCTATAATGAAACATTTTTTATTCTTTTTTTTGTAGTTTTTTAGTTTTTCGAATGTGTCTACCTTTTCAATCTCTTTTGTTATGTTAATTCCTAAAATGTGCTTTTTATTAATTTCGAATTCACAACCTGGTATTAAGAGGATACCTTTTTTTAAAGCATATTGTTTTAGTTGTTTCGAAAAAACAACCTTTCTATGACAGGTAATTGATACTACGTTGTAGCTTAGTTTGTGGGCCTCGTTTATTAATTGTTTTGGAGTATGAGGAATATTGTCTGCTCCATCACCTGCAGTGTGGCAGTGAAATTGACATTTGAGCATCTACTTTGTGATTTCGGAGATAGTATCGGCAGCTTTTTTAATAGAATCTGCAGCTTGTTTAACTTCCGAAACGGTATTTTCTATGTTTTCTTTTGTTTCTTTGGCGTTGTTGATTACCTCACCTGCTTCATTTTGAATATTTGCTGTAGAATTAAGTACATCTGTTTTTAATTCATCAAGCCAGGTACACCCGGTGAACAATGATATTGCAATAATGATTGATATAGTTTTCATTAAAGTATTTTTTTAAAGTTACCGTCAAATTTAGAAAGAAAGTTTTTAATATCTAAAATATCATCGTGAGTGACGCTTCTGTTTTTGCTTATGAATGGCATTATTTCTTCTGATGATTGTTGTTCTGTGATTTCTGGTTCGGATGTGTTTGTAACTGTAACTATTGTTGTTGAAAAGCATTTTGTGCATCTAAGTTCAAAAAGGCCTTCTATGTTTGTTGCTGCAATGATGTGAATATCTGATTTTTTGAATTTGCTGTCACATTGCATGCATTTGCAAGTTTCCCTAATGTGTTTAACTGCGCTGTCTATGTCGTTTAAATTCATAATTTAAAGTTTAGCTAATGCGGAATTTATTCGATTAAGGCTTTCTTTTTTTCCAAGAACATATGCGGCTTCGAAGGCTCCAGGTGAGAATTGTACCCCTGTTAGGGCGGCTCTTAATGGCCAAAGTAATTGTCCATTTTTGACACCCAATTCTTCAACTTTTTTAAGAAGAGCTTCTTTAATTGATTCTTCAGACCAATGTTCCTGATTTTCAAGTGCTGCCCTACACGCTTCTAATGAAGCCTGTGCCTGCTTTAAGTCTACTCCCATTTTTTCATGAGTCAATAACTCTTGGTCATAGTTGGGTAGATCAAAAAAGAAATGTATGTTTTCATTTATTTCTTTGGGATCTTTCAATATTTTTTCTTCTACTATTAATAATGCCTTGTTTAAGACTTCTTTGTCTTGAGTAAAGGACTCATTAAGATGATTTTTTGTGTACTCAGTGAGTGCTTTGAGTTTTTTTTCTGGGTCGTTTTCGGTTTCTTCTTCGTATGTTTTTTTGCGCCATTGCCAATTAAACCAATCTAGTTTTTCAATGTTGAAAACTGCGCCTGTTTTGTGAACTTTTTCTATACTGAAAATATTTTCCAATTCTTGTAGGCTGTAAATTTCTTGATTTTCTCCTCCACCTGGATGCCAGCCTAAAAGGGCTACGAAGTTAATAATTGCTTCTTTTGAGTACCCTTTGTTGATGTAATCTTCTACAGCTACATCGCCTTGTCGTTTTGATAATTTGGTTTTATCGGGGTTGAGTAGAAGTGGAAGGTGTGCAAATTCTGGAGTTTCCCATCCGAAGGCTTCATACAGTGCGATGTGTTTTGGCGTTGATGGTAGCCATTCTTCTCCACGAATAACATGGGTGATTTCCATGGTGTGATCGTCTACAACATTGGCTAAGTGGTAGGTAGGGAATCCGTCTGATTTTACAAGTACTTGGTCATCTACGATTTTCCCATCAAATTGAACATTGCCTCTAATTTGGTCTTTGAATTTTATTAGTTTGTAGGGCATTTTTTGTCTTACTACAAAAGGTGTACCATTTTCTATTAATTCTCGAATTTCGTTTTGGCTTAAGTTTAGGCATTTTCTGTCGTACATTGGGGCCTCTTTTCTTTGTGTTTGCAGTTCTCTCATTTCGTCGAGTCTTTCTTTGGTACAAAAACATCTGTAAGCGTGTCCTTTTTCTATAAGTTCTTGTGCATATTTTGTGTAGATTTCGTTTCTTTGTGATTGAATATATGGCCCATGATTACCTTTTTGGGTGCCATCTGGATTTGGTCCTTCGTCATATTCTAAGCCTACCCAGTGTAAAGTGTTTATGAGATTTTCCATTGCCCCTTCTACAAAACGGGCTTGATCGGTGTCTTCAATTCTAAGTATAAATTGTCCTTTATTTTTCTTTGCGAAAAGGTAGCAGTAAAGTGCTGTACGAAGTCCTCCTACGTGTAGATATCCTGTTGGTGATGGTGCAAATCTTGTTCTTATCATAGTGATTGTGAGTATACTCAGGAAATTTCTATTTATTCAAGTGTTTTTGGGCTTTCGAGTTGCAAAAATATTTTAACTTTTGGGCTTTCTTTAGCCTTGATGAGTTGAAATAATGCCACAATTCTGTGATGTCCTTCTATTAATGCCTTTTCTGTTGAGATGAGTGTTATTTCTTTTGGAAAGTTTTTTTTAATTGCTTCTATTTTTGGATGATTTTGAAAATGTTCGGCAAAGGCGAGCTCTTTGAGTAGGCGAGTGCCTTTTTGTTCTGCAAGGACATTCCAGTGCTTGAAATTGCCACATTCTAAGGTTTCTATGTCTGAATAGTCTAGTTCATAAAGTTCCCATTCTTTATTTTTAAGTTTTTCTATTTGAGGTTTGCGAAATTCGTCCCAGTTTTTGTAACCTTCTCTGGTGAAGTGTTTTTGCCAGTAGTTTTTTTCAGACTCTTTCCAGTTTTTGTAAACTTCTTCCCAGGTGATTGATTTTATTAGTTTCATAATTCAATTTTAGCATTTTCATCTAGTCATAAACTAGCTTTTTTAGTATAATTTTTGCGGCTAAACTAATTTTTTATGGTGAAAAAAAGATCGCTGAAAAGAAGACGTACAACGGTTAAGCGTACGAGGAAAACTTTGAATATTAAAGTTAAGTCTTCTGTTGCGAGAGAGATATGGGCTGTGATTTATATGGCTATTGGTATTTTGACTGTTTTAAGTTTACAGGGTGCATTTGGAATTATTGGTGATGCTTGGGTAAGTATGCTTAAGCCTGTTGTTGGTTGGGGAGTATTTATTGTTCCTGGTGTTTTTGTTTTGGTTTCTACGATGATGTTTTTTTCTAAAAATGTGCAATTTGGTCCTTCGAGAACATTGGGGTTAATGATATTTTTGGCTTCTGTACTTAGTTTATTGCATTTGTCTGTACCGATAGATAAAATTCATGAGTATGCAGCTTTGGGAAGATATGGTGGATATGTTGGTTTTGTTACGAACTTTTTATTTTTAGAGGTTTTGAAAATTGGTCAGGTAGGGGCTTCTATTATTTTCTCTTCTGCTTTTTTGGTTTCGCTTTTACTTATTTTTGAAGTTTCTGTTCGTGATATTGCAAGGTTTATTATTCCTCAAATAAAAATTGAAATGGTGAAGGATGCGGCTGTTAAAGATAGAGAGAGGGGGAAATTAACTAAAGAAAAAAGTGAGGATAATTTTGAGGTTCCAGAAATTTTTATTCATAAGGCAAAAATCAATACTGGTGTTGAAAAATCCATTTCTGATGCAAATGATAATTTAAATACACTTAGTAAATCTGAAGGTGCGCAAAAACCTTTAATGGTAAATATGGGTGACGATGTTGCGAGTGAGCTTAGTGAAAATGTTAGTAAAGTTGCTGAAGCGGATTATGAATGGGAGTTTCCTTCGCTGGATCTTTTGAAAAACGGTGATAGTAATGTGAAGGTTGATGAAAAGTTATTAATGGATAATGCTGAAAAAATTCAGCAAAAGCTTTTACAGTTTGGGATTGATGTTGTGATGCATGAGGTTAATGTTGGGCCAACTGTTGTTCAATATACTTTGAAGCCGGATGAAGGGGTTAAACTTTCTAAGATTACTTCTTTGAAGAATGATTTGGCTTTGGCTTTGGCTGCTGAGAGAGTTCGTATTGAAGCACCAATTCCAGGAAAATCACTTGTTGGTATTGAGGTTCCTAATGGTTATAGAACTATAGTTTATTTAAGAGAGATGCTTGAAAGTGCTGAATTTACTGATGCTCAGAGTAAACTGACTTTTCCTTTGGGTCGTGATGTTACAGGTAGACCAATTGTGGCCAATCTTGAAGCCATGCCACATTTATTGATTGCGGGTGCTACTGGAAGTGGTAAATCTGTTGCGATGAATACTTTTTTGATGGCTTTACTTTATCAAAATTCTCCAAAAGAGCTTAAATTTATTATGATTGATCCGAAGCGTGTTGAGTTGAGTACTTATAATAATATTCCTCATCTACTTGCTCCTGTGATTACTGACCCAGAAAAAGCAGCTATTTCTTTAAGATGGGTGGTTGCGGAAATGACGCGTAGATATACCGAACTTTCTGAAAAAAGAGTAAGAAATATTTTTGAATATAATGATTTACCTGATGTTGATAAGTTGGCAAAAATTGTAGTTGTAATTGATGAGCTTGCTGATTTGATGATGGTTTCCGGTAAAGAGGTTGAAGCTTCTATTTGTAGAATTGCGCAAATGGCTCGTGCGGTTGGTATTCACTTGGTGATCGCAACTCAGCGTCCTTCTGTTGATGTAATTACCGGTTTAATTAAGGCAAATATTCCATCGAGGATTGCCTTTGCTGTTAGTACTTCTATTGATTCTCGTACGATTTTGGATGGCGTTGGTGCTGAAGATTTAGTTGGTAGGGGTGATATGCTTTATTTACCAACAGGTAAAAATAAGCCGGTGCGTGTGCAGGGTATTTATGTGTCGACTGAGGAAATTGAAAAAGTTACTAATAGGGTTAAACTTACAATTGAGCCTGATTATGATGAGAGTATTACTTCTAGTGCGGTGGCAAATAAGAGCTTGGTTGGTATTCCAGATGCTGCAAATGGTAATGATGAAGATGATTTGTATGAAGCGGCTTATCAGCTGGTTTGTGAAAGTAGAAAGGCTTCGGCTTCTCTTCTTCAAAGAAGACTTAAAGTTGGTTATGCAAGAGCGGCTCGTTTGATTGATTTGCTTGAGGAAAATGGGGTTGTTGGACCTGCTGATGGAGCAAAGCCAAGACAAATATTAGTGGATTAGTTTTTATATTGAGGGGTGTGATGGTTGACTTTATTTTTAATTATGTTAAAGTTTTTTCTTGATTTTTTATCTTTATTTTTATGTCACTTGATAATTTTAGTTCTGACCGTATTTATGGAGCGGGTGCTTCTCTAAGAAAAGATGATACTATTGTTGGTATTCGTTTTGAGCGTAATGATGCTATGCCGTCTAGCTTTGATGCATCGCATGCTGGTATGAAACATATTCAATATGCTGTTTCCTGTGGAAGGGAGGGGGTGGCTACTCATCGTATAGTTAGGGGTGAATATGCTGGAAAATTGTTTGCTGTGCAAGATTGGGGAAGGAGAGCAAGCTCGATTAGGTCTGATGTGAGTGCTAAAGTTTATGGTGTTGTAATTGAGGATCGTAAGAAAGTTAGAATTGGAATGGCTGCTTTAGAGGAGATTAAATAAATAACAATTATACAATGAAAAAAAGGCGTATAAGTAATGATGTTTCTGTAGAAAGTTTTTTTACGGAGGATTTGGATACTGTAGATCTTACTGGACGTGGTGCTGTGAGTAGGGGTAGATTTGCATATCAGGAGAGTACGCGTGGTGATGGTGTTAAAAATTTTGTAAATTCTGTTATTGAAAAATATGTGGGTTTATCTGAGATTCCTGTAGGTGCTACGCATAAGATTGATGTTGATGGTAATGTTTTTTATGTAAGGCTTGATGGTTATGTTCCTTTGGATAGGTCTAGAGGTATTACAAGAAAGAATAGAATTGAAGCTAATAGAGCAGTTGTGAGAAAGGCAATAGATGAAGTTAATTATGGTTCTAAAGTAAAAGTTACCATTCTAAATGGTGGTAGAAAAGGTTCTGAAAGGATTGTTTCTTTTAGCGACTTGATTGATCTTTAATTTTGGCTAAAGTAGTTCACCGCATTTTTGAATATTTGCATTCCTGCACCTTCTTTTGGAAGTTCTTTCCCTTCGCGGAGGAGTTTTTCTTTTTCAAGCTGCCATCCTTCCATGTTTGTGAAAGCATTGAAGCGTTCTGGGTGGGGCATGAAAGCGAAGATGCGGCCAGATTCGTCGTAGATTCCGGCTATATCATCCATGGCTCCGTTGGGGTTGTGAGGGAATTCTTGATTGGCTGGTGAGCCGTCTGGTTTTGTGTAACGGAAGGCGATTTGATCGTTTTCTTGGAGTTGTTTTAATGTTTCCTCTGGCATGTAGAAGTTTCCTTCACCATGAGCGATTGGTACGTATAGCGCGTCTATGTTGCGGGTCCAGATGCATTTTTGACTGGTGTTTTTTGTGTATACCCATCTACATTCGTATCTGGCTGTTGCATTGTGCATAAGGGCTACTTGGCGTTCTCCGTATTTTTGGTTAATGGCTGGGGCAAGTCCTAGATTTGCTACTATTTGGCAGCCGTTGCAAATTCCGATTATGAGTTTGTCTTCGTTAGCGAATGTGAGCATTTCATCGTTAATGTTGTTGCGTATTTTATTTGCTAAGGCGTTTCCGGAACCCATATCGTCACCATATGAAAAACCTCCAGGGAAGGCCATAATTTGGAATTCGTTGAGCTGTTTTGGGTTTTCGATTAGGTCGTTAATGTGCACTATTTTTGAGTTTGCACCTGAGAGTTCAAAACATTTTGCTGTTTCTTCTTCGCAGTTGATTCCATAGCCTGTGATGATGATTGCGTTGGGTTTCATTAGTAGTTTTTAAATGTTGATTTGTAGCGTTTTTCTAGTGTTGGGATATCTGTTTCTAGAGTGTCTTTGATGATGAATTTTTGGTCTTCTGTTGTTGTTCCAATGAGTGCGAATTGTTGGTCTTTGAAGATTTCTTCAAATTGTGATTTGTTTGTTGGTGCTACTGTTACGATAAAACGAGATTGGGTTTCTGAAAATAATAGGTGGTCTTTTCTCATGTTTTCTTGCGGGGCGTTTGAGAGATCTATGTTCATTCCCATTTGTCCGGCAATTGCTTTTTTTGCTAGTGCTACTGCAAGTCCACCGTGAGTTATTGAGATTGATGATGCGATAAGTCTCTTATCTGCTGCTTCCATAAAGGCTCTATAAAGTGATATGGCCTTTTGTGCATTTACTTTTGGTACTCGTTTTCCGATTTCATTATGCATTCCAAAATATTCGCTTCCGCCTAGTTCGTCTTTTGTTTCTCCGAGTATGTACACTAGATCGTTTGCAAATTTAGTGTCCATTGAGATGGTTTTTGTGATGTCTTTAGTTACGCTAATTGATGAAACCAGCAGCGTTGGTAGGGCTGATATTTTTATTGGGTTTGAATCGTTGTCGAAACCTTGGAAATCGTTGAACATTGAGTCTTTTCCGGAAATATACGGTGTTCCGTAAGCTACTGCGTAGTTGTAGCAGGCTTGAGCTGCTGATTTTAGTTCTCCAAGTCTTTGCGGATCGTTTGAACTGCACCAACAGAAATTGTCCATTAGGGCTAGGTGATCAAGATTTCCGCCAATTGCTATGGCGTTTCTGATAGCCGTATCGATTGCGGAGGCTGCCATATCGTAAGTGTCGATTTGTGAATATGTGGCGTTAATTCCTTGTGAGCAGATGATCCCACGATTTGTTTCTATAAATGGTTTTGTAACTGAAGCGTTTGAATTTACTCTTCCTTTTCCGTGAAGTGGTCCAAGTACTGCTGTTCCTTGAACAATGTGGTCGTATTGACGCGAGATAAATTCAAAACTTGTGATATTTGGACGCTCCAACATTTTATGGAGAGTTTCTGTAAGATTTTGCGGTTCTTCGAAAGTTGGTTCTTGTAATTCTGGTTTATTATATTGTGTTTTGAGTTCTTTTTTTGGAAGTCCATCGTGGAGGAAATCCATTTCTAAATCCATTATTTTTTCGTTGTTGAAATTTACTACACAGCGTCCTGAGTCTGTAAATTCTCCAATTACAGAAGCCTCAACTCCTCTTTTGTTCATAAGTTCTATGAAGGCTGTGAGTTTTTCTGGTGGTACTGCTAGTGTCATTCTTTCTTGTGATTCTGAAATCCAAATTTGCCATGGTTCTAGGTTTGGATATTTTGTTGGGACTTTATCTAGTTCTACATCACACCCTCCGCATTCTTTTGCCATTTCGGCAACAGAACAGGAGATGCCACCCGCGCCACAATCCGTTATTGAATTGTAAAGTTCCAGATCGCGGGCTTCTTTTACTATGGCATCTGAAAGTTTCTTTTGGGTGATTGGGTCTCCAATTTGTACGGCTGTTGCAGGTGAACCTGTTGTAAGGGCTTCTGATGAAAAGGTTGCTCCATGTATTCCGTCTTGTCCCACTCTTCCTCCAACTACTACGATTTTGTCTCCTGCTTTTGCTTGTTTTTCCCAACTTGGTTTACCATTAATTTCTCTTGGAATTAGCCCTACTGTTCCTACGAAAACTAGGGGTTTTCCTTTGTAGCTATCGTCAAAATATACAAAACCTTGAGGAGTAGGGATTCCGCTTTCGTTACCACCTGCGTTTACTCCATCTACAACTCCTTCTAGGATGCGTTTTGGTGTTAGGGCTGGTGTGTTTTTTTCTTTGTCTCTGAATAGGGGAGTTTCGTTTTGTGGGTTTCCAACACAGAATCCATATTTATTGATGATTGGTTTTGCTCCTTTTCCAAAGCCTACACAATCTCTATTTACGCCAACAATACCTGTAATTGCGCCACCAAATGGGTCGAGTGCTGATGGACTGTTGTGAGTTTCTGCTTTGTCTGTGATTACCCAATTTTCATCAAATACGATTCCTCCTGAGTTATCTGAGAAAACTGAAACGCAGAAATCGTCTTTACCCTTTGCCTTTCTTACTTCTTGAGTGGCCTTCTTTATAAATCCTTTGTAGAGACCTTCGGGATTTTCGTCTATTTGTGCTGCGAAAATTGTGTGTTTACAGTGTTCTGACCATGTTTGAGCTAAAGATTCTAATTCAATGTCTGTTGGGTTTCTTCCTTCTTTTTCATAATAACTCTTTATTGCATGTAGGTAATCTTTTTCTAAAGCTAGTGGTCCACGACGAGTTCCATCGGCATTTGGTATTCCTTCTTTCCCGAGTTTTAGAAGATCTTCTTCAGAAATGTTTAAGTTTACTTCATCTACTTTTTGTTCGGATTCGAGTTGTACTATAGGGATTATAGTATCCATTCCGCCGTCTCTTTCGAAATCTGTTTTTGTTTTAATGTGAATACGCTGAATTAAGTCGTTGGCTAAATTTTTGGATATTTCTGTGGCATCAACATCTCCTTTAATGAATATTAGTTTAGATGTGTGGACTGCTTCTTGGCCTTGAAATTTTATTTTCAGTAAATCTTCAGTGCTTTCTTTTGCTGTGCTACCTACATTATCCGTTACTCCTGGTAGAAAACCTATTTCTATGGCGTGGTCAAAATCTTCGTTTGCTGCTGTGTCTATTTTGTAACTTTGCGAAATAGGGTTTGCAAGCATGTGTGCAACCTTATTAATTTGTTCTGGTGTGAGTTCTTTGCCAATAGTGTAAACTTCCACAACTCGTACTTTTTCTACATTGTAACCTAATGATTCTAGGCGTTTTTTGAGGGTTTGTGATTTGGTGTCATTTACCTCTGTGAAAATTTCGATGCGATGTGCCATTTAAATCTTTAGTATGTGTTAGTTCTATTTTGAATGTATCATTTGTGCCTATGGTGGGCAAGAGGAAGCTACTTACAACTATCAGTGTTTTTGTTTAAGTCGTAATTAGCTTTTAGCCAACTAAAATTAAACCTATTTGCTTGTTCGCAGAATTCTGATTTATCAAGTTCATATTCAACTCCTAAAACAGCTTTATTTTGTTTGATAAAAGGCGTGAGTTTATCACATTCATTGTATTCGAAACATTGTTCGTTAATGGCAAAATCGAAGTAATTTACTAGGTCTGGTATTTGGTCGAGGTTATTTTTTAAGGCGATAGAGAGATTTCTTTTGTGAGCTTCTTCTGCCAGCCATTTGTTATATCTGAGCTGGTGATCATAATTTAGTTTAAAACCGCTTTTATTTGTGTAAGCATCTACATTGTCCGCTTCTACGCCGTCACATTGTTTTTTTACTGCTAAATCTAGGCGACTCTCCATTATATGTGAAAAACTTTCGTAATTTGCAATATCTAACCATTTTTCTCCAGCCCATCCATCAAGTTTTTTTCCTAAAACTTTTTTTTGGAATTTTTTTGCATCACTACGGAATTTTTCGTATGTTCCGGCTGAGAAGTAACAAATAACCTTTTTCCCATTTGAATGTAGTTCATCTATTGTTTTTTGTGATGTCTCTTCTAAATCTATGTTGTAAATTTCAACATCATAATTAGTATTTATTTTACCATCTAATTGCCAATGCCAACTTGTGCCTGGTTTTGGGGTATATAAATTGGTGTTTATGGTTTGTTCTATTTGTGGTTTTTGAATTGTTTTTTTAACTTTTGCTTTCTTTTTATGGCCTGCAAAAGCCGTTGTGCTTAAAGAAAGTGTTAAAATTATTACTACAATTGTTTTAAATGTTTTGTTCATGTTTGGAATATAGCATATATCTCTTGTTTTACTATTTTTTTATAGTAGAATTTTTTGGCAATTAAATAAACTTACATAAATATGGCGTTTGGATTATCGGCTCTAAAAAATTGGTTTGTGGAAGCTCCTAAAAATGAAAAAAAAGCTCCTAGAAGTGTTAGTACGAGGGTTGCAGATCTTTTTCCTGCTACTAGTGAGGTGAGTGATAATGTTAGAAATGAAGTGTTTTCTCTTGAAATGCCTGATTTGCCTAATCCTTTTGCGGCTCAAACAAGAGCTGGGAAAAAATATGGTATGGGAATTCAGTTAGCGCCAACACAAGCAGAAATGAGTTTGGATGATGCCTTATCTGTTTTTTCTGATTTTGGTGAAAAAGGTAGACGTGACGAAACTCCAATGACTTCAATGTTTAAAAATGAAGCAAGCGCTTATAAATATGATGTTGATGGTTGGTTTGCAGATTTGGCTCCCTCTTTGACTGAAAAAAATAGTGCTAGTTTTGAATCACAATGGGCTGCTCAGTCTAAACCTGAGAAAGTTGAAAAAACTAGTTTATGGGCTTCAATTAGAAATATTGCTTCTGGTGTGAAAGCAAAAACTTTTGCTCAGATAGACACTTGGAGCGGTGTGGAAGTTGGTGTTTAGTTGGAAGTAAAAAATTTAGATTAGTTCTTTCCGTGACACTTTTTGTATTTTTTGCCTGATCCACATGGGCAAACATCGTTTCTGCCTACTTTATCGTTTTCGCTTAGGCTTGTGTTTTCTAGATCTTTATTGATCTCTTTTTCGTTTGTTTGTATGTTTTTTGGTTCTGATTGTTCCACAACTTCGCGAGGTACTATTTTTGCTAAATCAATGTGGAATAGGGCATTTATTGTACCGTGATCGATATTTGCTAGTAATTCTTGGAACATGTCGTAAGCTTGGGCTTTGTATTCTACAATTGGTTGCTTTTGTGCCATTCCGCTAAATGCTACATTTTCTCTTAGTCTGCTCATAGCATCAATGTGATCCATCCATAATGAATCTATTGCTCTTAGATGTATGGCTTTTTCGATTGGGTTCATCATTTGTGCTTCTGGAAGTGAGGCTTTTCTTTCTTTGTATGCGTTAAGTAAGTATTCTTGTGCTTTTTCTGTTAATTCTTGTGGATCTTTTATTGCGCTAAAATCTGGGGCTCCTTTGTGTAGTGCATTTAATGTTTCTTGAATTTCTTTATAGTCCCATTCTTCTGGTGGGCGAGCGCTGATGTGTTTTGTTACTACAACTTCTCCAAAATGTTTGATTAGATTTTGTATTTCATCAGAAATGTCTTCTGATAGAAGAGCAATCCGGCGTTTTTTATAAATGATTTCACGATGAATGTTCATTACATCATCATATTCAACTAAATGTTTTCTGATGTCGAAGTTGCGACCTTCAACCTTTTTTTGAGCACTTTCTATAGAGCGAGTAATTAGGCTATTTTCTATTGGTTGATCTTCTGGAAGATTAAACGCATCCATCATGTTTTTTATTCTGTCTCCTCCAAATAGACGCATTAAATCATCTTCCATTGAAACAAAAAATTGACTGCATCCTGGATCTCCTTGACGCCCAGAACGTCCTCTAAGCTGATTGTCTATACGTCTTGATTCGTGTCTTCCTGATCCAATTACATATAGTCCGCCAAGTTCTTTCACTTCTTCTGAGAGTTTGATGTCAGTACCTCTACCCGCCATGTTGGTGGCAATTGTTACTGAATTTTTTTCTCCGGCTTTTTCAACGATTTCTGCTTCGTGTTCATGATTTTTGGCGTTAAGTACGCTGTGTGGAACGCCTTCTAATTTAAAAAGTTGTGATAATATTTCTGATTTTTCTACTGAAACTGTTCCTATTAGTACAGGTTGTCCTTTTTGGTTTAATTCTTTTACTGTTTTTGTAATTGCCAAGAATTTGCCTTTTTGTGTTTTGTAGATTGAGTCTGGGCGGTCTTGTCTGGCAATTGGGCGATTTGTTGGAATTACGATAGTGTCTAGTCCATATATTTGATAAAATTCTTCAGCTTCGGTTTTTGCGGTACCTGTCATGCCGGCTAGTTTATCGAAAAGCCTGAAATAATTTTGGAATGATACTGTAGCTAGAGTTTTTGATTCTCTTTTTATTTCTACATTTTCTTTTGCTTCGATTGATTGGTGTAGGCCATGAGAATAACGACGGCCTGGCATTAGGCGGCCAGTGAATTCATCGATAATAATAATTTCTCCATCTTTAACTATGTAGTCGATATCTGATTTGTAGCAAGTTTTTGCTCTTAGAGCTTGCTCAATATGGTGAACTTCGGCAAAACCTGCTTCGGTGTAAATATTATCTACACCTAAAAGTTGTTCCATTTTTGTAATTCCTTCTTCTGTTAAAGAGGCTGATTTTGCCTTTTCGTCGATGTTATAATGAGCGTTTTCTTGTAGTTGTCCCACTAGTCTTGCATATTGTTGGTATTTTGTAGTGGATTCTTCTGCTGGTGCTGAAATGATTAGTGGGGTACGAGCTTCATCGATAAGTATGGAGTCTACTTCGTCGACAATGGCATAGTGTAAATTTCTTTGTGTGATGCGTTCTTTTGTTGTGGCCATGTTGTCTCTAAGGTAGTCGAAGCCAAATTCGTTATTTGTTCCGTAAGTTATGTCGCAGTTGTAAGCCTCTTTTTTTTCTGCGTGATTCATGTCGTGGGCAATGATCCCTGTTGTCATTCCTAGGTAGCTGTAAAGTCCGCTCATCCATTCAGCGTCACGATGGGCAAGGTAATCATTTACGGTTACTAAGAAAACTCCTTTTTCTGTTAGTGCATTAAGGTAGATTGGTAGGGTACATACTAAAGTTTTACCTTCTCCGGTACGCATTTCTGCTATGTTTCCCTGATGTAGCACCATTCCTCCAATCAGTTGAACGTCGTAAGGAATCATGTCCCATTTAACTTCTTTTCCTCGAACGAGCCAGCTTTTTCCAACAAGGTGGCGGCAAGCAGTTTTTACTAAAGCAAAAGCCTCTGGAAGTAGATCTTCTAGGGTTTCTCCATTATTTAGTCTTTCTTTGAATTCTTGTGTTTTGGCTTGTACCTGTTCTTGGGTTTTTATTGTTTCTTGATACTCTTCCTCAATTTTGTTGATTTTTTCTACAACAGGATAGATTTTTTTGAGTGCTTTTTCGTTCTGATCGCCGAGAATTTTGTTTAAAATTGTTGTAATCATGTTGGCAGGATTCTATCACTAATCTTATGTGGGCGCTAGAGTGAAGTTTTGCCTTACTCTTGGTGTCCTTTAAAAACAATGAGGATGGTTTTGAGTATTATTTTAATGTCTAACCATAATGACCAGTTTTCAATGTAGAAGCGGTCGAGCTTAGTTTCTTCTTCGAAGTTGAGATTTGATCGACCGCTGATTTGAGCTAGTCCACTTAGTCCTGGCTTGATTGTTAGCACAAAATGGTGATGTTTTTGATATTTTGCTACTTCTTCCGGTAAGTGTGGGCGAGGGCCAACTAGGCTCATTGTGCCAATTAGAACGCTAAAAAGCTGTGGAAGTTCGTCTATGGAATATTTTCTTATGATGCGTCCTACTTTTGTAACTCGAGGGTCATTTTTTATTTTTACAAGTGGCCCATCTGTGCGAGTGTTGTTTTTTGCCAGATCTTTATATCTTAGACTGTCTGTGTTTGGTAACATTGAGCGGAATTTATAGAAGCGGAATAGCTTTCCACATTGTCCAACTCGTTTTGCCGGTTTGCCGTTGTCTAATTTTGTGAATAAAATTGGTCCTTTTGAATCTATTTTAATTGCGATTGCTGTTAGTATTAGCAGTGGTGATAATACTGTGATTCCTGTTAGAGCTCCAATTATATCTATTATTCGTTTTACTACTTTACCCCAGCCGTCTAATGGTGTTTTTTTAAGACTGATGATTGGAATTGATCCTATTGTGTGGATTTCGATGTTGCTGCGACGTACATCTAAAAGATTTGGGATAAAGCGGTAATTTATGTGGTTTGTTTCGCATATTTCTATTATTTCTTCTGAAGAAATATTGTCGGTATGTATAATTTCATCGACTTTTTTTTGTTTAATAGTGTATTCGAGCCGACTTACTGAATCTAGCGTTCCTACGATTTTATAACTTTCGTCTTTTTTGAGGTGTTTTTCTATTTCTTTGGTGATGTTGTTTTTGCCAACGAAGAGAAGGTGTCTTTTTCCAAAACCATTTTTTAAGAGTGAGGTTTGAATAATTCTAATAAGCCCTCTGGCACTTGTTATAAATATAAGTGTGATTGTCCAAGTGTAGAAAATTGCTAGTCTTGAAAAGGGTAGAGTTCTTGTGAAAAAGTAGTAAGTTATCATGCTCATAACCCAAATTGCCCATAAGGTTATGGTTTTTCTGCTTTCGTTTCCAAATTTATTTGTTGTTCTGATTGAGTAAAGTTTTCCTAAGCTAAAAATTCCAACCAGTAGGGTTGCGGCGAAAAGGCTGTGATAAAAATATTCGTTTAGAGTTGGAAAAGTTGTAAAATCAATTTCTTTTACTATTCCTCTGGCGTTTGTTAGGAGACGCAGCTTGTAGGCGATTATGAAGCCGAGGATTGTCATAATAAAGTCTATTGGGACTTTGATTATGCCGAAGAAGATTTCAAATCGTTTCATGTTGTTTTTTAATTTTTTAGAGTGAGTTTTTCATAAGCCGAGTTTTGTTCTCGCCATTGGCGAGTGTGATCATCTATCTAAGCAGTGAGAGATGTTAGTTACATTTGAGTAGAAACTAAAATCTTCCATCTCACCTTGCACCGCATAGGGTTTACCCACTCTCCATTGAAAACGGAGTGTCCCGCCTTGGGCGGGCTTTTCACCTTTCCCCATCATATTTATGGTGACGGGTAGTATTTGTCTCTGTGGCACTGTCCCTCCAATATGCTTTCACATATTGTGGCTCGGCGTTACCGGCTATGCTTTCTCATGGTGCTCGGACTTTCCTCTAACTATTTAAAAATAGCCAGCGATCACTCCAAACTCACTCTAAAGTACGGTAATTATACGCTTCCTTTAGCTTTTTGCAATAAGACTTGATGTTAATTGTGTAATATTGTATAATACCGTTCTCTTAAATTGATTTATGAAAAAAATTATTTTATCTGGTGCTTTATTAGCTGGTTGTGCTGAGGTTGATGTGAATAGTAAAGTGTTTGCTGGTTTTGATGAAACTTTGAAAGAAATGAGTGCTGTTTATAGTAATGCTGAAAGATTTGAAGATGGTGATGCTCAATTTGTAAGGTTTGGTGAAAAAGGTGGAGTAAGTGCTTTTAGTGGCAATTCTGTGTTGCAATGTGCTAAGGATTCTGTAAGTACTGCTTGTACTTTAGCAACTTTAGATTCAAAGGGGGCTGTTGTTGATGATATGACTTTGAGGATTGGTAATGGTACTTCAAATAGTGGCGGATTTGAATTGGTTGCTGAAAAATATACTCGTGATAGGAGAAATTCAGTTGTTAGTATTGCTGATTTTAAATGTAGAATTTTTGATCAAGATTTAAAATTATCCTCTGTGGACGGAATGGATGCTTGCGAGCCAAATTTGAAGAAAATACGCAGTGGGTTGGATAAATTTTTTAGAGATCTGGAGTAGTTTTAGTAGTTTAGTATTTGGTTTTTTGTTATTTTAAGTTTTATTTTTTCTTCCGGATTTTCTGGTAAGGCATCTTTTGGTATGAGCCCTATAAGTTCGCTTTCTAAGATTTCTGTGTTTAATTTTTGGGCTTCTTCTTGTATTAGATTGAATGCTTTTAGTGGTGATACTTTTTTATAATTTGTTAGGTTCATTGAGACTTGTACTATGTTTCGAGATTGTAATTCTAACCCTAATGCCTTTAGATAAGGTTGGCGTATTTTTTTTGCTATTTCTTTGGCAGCTTTAAGGTTATTTGTTTTTAAATTTACATTGAATGCTATGAGTATTTCTCTTACTCCAACGGTTGTTTCTCCAGCTTCTTTAAGAGGGGAGTTGCAATTGAAATCTGGACTTGGTTTTTGTAATCTAATATTTGCGAGGTTTTTTTTAAGTTCTGTTTGTGCAGCTTTTTCGTAAAGGTGTGTTGGAATTTTTAGTTCTGATGTAATTCTTTTTGCAAGTGCTTCGGCGTGGGGTATTAGGTCTTTTTGTGTAATGTTTTTTAATGGTATTAGTGGAATTACATCTGTTGCTCCTAGGCGTGGATGTACGCCTTTTTGATTTGTAATGTCTATTAGTTCTGATGCTTTTTTTGTAGCTTGAAATGCAGCTTCACAAACATTTTTTGCTGGTCCTATAAAGGTTATTACACTGCGGTTGTGGTCTGTGTCTGAAGTTCTATGTAATACTTCTACTTCTGGTACAGAAGAAATGCTTGATACGATTTGATCGATTACTTTTTGATCTTTTCCTTCACTAAAATTTGGGACACATTCTACTATTTGCATGTTTTTATTTTACTGAAAAAATGAATATTAAAAAAGCCCCGCCTTGGGCGGGGCGTTAGATTTTTAAAATTATTTATTTGTTAAAAGATTTTGATGATTCAATTTCTGGAGCTTTTTTTACTGATTGAGTTTTGTTGTTTGTATTTTGGCTTAATTTTTCATATTCTCTTTGGAAGAAACGTACAGCATTTAGACATTCTTTTGCTTTTTGGTTGTCTGGTTCCATTTGAAGTGTTTTTTTGAAAAGTTGTGCTGCTTTTTCAAAATTCTTTTCATTTAAATAACATACACCTAGATCATTTAGGATTAGGGTGTCATTTGGTGCTAAGAAAAGAGATCTTTCAAGGATAATGATTCCTCTGTGCTTTTGTCCTTGGTGGTACATGCTCCATCCCAAGCATCTTAAAATTTCTGGATGGTTAGGATATAGGTGATCAGCTTGTTCTAAAAGAGCTACTGATTCATTCCATTTTCCTGTGCATGAATGAACAAATCCAAGTAGGTAATTTGCATTAGCACTTTTTTTGTTTACTTTTAGTGCGTGTTCTAAAGCTTTTTCAGCTTTATCATATTGTCTTAAACTTAAATAGTTATCACCAATTTCTTCGTAAGCTTCAACGCATTTTAAATCACTTGTGAGAATTTGTTCACAAATACGAATTGCTTCAAGGTGTTTACCTTCGTTCTTTTTTTTATCCGCTTCTTCTATTAACGGATGCACAGTTGAATTATAAGATTCAGACATATATATTTTTGTTTTTATTTTTTATTTTTTTGTCTGCTTTTTTAGCAAGATCAAATTATTCTACATCAAAGAGAAGAGAAATGCAAGAACTAAATGATGTTTTTAAGGTAGACCTTAAGGCTTTGTGAGAGGTCTTTGTGTTTTAATGAGAAGTGAAATACTGCTTTTAAGTATCCTAATTTATCTCCTGTATCAAAGCGAATTCCTTTGATTTTGCAGCCATAAATTGGCTTTTTTAGTATGTATTTTTTCATGCCATCTATGAGTCTTAATTCTTTGTTTTTTGCTTCTGGTGAAGATTCCTTTAATGCTTGTAATAATTCTGGTGTAACAATGTATTTACCGGTGATTGCAAGATTTGATGGAGCTATTTTTGGTTTTTCTATTAAATCTGAAAGGTTGTGCAATGATCCTGTTTGTTTTGAACTTTTTACCATTCCATATTTATGGCATTCTTTTTTATCTATTTCTGTTAATGCAATAATTGGGCTTTTTAACTTTTCGTAATGTTTAATCATTTGTGCCAGTGGTGGAATTTTACTATCGTATATGTCATCACCAAATAAAACTGCGAAGGGTTCGTTCTTTACCAGTTTTGCAGCGCAGAGAATTGCATCTCCATCTCCTTTTGGCGATGGTTGCCTGATAAATGTAAATTTTGCTAGTTTTTCTATTCTTTCGATTTCTTTTAAGGCTTCCTTTTGTCCTTTTTCTTTGAGGTGAGTTTTTAGAATAGGGGACGGGTTGAAATAATCTTCTATAGATCTTTTTCCGTCGCCTGTAATTATGATTATTTCTTTTATGCCACTATTTATGGCTTCCTCAACTAGGTATTGAATGCAAGGTTTGTCTACAATAGGTAGCATCTCTTTTGGTTGAGATTTTGTGATTGGCAAAAATCTTGTACCAAGCCCAGCAGCAGGAATTATGGCTTTTTTAATCTTCATTAGATTTTATTTTTATAATCTGAGTTGATTCTCTTTCTGTTTTTGGAATGCGAATTTCTAGCACATTTAGATCGAATGATGCACTTATGTGTTTTGTATCCGCTTCAAGTGGAAGTACTATTGAGCGCTGAAACAGCCCCCAAAAACATTCTTTTGTATAATAGCTATCTTCATCTATGACTTCGTGTAATTTTCTTTCTCCCTTTATTACAAGTACATCTTCTGTTAGCGAAAGGTGTATATCTTCTTTTGCAACTCCTGCGATTGGCGCTAAGATTACAATTTCTTTTGGTGTTTGAAAGATATCCAAAGACAGTTGACCCACCTCCTTTTTAATAGGTGAGTCACTGTGTGGTAATGGGTGAATTTTTATAACTGCTTTTTCGCTCATTATTTATCTTTTTTAGGAATTTTTACTTCTTTGAAATATTTGGCAAATTCTTCACCGTTCATATTTTCTTGCTTGATTAAATCTTCAGAAATTTTGATCATTAATTTTTTATTTTTTAATACAATTTCTTTTGCTCTCTTGTAGGCATTGTTGATTGTTTCTCTTACGCGTTTATCTATTTCTGCTGCTGAAGCTTCAGAGTAATCGCGCACATGTCCAAAGTCTTTGCCAAGGAATACTTCGTCATTTCCACTTCCGAAGGCTATTGGTCCAAGATCACTCATTCCAAATTTTGTTATCATTGCTTTGGCTCTTTTTGCTACTTGTTGGAGGTCTGAGTATGGCCCTGTTGATGTTTCACCAAAGAAAACTTCTTCAGCTACATATCCACCTAATGCCATTGCTAGATCATCTTCAAAACTACTTTTTGTTACATAGTTTTTTTCTTCATCTGGTCTTGACCATGTTACACCTCCTGCGCTTCCTCTTGAGATAATTGAAACCTTGTGGATTGGGTCACAACCCGGAAGTAAGTGTCCAATTAAAGCGTGACCAACTTCGTGGTAGGCAGTTAGTTTCTTTTCTTTTTCGCTCATTACTTTTGATTTTTTTTCTGGCCCAAGTATTACTTTTTCGATTGATTGCTCAATATCGTGCATTGAAACTTTTTTCTTGTTGTTTTTTGCGGCTAAAATTGCGGCTTCGTTCATAAGGTTTGAAAGGTCTGCTCCGCTAAACCCAATAGTTCCTTTGGCTATTTTTGCTAGATCTACACTTTCTTCTAGTGGTTTGTTTCTTGAGTGAACTTGTAGTATTTCTTCACGAGATTTTAAATCTGGCATTCCTACAGTTACGCGTCTATCAAAACGCCCTGGTCTTAGTAGTGCTGGATCTAAAATATCCGGACGGTTTGTGGCTGCGATTACTATTACTGTTGTACCAGTTTCGAAACCATCCATCTCTGTGAGTATTTGGTTTAAGGTTTGTTCTCTTTCATCATGACCACCACCCATGCCTGCTCCACGATGTCTTCCTACTGCATCTATTTCATCGATAAAAATAATACATGGTGAATTTCTTTTTGCTTTTGTAAAAAGGTCTCTTACACGAGATGCTCCCACACCTACAAACATTTCTACGAATTCTGAACCTGAAATGCTAAAAAATGGAACTTCTGCTTCTCCTGCAATTGCTCTAGCTAAAAGTGTTTTACCTGTACCAGGGCTACCAACTAAAATTACACCTTTAGGTATTTTAGCTCCTATTTTTACATATTTTTCTGGTTTTTTTAGGAAATCTACTATCTCTACTAGTTCTTCTTTTGCTTCATGTGCACCTGCTACATCGTCGAATGTAGTTTTTTGTTTTTCACTGTTATAAAGTTTTGCTTTGCTTTTGCCAAAAGACATTGCTTGGTTGTTGCTTGATTGTGCAGATCTCATCATAAAGGCAAAAAATCCTACGATTAGTAAAAATGGAATCATTCCAACCAGTAATTCCTGCCAAAAAGCGTTTGATTCTGTATTTTCGATACTAATAGGTAGACTTGCTACTACTTGTTTATCTACTCCTGCCTTTTCGAGTAAGTCATAAATGTTCGCACTATCTTCCTTATATGTATATTGTTTTTTTCCGTCTATCAGTTCTAAGTTGATACGGTTTCCCGATACACTTATTGATTTTATTACTCCTGATTTACTTTCTTCGGCGAGCACATTTAATGAAACTTGCTCTGAATTGCTTTGTCCGCTTGAGAAAATCATAGAAGATGCCGCTATTACTAGGGCAATAATGACTAATGTAAGGAACGTATTTTTTGGCTTTTGAGGTTGCATTGAGGTAATTTTTTAGAGATTTTAACAGTCCTAATAGTGGACTTTTTTAGCTTATTTTTCAACAGAAACTTTAATCTTATTTGCTTTAATGAAAAAAGTTAGTTTGTTTAGTTTCTTTTTTTTGTTGCCAACATTTTGCTCTATTAGGTGAATAACTTCTTCAAGATGTATGTTTTCTACATTGTTGGTGTTGCCAATAGTGTTTTCGTATATGTTGATTATTACGGCTTTTTGTAGGGCTTTTTTTAGTGTTTTAAAAGATTTTGCATCATAAGTTTCGCTAGTCTTTGATTTGTTTTTCTTAATCCATTTTAGTGCTTCTTCTTTGAGGTGACTTTCAACCTCTCTAATATTTTTTGAGTTTTTAGCTATAGTTTTGTGAAGATTTGGATTTAGCTTTTTTAATTCTGGAATTATTTTATGACGGACAAAATTACGATTATATTTTAGATCTTTATTTGATTTATCTTCTCTGTGTTTTATTTTTTTGGCTTTTAAAAACTCTAATATTTCTTCTTTTGTGATGTTTAGTAGTGGGCGTAATAGATTTTCATTTAGTATTTCCATGCCTGAGATACCTTTGAGCCCAGCTCCTCTTGCTAAATTTAAAATGATAGTTTCTGTGTTGTCGTTGGCATTATGTGCTGTGATGATATATTTTGCTTTATGTTTTTTTTGTAACTTGTTGAAGAAAATGTATCTAATTTTGCGTGCTGTTTCTTCGAAACCCTTTTTATTTTTCTGCGCAATTTTTTTTACATCTTCTTCTAAAGATTCAAATATGTGATTTTTCGAAAGATTTTTTACAAAGGTATAATCTTTTTTGGAATCTGCCCCTCGGCTCTTATGATTTATGTGTGCAACAATTGTGTTCAGATTTAACTTTTCTAGTATGTGTAAGAGAAAAACTGAATCTGCACCTCCTGAGATTCCAGCTATTATTGTATCATTTTCTTGTACAAACATTTTTAATGTTTCTATTACATTTTTTTCTATTTTTTTTATTTCTTGTATGTTCATATTTGAGTTAATTGAATAATTTCATCAAAATTATCGTCTGGTGCAGACTTGTTTGGGATTTTTTTACTACATTTTGTGCATTTGTGAATTATCATCCATCCCTTTTTTCCGTCTTGAATGGCTGAAATAGGCTTCATTAGCGCTTTGCAGTTGCTATTTCTGTCTCCTGGTGAGTCTTTGTCTAAATGCAAGGAGTACAGACAGTTTATGCAGTGGTTTCTGCAACTACCTGGCAATATAGGGTTTTGGTGTTTGCAGTTTTGGCAAACAAATTCTTCATTGATTACTTTAAAATTACTCATAATTAGATTCTAGGCAATTTTTGAGAATATTATAAGGGGAAGTGTTGTAAAAAGTCTTAAAAAATGGTATAATGATGAGAAATATAAAAACAAAAACATGAAAAATTTATCCAAAATGTTCTTTCTGGGACTCGCCGTGATGGGTTTGATGATTATATATACTGTTTATGTACTATTACAAAATTCAGCTTTAAGCGCTGAACTTAAAGATGTAGATGCAGAATATAAAGCTCAAGCTAATTTACTTTTGCAGTATGAGAATAAAAAAATTCTTGAAGCAGTAAGTGCAAAAGAGGTATTGAATAGATTAACTTCGGATGAAGTGAAATGGTCTAATGTAATTCGTTCTATAAGACAAACATTGCCAAATGATTTGGTGGAGATTTTGTCTTATTCGGGTTCTGTTGGAAATGAAATTTCTTTAAATGTTAAAACAAAAGTTAATAGTGAGAATGCTTATATCGATGTGGCAAAACTTATTGCTGCTTTTGCGAAGAGTTCTGATTTTGAAGATGCTTTTGTTCCGTCAATTTCTTCTGGTGTTGATCAAGAGGGGAATGATGTGCTGACTTTTCTTTTAAATACAAAGTTTGTTGGTAGTGATGATTTACCAATTAATACAGGAATAACTAGATAAATATGTTTGAAAAAAATTTAGAAAATCAGGATGTTCAATTCAATAGTGGACCTTCAAAAAGTAGCACTTTAGCTGGTGTATTTTTAGTTCTTGTTTCTATAGCTTTATATATGTTTTTTATTAAGGGCTTTGTTTCTGAGGTAGAGGTCAAAGCATCTGATATAAACGATAAGCAGGTGAAAATTTTGGAAATGAAAAACAAAATTGCTGAAATTACTGCTGCCGAACAAAAATGGGATGTTTCTACTGAAGTACAAAGAGCTGAGGTTTTGAAATCTATTCCTGTTGGTTTGAATCAAGATGAGGTTATTCAAGACCTTGTTAGAATTGCGAAACTGAATGATATAGAATTAAATTCTGTTAGTTTTGGAAGAGGTTCTGAAGGAAAAGATGGTATTGGAAGTTTGAGAATTAATTCTAGTTTTGAAGGAAATTATTCTGATTTGGTTGGATTTTTGAAAGAAATTGAGGAAAATGGAAGACTTTTTAAAGTTAACTCAATCAATGTTCAAGTGAATACTTTTGAAAGTTCAAGTTTTGAACGTATTAGTTTTGCTTTGAATTTAGAAGCCTATTATCAAAATTAATATGGATCTTGGAAATACACATAATTTGGAAGGTGCGGATTACATTGTTGAAGGTGCAATTTCTGGAAAAGATATTTTGGCCAGCATGAAAAATATTGATCATGCTTATAAAGAAGAGGTTGTTTATGGTGTTTATAATAATGCTGGAAAACCTTGGTCTGTGAGATTTAATGATTTTTTGGTGGATAGATCAAAAGTGACTTTAAAAGATAGGTCTTACTTTTTTCATATGTTGGCGGTTATGGTTGATGCAGGGATTCCTGTTGTGAGTGCTGTAAAGGCTTTGGTTGCCAGAAGTGATAATCCTAGATTCAGAAGAATTCTAAACACTATTGCTCATAATGTTGAAAGTGGTTCATCTTTGGCGGAAGCTATGAATAGATTTGATGATGTTTTTGATGAATCGGAAGTTGGAATTGTTAGATCTGGTGAAGCTACTGGTCGTCTTCATTTAATGCTTTTTAAACTTTCTGAAAAATTAGATAGAAGACATGATTTAAGTTTGAAACTTTGGTCTGCTGCGGTATATCCGATTGCTGTGTTTTCTGTATTAATTTTAGTTGCAGTTGGAATGCTTATTTGGGTTTTTCCAACATTACTTAATTTGTTAAAGGATAGTGGAATTGAGGAAGCAAATTTGCCTTTTGCTACTCGTTTACTTATTGGAATTCAGACTGGTTTTGTAGAATATTGGTGGTTAATTTTGGTGGTTTTATTTGGACTTTATGGACTTTTTACATTTTATGTTGGTACTGATTATGGAAAGGCGAGATGGGATTATTTTAAACTTAGAACTCCTATTGTTGGTGGTTTGCTGAGAAAGGTTTATGTTTTGAGATTTGTTAGTATGGTTGGTCTTTTGATTGATTCTGGTTTGCCAGTTATTAAATCTTTAAAAATTGCTGGTAGTTCTATTTCTAACACAATTTATAAATTAAAAGTTCAAGACGTTATTGATAAGGTAAGAAATGGTCAGAGGGTTTCTGATGGTCTTTCTGATACTGCATTTTTGTTTCCTCCCGAGGTTGTTCAAATGCTTAGGGTGGGTGAATCTTCTGCGAGTTTAGGTAAAGTCTCTAATAAAATTGGTGATCAATATGATAGAGAAATTGATAATTCTTTAAAGAAAATCTCTTCGGTTTTTGAACCGGTTTTAATTTTAGTAGTAGGTGTTTTTGTAGCTTTATTGGCCCTTGCAATTATGGCTCCGATATTTAATTTAAGTAATAACATTGGATAAATTTGATGAACAAAAAAGGTTTTACATTAGTGGAGATTCTGATTGTGATGATGATAGTGGCTGTGCTTTCTAGTTTAGCCGTGAATGGTTATACAAGTTATAGAAAATATGCGTTGGTTGATTTATCTGCTGATTCTTTAATTGCACAAATGAATGAGGCTCGTGATAAAGCTGCTCATGGTGTTTATAATGGAGAGTCTCCAAAGTGTTATGGTTTTTATTTTGATCAAGGTTCTGTGAAAGGATTTGATTTGAAATATAGTAATAAGAAAATTTGGGATGAATTTAAAAAAGATTGGGTCTTTAGTTCTTGCTTAACTTTTGATTCTTCAAATGCAGATTTTTATGATTTGGATTTGGATAACAATCTTTTGACATTTTCCGGCGCGGATATGTTTGCACTTATATATTATCCACCTAGTGGTGATGTGATTTCTTATGATCCACTACAAAATGCAATTGATGATAAAGTGAAGATAGATATTCAATATGGTTCTGAAAATAATGAAAGGTTTAAAAAAGAAATTTTTATTGATGTAACAAATGGTCATGTCGATAAAAAATAATCAACAAGGTTTTACTTTAACAGAGGTTCTGATTGGAATGATGATTTTAACTGTTGCGATTGTTTCTGCTACTAATCTTTTAATTGGACTTATCGATACAAATAAAAATAATGTGCAAACTTTGCAGGCTTATTATTTGGCGCAAGAAGGTGTTGAAGCTGTTAGAAATATTAGAGATACGAATTGGTTACATAATGCGGACTTTAAAGGTGATGATTATTTGTTTGGGATTTTTGATTATGGAAAAACCTATAGTATTGAATTAACGAGTCGGGGGTGGGAAGGTTCTACTTGGAAGGAGCTTGAAGATAAAGGTGAACTTAAAGCTTATTTACCTTGGGAGGTTAGTGCTTTTGATAGTAAATTTGTGAATTTTTATGATGAATCTTTTAGAATTGATGAAAAATATTTTAGACATATTGATATAGTGAATGCTTGTGATGAAAGGGAGGATATTCCTGAAAATGATTGTGAAAATTTTATGTTAGTTCGTTCTGTAGTGAATTTTAAAGATGGAAATGAAGATAGAAATGTTTCCATTGAAACAGTATTAAGTAATTGGAAAAATGGAGCTATTTAGAAAAAATAATAAGGGTTTTACTTTGATAGAAATGTTAATTTCTATGTCTATTTTTGTAATATTTACTGGTATTTTAATTGGTTCTTATACGAGTATTGTTCAATCTCAAAAAGAAGCTAATCAATATAGAGATTTGTATTCAAATGCGAGATATATTATTGATAAATTTACCGAGGAAGTTAAGGATGGAGCTGTCTATTACGAATTGAATAAAGAGGGGGTTGTGAATAATAAATTCAAAACTGCTGTTTATAGTTTAATTCTAATTTCTAAGGACGGTGAAAGCAGTGTTTGCTTTGATTATGATGAGGGTAATGTTCGCTTTAGTGAGGGGAAATCGACCGAACAAAAAAGTTATACCTTAAACAGTGAAAATGTAAGGGTGAAAAACTTTGAAATGTTTGTGTCTCCGGCCTCTGATCCTTACGATTCTGCAAATATTTTTGCTGATACTTTGCAGTTTCAACCAAAGGTAACTTTGAGAATGATTTTGGAAAAAGATAGGGGAGTGAAAGATCCATATGAAGTTGATTTTACTACCACAGTTTCTTCAAGAATTTATCAATCTATTAAACCTGTAGATACTTCTTTAATTGTAAATTGTAATGGGTAAGAAAAATTATACATTTAGAGATCAAAGAGGAACTGCATTACTTGTGGCATTGCTTGTGATGGGAGTTTTGTTGGCAATTTCTTTGGCACTATCGAGTTTAATTTTTAGAGAAGTTAGAGTAACAAAAAATTTGATGTCTTCTGGAAGAGCTTATTATGCTGCTGAATCTGGAGTTGAAGAAGCGTTGTATTATTTGGATAGTAGACTTCCTGGATGGAGCGCAGAAAATGCTGCTGTGAAAATTGGAGATGCTTCTAGTTTTCAGTATAAAGTTAAAAATAAATGTAATTCTTTTCCATGTTTTGATAAAGAAGAGTATGAATTGGATAATGCTGATTTACCTGTTCCTACTCATAAATTTTATTCAACTTTAGAGCTTAATGAAAACATAACTATTCCAATGTTTACTGTTGATGAAGAGGGTGAAGTTGTGCCGGTTGAAGATTTTACTGTTGAATTTTTTACTAATTTTGATCCTTCTTCAGATCTTAAATTAGATATTAGTAATGTTTCTGGTTGGGATGTTTTGAGATGGAAATTATTTGGTATGAGAAATGTTGATGGAAGTTATAAGACAGAATCTCTGCATGATTTTACTGCAGTTTCTGCCGCGAAAAATATTAAAACCGGTGAGGATTTTCTTTCGAATGCAAAAAATCCATCGTGGTTTGGCACTCTTGATTGTGATTCTACTTCTAAAGATAGGGTAACAAATGAAATTAGTTGTCCATTCTATAGTAATGTAAATATTGCTGGTGGTAATGATAACAAACAGTTTTGTACTAATTTAGAAGCTCGTGATTTTTATCTGTATTCTGGTGAGCAGTTTGTTACTAAAAAAAGTTGTTATCCAATTAGTGATTTTCTACAAGCTCATAAAACTGGCTCTGCGGAAGGTGGTACTGGTTTGAATTATTTGAGTTTGACTAATTTAATGAATCCAGCGATGCTTAAAGATACCTTTAATGAACAACAGAAAAAGGATGCTTCTCGTATTTATTTCCGCGTAGAAACTTATGATAAAAATACGGTTAGGGAAGTTGCAAATATTACTTCAGATGGATTTAGTGATGGAGTTAAGCAAAGTATAAATGTGAATATTAAAAGAGATTCATATATGCCGGTTTTTAATTTCTCACTTTATAGTACTTTCGGAAGTGAGGATTACGAAGATTGACGAGAAGACCTCTTTGCTGCTAGATTTTCCGCATGGAAAAGTTCTATTTATCGACAGCGATAGCTTATGTTAATGCGCCACCACATATTGGCCATGCTTTGGAGTTTATTCAGGCAGATGCTTTAGCGCGTTTTTATCGTTTGCGTGATGTTGATACTTTTTTTCTTACTGGTACGGATGAACATGGTGTGAAAATTTATGAAAGAGCTCAAGAAGAGAAAATGGATACGCAGGACTTTGTTGATATGAATGCTAAGAAATTTTTTGAACTTGGTGGAAAGTTAAATCTGTCTAATGATGATTTTATTAGAACAACACAGGCGCGTCATAAGGATGGTGTGAAAGAGATTTGGGAAAGAATTTTTGCTAAGGGTGATATTTATAAAGGTACATATGAGGGAAAATATTGTGTTGGTTGTGAGTCTTTTATTGCTGATAAAGATTTAGATGAAGATGGTAATTGTTTAATTCATAAGAAGGCACCACAAATGCTTTCTGAAGATAATTATTTTTTCAAACTTTCTAAATATTCTGATCGAATTAAAGATGCTATTAAAAGTGGTGAAATGGTTGTTTTACCTGAAAGTAGAAAGAATGAAATTTTAAATATAATTGGTGATGAGGGACTTAGAGATGTAAGTTTTTCTAGACCTAAAAATGTTTTACCTTGGGGTGTTGATGTTCCAAATGATGATTCTCAGGTGATGTATGTTTGGTGTGATGCTTTATCTAATTATGCAACTGGTGTTGGTTTTAATGCTGATATGGATAGATTTAATAGATATTGGCCATGTAACGCTCATATAATAGGTAAAGATATTTTAAGGTTTCATGCTGGGATTTGGGTTGGAATGCTTATGGCCGCTGATATAGAAATTCCTAAAGCTATTTATGTGCATGGTTTTGTTACTAGTGAGGGGCAAAAAATGAGTAAGAGTTTAGGGAATGTTGTTGATCCTTTGGAATACATTGAGAAATATGGGACAGATGCATTGAGGTATTATTTGTTGAGAGAAATTCCAACAACTGATGATGGTGATTTTAGTCATTCAAGATTTTTGGAGGTTTTTAATAGTGAACTTGCCAATGGTATTGGTAATTTTGTGAATAGAGTGCTTATGATGACTGATAAATATTTTGATGGAAAGGTACCGGCTGCAGGTGAGACTCCTGAATTTTTAAATGAATTGAATGATAAATTTAAATCATATATTAGGTATTTTGATTCTTATGATATTAAGAAGGCTTGTGAAGTTGCTTTGGAAGTTGTGATGCTTGGTAATAAATATATTGATGATAAAAAACCTTGGGCTATGGCTAAAGAAGGGGACGAAAAATTATCTGAAGTTTTATATAATTTAAATGAACTTTTGAGATATGTAGCTTCTATGTTTTTGCCATTTGTTCCAGATTCTGTTGCAAAAATTTGTGAACAATCTGGTGTTAATTTTGAGGAATTAAATTTGAATTTGAATTGGGGCGTTCTCAAAGAGGGGACTTCTGTAAACCCTGCTGGTGTTATTTTTCCTAGACTTGAAGATTAAAAATTGTTTCCAGCTCCTTGTATAAGATCGATAGCAAATCTTACTATACTGTAAGATAAGGTTATTATTAATAATCCTATTGCTAACCAAGTAAGATGTTTTTTTCCGGTTTCCATTTTTTCTGGATCATCACTTCCCATTGCCATGTTAAATGCGGTTGTAGCTATCATAACTATTGCAAGTGGTGCAGCAAAATATAAAAGTCCTCCTGTTATTATTTGGAGAATTAAAATTGCTCCTCCGGCTGCGCCATCTTGTTCTATTTGTTCATTAATGTTTAGAGGTTCATTTTGTGGTCTAAAATCAGGATCGATTGTGTAAGCATGTGCTGTTGGTAGCATGAATCCGTTTTGGAAGAACTGGAATTGTGTAATTCCTGCTACGATTCCATATGAAGCTGCCATTACAGCCATTCCTATAACTAGATAGAGAATGATATTTTTTGCTTTTGTTATTTGTTCGTCATCTCCACGAGCTGTGATGTAAAATATTCCTGCTACTACTAGTGCGATTAAAGTCATACTCATTGAAAAACCTAAAACGTTTTTTATTATTTTGGCAATGACTTCTGATGAACTTACACTTGGAAGATTTTGCAAGGTTTTTGTGGCATTGTAGGTTTCTCCGCTACCGTTTGGTTTTGGTAGTAATCCATCTGTTGCACTTACACATTTATTATATTGGCAAAGTTCATTGCCTGGACATTCTGAATCTTTTGTACAGTCTAATCCAACAGCATAAGCAGTTGAGCTCATTATGAATGTGCTAAACATTATTCCTATAACTATTTTCTTTATTAAATTCATTATTGGAAGCTTATGTTAATTAGAATGTTTACGATTGTGTATGATAATAATGCAATAACTAGAGCAATTAAACTATATGTAATTTGCTTTTTACCTTTTTCAATTGCTTCTTCATTCCCATAGGCCATGGCAAGTCTAGCACCACCTATTATTGTAAATAGTAGAGCAACTCCTGCAATAAATCCTATGAAACCAATTGTGTATCTAGGTACGATTTTTGTTAGTAAGGTGTTTTGAGCAGACGGATCTGTATTTTGAATGTTTGTTCCTGGTCCTGGTAGGGTTTTTGGTTTTGGCAGAGTTGGGGCTTTAAATTTTCTTAAAGGGTTGGCTTCATCTGTTGGGGCAACTGAATCTAGTCCCTCTAATAATGATTCTGCAAATATTTTTTTCTCTTTTTCTGTCATACTGTTATCTTCTGCATATTCTGCGCATGACATTCCATATGCGTTTTGGCATTGTTTTTCTTGTAATATTTTTTCTTTTTCTGTCATGCTATTATCTTTTTCGTATTCTGCACAAGACATTCCATATGCATTTTGGCATTGTTTTTCTTGTAATATTTTTGCTTTTTCTTGTTCTTCTAAAGTTTTTTGCATTAAATCATCGATTTCGTCTGCATATGCAAGAGTACTCATGTTGGTAATGAGTGCTGTTGCAATTAAAATTGTTGTGAATATTTTTTTCATTTTATGTAAAGAATGTTGGGTTGATTGTGTAAAGGATTACTCCTGACAAAAATAACAATGCAATTCCTGATAGCGATTTTACGATTCTATCTTTTGCTTTTGTGATTACTTCAGGATCTCCACCAGAAGCTGAAATTTGTATTCCACTACCGATGATGATTACTACTGCAACTAAACCTACGACGCTGGCTGCCCATCTATATAATGTCATTATATAATTTTCTAATGCTGATGTACCACCTTTATTTAAAAGTACTTGTACCTCTTGGCATGAAAAAGTAATTTGATATTTTTCTCTTTGTGATTTGTCGTTAAATGCTGCTAGGGCTGTTGGTGAACATTTTTTTGAAAGTTCTGTAATACTTTGTCTTTGATTTAAGGCATCAACATAACTGAAAGAATTTCTGAAACAGGTTCGGCTAATTTTATCATCTTTGCCTGCTTCACCATATTCTTCAAACACTAATGGTTCTTCAATGATTGTGATTATGTATCCATTGTCTATTCCTAGTTCATCAACACATGGTGCTTTTTGGGCATCTTCAATTGGATTTGTTCCAAAATCTGCTTCGAAATCTAGTGATTTTTGGATAGCTTGTTGATATTCGTCACAACTACTATATCCTAAAATTTTGCATGCTTTTTCTTGCTTTTCAATATCATCAACTAATTCATTTATTAAGGCTTCGTCTTCAGGTGAAATGTATTGATTGTTTAGTGCTTGTTGGTATTCATCACAGCTGGAAAATCCTAAGCTTTTACATGCTTTTTCTTGTTTTTCAATATCATTAACTAATTCGTTTATTAAGGCTTCATCTGCCGGTGATATTTTTGCAGTATCAGCGAAAGCAATATTTATAAAAGCTAAGTTGCTTAATATTGATATTGTAAGTGCTAATTTTGCGAGTATTTTTTTCATTATCCAGCGTTAGTGAATAATCCTTGAACAAAAAGTACTAGAACGAATGATGTGAATGTTACAACAAGTCCTATGATTGCAAATTTAAGATTTTCTTTGGCATCGTCCAGTTTTTGTTGATCACCGCCTGAAAGTATCATTCTAAATCCACTGACTATTAATAACAAAACTGCGATTGATCCGATAATTCTTGTAGCAAATTCTATGATTCTTAAAATTAGCGATACAATAGGGGAGTTACCTTCGCTATTAGGTTGAAAATATTCTTGTGGTTGATCTTGTCCTTCTAGTTTTAAAATTTCACTAACATCAAAAGTAGTATTTTTTAAAGTTTCTGCTGAGGCGATTGCTGTTTCAAAACCGTGTGCAGCTATTAGTACTAAAATTGTTAGTCCAAGTGATATTAAAAATTGTTTAATTGCGTGTTTCATATTTTTAAGCTTCAAAATCTTTAGGTAAATTGTGTAGAGCTTCTTCTTCGGAAATAATTCCTGATTCAAGTAAATCTTGTATGGCTTTTTTCATAGTTTGCATTCCTTCGCGAGTAGATGTTTCAATTACCGAATTAATTTGATGAGTTGAAGCTTTACGAATTAAGTTTGCGATTGCTGAGTTTGAGAACATTATTTCCAGACCAGCAACACGGCTTTTTCCATTTTTTGTTTTTAAAAGATTTTGCCAAATTACTGCACGCAAACTTTCTGAAAGTTGTGCTCTAATTTGGTTTTGTTGTTCTGGAGGGAAAGAGTCAATAATACGATTTATAGAATTGGCACATCCTCTTGTATGAAGAGTTGCGAATACTAAATGTCCAGTTTCTGCTGCTGTAATTGCTTGACGCATTGTTTCTATGTCACGCATTTCTCCTAGCATAATTACATCTGGAGCTTCACGAAGTGCGCTCTTTAGTGCATTTGCAAAACTGTGAGTGTGTGTACCAACTTCTCTTTGTTGTACTATTGATGTTTGATTTTTATGTACATATTCGATTGGATCTTCAACTGTGATGATGTGTTTTTTTTGTGATTTATTAATTTCATTTAACATTGCTGCCATGGTTGTGGTTTTACCTGATCCGGTTGGACCTGTAATAATAACTAAACCATTTTTAAAATTTGATGCCGTTTTTAATTGTGCTGGCATTCCAAGTTCGTCTAGTGAGAGAACTTTTTCTGAGATTAAACGAAATACTGCAGAAATTCCTTTTCTTTGTACAAATAAATTTACACGAAAACGCGCTATGGTTTCTATCTCTAGCGAGAAATCTAAGTCTAATTGTTTTGCAAACTTAGTTTTTTGATCTGGAGTGAGTATTTCTAAAAGATACTCTTCTGCCATTTTTTTTGTTAAAACCGGGTGCTCTTCTATTTTGATTACATCACCATTTATACGAAGCGCTGGTTTTTCGCCAGTTGCAATATAAACATCAGATGCATGATATTGTAAGGCGGTGCGAAATATTTTGTCTAATTTAGCCATTTTGTTTTTATTTTATCTCTGTATTATATCATTTTTTAGCCTTTTTATCAAGTAACTTAGAAGGTTTTTTGTATTAAAAAAGCCCGCCTTGGGGCGGGCTGATTAATGAGTTTTTTATCTTGTTACTTTATCTTCTGTGGTTGGTTCTGCACTATCAGGATTTGGCGTAAGTTCTCCATCTGGTGGATATTGATTTACTTCTGGTGCTGGAGGTGGAGAAATTGCATCAGTCATTTCATTGTTAAATTCAGTATCAAAATTTAGCTCTATGTTATTGTCTAATGCTGAGTTATTAAGACTGTTTTCTAATTCTATTAATCCTGGTGGTGCTGCTGGTGGTTCTTGTGTTGGTGTGTCAGATGACCCAGAAAGCATAAAATATGCTATTCCACCAATTATTGCTAAACCAGCTATTGCTCCACCTGCCATTATAATCATTTTATGTGATTTTAGTGGCGATTGTGCTTCTGGATTACCATTTTCCATGTTTACATCCATTGTTGGCATTATTGGCTCTGGTTGAGGAGTAGGGCTAGCTTGTGTTTCTGCAGCCTCTTGGAGAGGTATTTCGTGTGGAGCATTGTCCATTGAAATAGAATTTTCCGCAGGTTCTGGTTCAGCCATAGGTTCTTGAGGAGCCATAGGTTCTTGAGGAGCCATAGGTTCTTGAGGAGCCATAGGTTCTTGAGGAGCCATAGGTTCTTGAG
>PFDP01000014.1:165480-334125 GCA_002772535.1 Candidatus Peregrinibacteria bacterium CG10_big_fil_rev_8_21_14_0_10_36_19 | reverse complement strand
GTTCTTGAGGAGCCATAGGTTCTTGAGGAGCCATAGGTTCTTGAGGAGCCATAGGTTCTTGAGGAGCCATAGGTTCTTGAGGAGCCATAGGTTCTACTGGTGTTTGAGCGTTTAACGGATTTTGCTCAGGGTTTAAATTTTGATCATCCATGTTTATTTTTGTTAATATTCTGAAATTTCATATTCTTCTGAGTCTTTTGGCAGAATGTTTTCAATTGCTGACCATTCGCTGTTTTGAGCTGCAGGGATTATGATTGTTACTTTGTCGCCAACTTCGCCCTTAAAATAGGTTACTGAAGCTAAAAGTACTTTATAAGCTTTGCCACTGGCAATGACTTTATATTGACCATCTTCGAATGTAAGAGTTCCTATGATTCGAAGTCTATCTGTTGGACCTATTTGTTTATATAAAAAGGTTCCATCAGGTTTAATAGTTAATTTTAGTACATCTCCAGGGACTAATTTAGATTTACTAGCGTAATTTGCTGGTACTGGATATTCTTTGCCGTGTTTGTCTGTCATGAATTGACCGTTGAAAACACCTTCGACTATTGTGTCGTCTCCTTCTTTTGTGTGTTCACTGAGTCCATCTGAGATGCTGGAAAAGTCTCCGCCTTTGTCTGTTTGTGGCAGAGATCCGCCATTTAGGTCGTTTAGCATTTTTTTTGCCGACTTCAAACTAGTCTCGGCGGCCTCGAGCAGTTCTTTTATTGCGACAAGTTTAGAACTATTTTGCATTTATTTTTGTTTATTTTTATTACACACATTATAGCAGAAAATGAGACAAATATCAATTGTGCTTTTTTTGTTCGTATTTGTGTAATAAGGCTCTTCGAATTACTCCAAAGTTAGAGAAAATTCTGAATGTAAATACAACTGTTGCGGCTAAATAAAGATCTAATCCTAGTTTTTCTCCTAGATATGTTATGGCAATTGCTAAAATAACGTTGAAAATTACTCCGGTAATAAAAATTACTGAATTGTATACTTCATTACTTACTTCTGCTCTAATTGCTCCAAAAAGAGAGTCTATAATTCCAACGATAATTACAGCCGTATATTTAATGTATTCTACTGGAATTACATAATTTGTGTTTATTCCAATAATTATTCCTATAAGTATTCCTAATGCAGCCCAAGCCATGGTTTTTTGATTATTTTCTTTTGTATATTATCTTATCTCCGCTATTTCCCGCAATTCTTAGATCTATATAATCTAACGACTCTTTATATATATCTAGTTTTACGAGTGCTTTTTTTAGTTTTTTAAACTGAATGTCCATCTCTTGTTGCATATCTAGCCAAATGGTAAATTCTTTTTCTGTACGCAGGTGTAATTCTCGAGCAATTTTTTTATACTCAACCTCTATTATTCTCATTCCAAAGCGCTCTTCGAACATTTGAGTTGCTTTTAGAATATAGTCTAATTTACTTGATTCTATAAGTGGCAATTGGGAATTTATTGGTTCGTCAGAATGAATTTTTATGTATGGAAGTCTGGTATTTTCTAGATCTTCTTGAGCAATTAGTCCAATAGAATTAATTATGTAGCTTTTTTTAAGTGAATTGCTTTCTGTAATGACGTTGGCAACTAGAGGATATTTTGTGAAAGAAACTTTGATTTTGTTAGGGTAGTTTTTGCTTATTCCTATGCTCTCAATTGCAGGGAAGTGTTCTAAAATTTTGTTCTCTAATTCTGATGGATTCACAAATACTAAATTTGCTCCTATTTGGTCTTTAAGTAGGCTTTTTACTTGTTCGTTGATTAATTGATTTTCTATGCTGTTTTCTTCAGTTTCTATTTCGCTTACTGTGAAGTTACCTGAGGATGCAAAAAAATATATTAGTGTGATTATTATCCCTAATATGATTGCGGTTAAAAAAAGTTTTTTGAATTTTTTAATTCCTCTAAATTTTGAAGAAGCTCTTCTGTTGCTTATTCTGCTTGAAGTTTGAGTGTTGTAGGTTGGTCTTTTGAGACGACCTTGCATTCTGATTTTCCTTTTTCTTGAGAACATTTTTCAGTTAGGATTGGATTGATTAAAGAATAACAGAATTTTTATGGACTTTAAAGCAGCTAATGAATATTTGAGTGGTTTAGTTTCTTATGAGAAAAGGCGCGATTTTAAGATTGAAGATTTGAATTTAGAAAATGTAAAGAAAGTTTTGGATGATTTTTGTGATGGCTGGAAGGGGATTAAGTATGTTCATGTTGCAGGTTCCAAAGGGAAGGGGAGCGTTTCGCATTTAATTAGTGACTATTTGGTTAGGTCTGGTCGTAAAACGGGTTTGTTTACATCTCCTCATGTTGTGAGTATTTGTGAAAGGTTGAGGGTGAATGGGGCTGATGTTACAGAAGCACGATTTTGCGAATTAGTGGATTTGCTTAAAGAAAGAGGAGGTAAAGAACTGACTTATTTTGAAGCATTATTTGTTTTAGCTATTAAGCTGTTTTTGCTGGAGGGAGTTGAATTTGCTGTTTTGGAAGTTGGTCTTGGAGGTAGGCTAGATACTACTAATGTTGTAACTCCGGTGGTTTCGGTTTTATCTACGGTTGAATTGGAGCATACAGATATATTGGGAGACACTTTGGAAAAGATTTTGAATGAAAAAATGGGCATTAAAAAAGATGGAGTGCCTATGGTTATTGGTTATCAGGATCAGGAGGTTTATAGATTTTTGGAGGGGAGGGATGGTTTGATTTTTGCTGAAAAGAAATGTGGTAAATGTGGTGATTTTAGAGAAGGGAATTACAATGTGGCAATCTTGGCGTTGGAGGCTTTGCTGGGTAGTGTGGATGTTGTTGTATTTAGTGATGTAATTGAGAATTTTCAGCTTTTGGGAAGGTTTGATATTCGTGAAATTGATGGTAAATGGGTTGTTTTTGATGTTGCGCATACTATGAATAGTATTAGTGCACTTATTAAGCAATTAAGGTTTTATTTTAGTGATTTTGATCCAGTCTTTTTGGTTTCTTTGATGAAAGATAAAAATGTGGATGGTATTTTGGAAAAATTATCTAGTGTTGGGGAGGTTAATTTTGTGGATTGTGGGGAAGAAAGGGCTGTTTTTGCTGATGAAGATTGCTTTTCTGGGTATGAAAGATTGTTTGGTAGTTTGAAAAAAGACCAAGTACTTGTAGTGACTGGGTCTTTTTATTTGGTAGGTAAGATCTTGAGAGCTTATTATAAGTAACCTGCTGCTTTTAATCTTTCAGTTTGAGCTGTAACGAATTCGGCTTTTCTTTCGCGTGCAGCCTCTTTATTGCGGCGATTTCTGTTTTTGCTCTTTGGGCGAATGTTGCCTACAAGGCCGTGTTGTTTACTTGCGTGTTTATTTGTCATGATAATTATTAAATTGCGAGGGTTAATTTAGGCGTTTTAATTGCTTGTGTCAAGGCAGTTATAGTATTTTTTGCAAATAGTCTTTATGTTACCTCTTACATTCATATCTACGACTATTTTAGCTTTTTTAGGTTCTACGGCTTCTAGAAAGTCTGCAAAGATAATTTCTGTTACTGTTTCATGGAATACTTTTACGTTTCTGTAGCTATTTATGTAGATTTTGAATGATTTTAGTTCTAAGCATTTTTTGTTCGGAACATATTGAATTTCTACACTTCCGAAGTCTGGCCAGTTTGAAAATGGACAAATTGCCGTAAATTCTGGACTTGCAATTGTTACCCAGTGTTCTCCTTCACCTTGTTCTTGGAACTCGAATGATAAAAGTGGTGCTTCTTTTTTGATTTCTGATCTTATTTCAGAAGCCGACCTTTCTTTGTAGTCTTCGTTTTCTTCGTATTGTTTAAATGTTGTATCGGACATAGTGAGCTGATTTTAGGGCTTTTTTCCTTATTAAGCAATTAAATTTTTCGTGCATCATATGCCCAGTGTAGAACTGCCTGTCTTTGTTTTTTTCTACAGTTTAGGTCTTTCGGTGTGCAATTTTTTTTAATTGCTGCGATGTGGCGGTTTATGGCTTTCCACCTTTTAATTTGTCTTTGATCTTCTTCTGGCGTTCTTCTTCCCATGTAATATCTACAGTACCATTGAAACCATCCTCGAGGGTCTTGTGGGTGTATCCATCCTTTTTTTTGCCATTCTTTGAGTGGGAGTGAGGCGTCGACTTTAAAGAAATTTAGTTCGATGTTTCTTCTTTTTGGTGATAGTTTTGCTTCTTTAAACCAATCTTCTGGGAATTCTTTTTTGCAGTCTGTCATATATTTTCCTCCAAAAACTCCTAGCTTTAGCATTTCTTTTGGTGTTAGTTCTGGTTTGAAAGATGGGTCAAAGTTTTTTCCTACTTCTTCGCTTAGGAAGTAGTGGCCTTTTTGCATTTTATCATTGATGTTTATTTTTTTGTGCATGTATTTAATCTATCTTTAATTTGTAAAGTTGAAAAGTTTGAAAATATTTTTAACCTAGTATATAGGTATGAGGTATACTAATTATTTTAATATGACAATTTCTGCAAAAAAAATGAAGTCTTTAAAGCTTTCCAAACAGGCAAATGGTACCCTTTCTAAGGTTGTCGAAATGATAGAAAACGATGAGTATTGTCCTGATATTATTCAGCAAGTTAATAGCGTTTGTGGTTTTTTAAAAAGTGTTAAAAGGGAACTTTTGGCTGGGCATCTTGATTCTTGTGTTGCGAAAAAGATGGTTGAAAATAAATCTAAAACTATTGATGAGCTTTTAAAAATTTATAACCTTTCTAATTAAATGAATACTAAAAAAAATTACAAAATTGAGGGTATGCATTGTGCTTCTTGTGCAAATATAATTGAAAGAAAACTTGCTAAATTAAGTGGTGTGAGTGGTGTTTCTGTTTCTTATGCAAATGCTAGTGCTGAGGTGGATAAGGATGAAAATTTGGGAGTTGCGGATTTTAATGCTTTGGTTGAGCCACTGGGGTATAAGTTTGTAGACGAAGATATGGTTGCTAATGTTGAAGATTCTAATATGAATCATAATCATGCTTCGGAAAGGGATCAATTAAGAAATAATGTAATTATTTCTATACCTATGATTTTTGTTAGTCTTTTAATGATGGCTTGGGATATATCTTTTGAGTTTTTGAGCTTTGTTCCAAAAATGCCAATGATAGTGAAAGATTTTTTGCATCATTTATTACCGGTTTTGGCTACTTATATGATGTTTGTTATTGGCAAAGTTTATATACTTGGAGTTTGGAGATTTTTTAAGCATGGTCAGGCTAACATGGATACTTTAATTGGTATTGGGACATTAACAGCATTTTTTTATAGCTTTTTTGTAGGTGCATTTGATGTTTATTTATCTGCTTATTTGGACACAAGTGTTAGTTATTTTGATGTAACAATTGTGGTAATAGGGTTTGTGAATCTTGGTAAATATTTAGAAGCTAATGCAAAAGTTAAAACTGGTGATGCTTTAAAATCTTTAATTTCCTTACAAGCTAAATCTGCGATAGTAAGAAGAAATGGTAAAGATGTGGAGTTGAAAATTGACCAAATTTTAATTGGAGACTTGATTGTGGTGAAGCCTGGTGGAAAGTTTCCAGTTGATGGTGTTGTTTCTGAAGGTGAATCTTTTGTCGATGAATCAATGCTTACTGGAGAGCCAATGGCGGTTGAAAAAGTGGTGGGTGATAAGGTTTCGGCTGGTACGGTTAATGAAGATGGTTTTTTAATTATTAAAGCCACTGCTGTTGGTGATAATAGTTTGCTTTCTCATATTATTAAACTGGTAAAAAGTGCTCAAGGGAGTAAAGCTCCAATTCAAAAAATGGCTGATAGTGTTTCTGCTGTTTTTGTTCCGATCGTTTTAGTTTTAGCTTTTGTTTCTCTTTTTGGTTGGTTGTTTTTAGGTAGTCAATATTTGCCTTTTGATAAGGCTTTAGCTTTGGGTATTACTAGTTTTGTTAGTGTGCTTGTTATTGCATGTCCGTGTGCGTTGGGCTTAGCAACTCCGACTGCAATTATAGTTGGTGTTGGTAAAGGTGCTAAAAATGGCATTTTAGTTAAAAATGCTGAATCCTTAGAAAAACTTTCAAAAGTGAAAGATATAGTTTTTGATAAAACTGGAACTATTACTGAAGGTAAGCCAAAAGTGATTGAGTTTAAAAACCTTTCTAAGTTAAATGATAAAGATGTGCTTTCTTTTGCTTTATCACTTGAGACTATGTCTGAACATCCTTTAGCAGTTGCTGTTACAAGATATGGTAATGATTTTGGTGCTCAACTTTTAAAAGTTGATGGTTTTAAAAATACTAAAGGTGGGGGAGTTGAAGGTGTGATAAATGAAGGGAAGTACTTTTTAGGAAGTGATGATTATGTTAAAAGCAATGGTGTAAAAGATGTTGATGTGAAATTGGGAAAAAATTTGACTCATATATTTTTGAGTGATGGTGAAAAAGTTTTGGCGTACTTTTTGGTTGGCGATGCTTTGAAAAAGGAAGCTCGATCTTCTATAGATGGTTTAAAAAAATTAGGTGTTAATTTACATTTAGCTACTGGTGATAGGGAAGATGCTGCATTGGAAATTGCAAAGCAAGTTGGAATTGAAAATGTTCACTCTAGAATGCTTCCTGCCGATAAACAGGATTTGGTGAGGTCTTTAAAAAATAAAAGTGATCTTATTGCTGTAGCTGGTGATGGTGTTAATGATGCGCCTGCTTTGGCTTTGGCTGATGTTGGAATTGCTATGTCTACCGGTACTGATGTTGCAATTGAAACTGCTGATATTACTTTGCTTCATGGTGATATCTCAAAAATTGAGCAATCTATAAAGCTTTCAAAATTTACTTTGAGAACAATTAAACAAAATTTATTTTGGGCATTTGCTTTTAATGTCATTGGTATACCTTTGGCAGCTGGTTTCTTTTATCCGCTTGGTTTAAGCTTGAGTCCTGTTTTTGCTGGAGCGGCTATGGCATTTTCAAGCGTGTTTGTTGTAAGTAATTCTTTAAGGCTTAAATTTATAAAACTATGAAAAAGTACACTGTTTATGTAAATGGGATACACTGTAAAGCTTGTAAATTTTTGATTGAAGATTTACTTAATGATGATAAAAATATTTTGTCTAAATCTGTGAATTTAAAATCGGGTGAGCTTTCTTTTGAAACCGATTTGGAACTTTCTGATGATGAGATTTTAGAGAGAATTAATTTTAAACTTTTCCCACATAATTATTCTGCTTCTTTTGAAAAAGTAGTTGTTCCGAAAAAAAGTGGTGATTTGTTTGTTGCATTTTCCGTATCTATTTTGGTTTTGATTTCATTTTTTGTTTTGCAAAAATCTGGAATTTTAAGTTTTGGACTTGGTGAAAAATTAACCCCAAACGTAGCATTGTTTGTTGGTGTAATTGCTTCTTTTTCAACTTGTTTGGCTGTAGTTGGTGGTTTGATTTTATCCTTGTCTGCAAAGGTTTCTCAGGATGCTTCAACATTCAAACCATTTATGTTTTTTCATGTTGGTAGGATTTTAGGTTTTGCCTTTTTAGGTGGTTTATTAGGGCTTTTAGGTGGTGTAATTTCAATCAACACCGGGGTTTCTGCTGTTTTGGGACTACTAGTTTCAGTTATTATGATAATTCTTGGTGTAAATCTTTTAGGTGTTTTTGAGTCTACAAAATCTTTGCAAGTAACATTTTCATCTAGAATTTTTAATTCACTACATAGATTAGAGAATGGCTTTTTTGCTCCATTTTTGACAGGTGCTTTAACGTTCTTTTTACCATGTGGTTTTACACAATCTATGCAGTTTGCGGCTTTATCTTCTGGTAGTTTTTTTGGTGGAATGTCTATCATGTTAATGTTTGTGCTTGGTACGTTGCCAATGCTTCTTTTAATATCTTTTACATCTTTTAAATTTGCTCATACAAAATATGCATCATTGTTTTTTAAAGTTGCAGGGTTTATTGTAATTGGGCTTGGTTTTTTTGCTTTTATGGCCGGTTTGGCTGCTTTAGGAATTATTAACCCTTTATTTAATATCTAATGTCTCAAAAAATAATTGTTATTTCTAGTTTGTTTATTAGTGCCGTGTTGTTATTTTTTGCTTTTTCAGTTGATGATCAAGAGGTAAAAACAAATCCTGTTGATGATGAAGTAGTGCGTGTTGAAAATGGTGTGCAATATATTCATGTTTTGGCACAAGGTGGTTATAGTCCTAATTTTATTTTAGCTAAGGCGGGTATGCCAACTGTGCTTGAGATAGAAACAAAAGGAACTTACGATTGTTCTGCTGCTTTGAATATTCCAAGATTGGGATATCAAAAGTTTTTATCTCCAACAGATGTGGTAGATCTTGAAATAAGTGGTGATGATGCGGTTGGAGATTTGCAATTAGTTTGTTCTATGGGAATGTATTTTTCTACTATTTCTTTTAAGTAGCTTGATTTAAAATTGCTAATGTTCTTTCCCGTAGTAAATTTTGTTTTGCTGTAACTTCTAGACGATCAATTTCCGATTGAGGGCCCGCTTCTCCAACTATGTTATATGCTCCCGTGTCCTGCCTTACGCAAATAAGCATATGCTTTCCACCTTGTGCTAATCTGTAATGTGATCCGTTTTCTTCCAGTTTTATTCTTGTGTTGATGTTGTGAATTTTTCTACTCATATTCTAATGGGTCTTGTGAATTGGCTTCTTTAAATCCTTTTAGTCTCAATATGCATGCTGGACATTTGCCACAGGCTGGTCTTTTTCCTTCATAGCAGGTGTGACTATATTTTAAAAGTTCTATTTCTCCAAGTTTGTTTATCAATTCTACAGTTTCTTTTTTTGTTAGCCACATAAGTGGTGTATGAATTTTGAATTTGTAATCCATTGAGAGGGATAATGTTTTTTCTAATGACTTAATAAAATTATCACGACAATCTGGATAGCCTGAGTAATCTGTTTGGCATACTCCTGTTATTATTTCATTTATACCTAGTTGTTTGGCGTATATTGCAGCGATTGAAAGAAAGATATGATTGCGTCCATCTACAAATGTTGAAGGCAATTCTCCGTTTTTTCCTGATGTTATTTCTGCGGTGTGGTTTAAAAGAGAGTTTTTTGTTAGGTGTTTGAAAATATCTGTTTTGTATATTTTTAGTGGTATTTGTTTTAGTTTTGCAATTTTTTTTGCGGCTTTGAGTTCTGCTTTATGTCTTTGTCCGTAATTGAAAGTGATGGCATATATTTTATCAAATTTTTTAAGCGCCCATGCTAAACATGTTGTTGAATCTTGCCCTCCTGAAAAAACTATTAATGCTTGTTTCATACTTTTCTTTTATTACCCCAAATATTGATATGTAGTCTAGGTGAAAAACGAAAATTTTCTTTTTTGCATATTTCAACTAGCCATTTTGAGCGTTCGGCAATTTCACGTTTTTTAATTCCTTGTGGCATGAGTACAACATTTTTCTGAGCTATTTTATTAGTTTTAATAAATTCTTTTATTTCTTTTAGATCTTTTGGTGAATCTACAACGAATTTATAAACTGTTTTTTCATCTGGAAGTTTTTCTAGACGAATGGTTTTGTTTTTTGAATTACTTAATTTTGGTGAGCAGTTGTAGTGATTAACATAATCGTCTAAATATGATTTAAGTGATCCAGATGTTTCTATTTCTATATAGTAATCTTTCAATTTTTCTAAAAGTTCTTTGATTGCAGATTGTTGTATTAATGGCTCTCCGCCTGTTATTATTAGATGTTTGCATGGGAATTTTTTTAACTCTTTTATGATTTCATTTGTTGTCATTTTTTTTCCAGAAGTGCGTTCCCATGTGAATTTTGAGTCACACCATACGCATCTTAAATGGCATCCAGCTGTTCTTAAAAAAATTGCTGGCATTCCAATATTAGGACCTTCTCCCTGTACTGAGTAAAATATTTCTGAAACTTGCATGTGCCAATTATGAAGCCGACTTGGCAAAAGTCAAATAAGAGGCCATAATTTGAATATGAAGAAAATTGTTTTTTTATTAATATCTTTGCTTTTAATTTCTTGCACTTCTAAACAAGAGAGTTTTGATGTTGATAATTATGTGGCTCCTGAATTAACAAAAATTGAAGAAGGAGAGTATCAGGGGTACTATGTAAATCAAAGGTTTGGATTTAGATTTTTGCCTTTAAGCGATTATGAAATTGTTGGTATGCCTAGTGGGGAAGGGGCTACTATGTCTAAGCGTATAGCTGGTGTGGACTATTTAAAAGAGGATAAAGAGGGGAATAGATATCCCTATAATGTGGAAGTAAAAGTTATGGCGTTTGATAATGTTTTAGAATTTGATGACTTGGCAGATTTTATTCAGGCTAGATACCCGGGGTATACTATTGAAGGGTATGATGGTGAAAATATTTCTGGTTTTTTTGTTGATGAGGGAAGGGCTGATGATGCTGTGAGGCATTTTTTCACTATGAAAGATGATGTTATATATGAGGCATCATTAAAATTGCCAAGTTATTATTTTGTTTATCACAAACAAGGCTTTGATGATTTTGTAAAAACTATTGTATTTTTTTAGAAGGGCCTGTTGTTCTTTCTACTGAAAGTATTTCTTTGAGTTCGTCTTCGCTGAGTAGCTTTTTTGCTAATACTTCTGCTTTAATTGTTGTGTTGTTTTTGAGTGCGTCTTTCACCACTTCTGCAGTTTCTTTGTAGCCAATGTATGGAGATAGTGCTGTGGCATGGGCTAAACTTTTTTCTAATTCTTCTGCTGCTATTTCAGTGTTTACTTGTAGATTTTGTAATGCTTTTTCGTTGAACATATTTATTCCATTTGCAAGGATTTCGATTGATTGAAGAAGGTTATACATAATTATTGGGCAGAATACATTTAATTCAAAATTGCTTCTTTGAGCTGCTAGTTCTATTGTTGTGTGATTACCACAAACTTGAAAAAGTATCATGTCTAAACATTCTGGGATTGATGGATTTACTTTTCCAGGCATGATAGAAGATCCTGGTTGAACTTCAGGTAGTGTAACTTCTCTTAGTCCGGCTTTTGGCCCTGTATTCATTATTTTGAGATCAAAAGAGATGTTCAATAAATTTGTACAAAGTGATTTTAGAGAGCTTGATAGGTTCTGAAATCCAGAAAAATTATTTGCCATTTCTGTGAGATTTTCTCCTGATTTTAGATTTAGTCCTGTGATGTTAGAAAGATTTTTAACTATTAAGTCTTTATATTGGGGGTCTGTATTAATGCCTGTTCCTACTGCTGTACCTCCTATGCCTAATTCATAAATTTCTTCGGCGCTTGTTTTTATTGATTTATGGCTTTTTTCGATTGCTTTAAGGTAGGCGTCAAATTCTTGTCCAAAGGTAATTGGCACAGCGTCTTGTAGATGTGTGCGCCCTATTTTGAGTGAATTTTTATGTTTTTCTGCTAATTCTTTTAAAGTTTTTTCAATTGATGTGATTGCTTCGTATAGTTTTGGTAATTGGTCTAATATTGCAATTTTTGTAGCGGTTGGTATGACATCGTTTGTAGATTGAGCAATGTTGATATGATTGTTTGGATGAATGTTTAGATTGTTGATTTCATTTGCCCTTTCGGCAATTATTTCGTTGGAATTCATGTTATATGAAGTTCCTGCGCCAGCTTGAAAAATATCTATTGTGAAGAAATCATCATATTTTCCTTCAATAAACTCCAGTGCAGCTGTTTCTATTGCCTTATATTCTTCATCGCTAAGTAATCCAAGTGTGTTATTTGCTTGTGCTGCAGCTAGTTTTACTCGTCCTAGTGCTTTTGTAAATATTCTTGGTGCTTTTATTCCGCTGATTTGGAAGTTTGAAAGCGCTTTTTCTGTAAATTCTCCAATTTTCATGTGCATATGATATGTTATTTCTTTGTAAAAAAAAAGAGGTTGATATTTTTTTTGGAAGTTGTTAAAGTTCTCGCACTATGTCTAAAATATGTCAAATTACAGGCAGCAGACCTTCAACAGGTAATACACGAAGTCACGCTATGAATGCTGGAAAACGTCGTTATATTCCTAACTTGGTTGTTAAAAAGGTTAAAAACCCATTAACAGGTAAGGTAGAGAAGATGAGAATTACGGCTAGAGCTTTGCGTTCACTAGATAAGAAAATGTGTTAATTCCGTTATTGTAAAAAGGTCTTAAAAATGGTATAATTCAATGATGGATTTTATCGTTTTTAAGCATTTAGTTATAGCTTTGGCACTTTCACTTCTTTTGGGGCTAGAGCGTGAAAAAAGTGGCCAATCTAATGGTGGGGCTATTGCAGTTGGTATTCGTACATATACACTTATTGGTTTAATTGGTGCTCTTTCTTATGTTTTGGCTGATTTTTCTGTTGTGATTGCTGCGGTTTTAGCGGTTGGTGTGTTTTCATTAGTTATTGCTTCTTATGTTAGCTCTAAGGATAAAGGGTTAACCTCTGAGGTTGCTACTGTTGTTGTGTATATTGTTGGTATTTTGAGCATGATGGGGGAGATTGACATGGCAATTACTGTTACACTTGCTACTCTTGGTATTTTGCATTTTAAATCTAAACTTCATTTGCTGTCTAAAAGGGTTAAAAATCTTGAGCTTACCTCTGCGTTAAAGTTTATTTTGATTGCGTTTGTGGTGTTGCCGCTTTTGCCGAATCAAAATTATGGGCCTTATGAGTTTTTTAATCCATACTTGGTGTGGCTAATGGTAGTTTTTGTTTCTGGACTTTCATTTTTGAGTTATTTTGCGATTAAATTCTTTGGTACCAGAAAGGGAATAGGTTTGAGTGGATTTTTGGGTGGTTTTATTTCAACTACTGCTTTGGCATTGAGTTTTGCCGATAATAGTAAAAAAACTCCGAGAATTGTAAATCCTTATGTTTTTGCAATGATGGTGGCTGTAACTGGTATGTTTGTGAGGGTTTTGATTGAGGTTTCGGTTGTAAACTCTGAATTACTTAAATATTTATTTGTTCCTGTGGTTGCCATGGGTGTTGTAACTCTGGTTATGGCTTTCTTGTTTTGGATCAAGAGGGATGGTGATATGTCTGTTAAAGACGCTGAGTTGAGGTTGGAAAGTCCTTTTTCTTTAATTTCTGCAATGAAATTTGGTGCTTTGTTTGGAATAATTTTGTTTTTTGTTAAGTTTGCTAGCGCTGTGTTGGGTGATACTGGTCTTTATATTACAAGTGTTGTTAGTGGTACTGTGGATATTGATTCTATTACTATTTCTGTTGCAAATTTGGCTGGTAAAAGTGTGGATTTCGATTCTGCAGCTATGGCTATAATCATTGCGATTATAGTGAATAACTTGTCTAAATCTTTTATTTTATTGTTTTTGGGTTCTAAAAAGGTTGGCATGAGAGTGTTAATTATTTCTCTTGTGGCTTCTGTGGTTGGTGTTGGGTCATTAGTTTTATTATAAGGGTATGAAGATGATTTTTGAGCAAGGCTTATTTAGTGTGTAGAAAATTTCTACAACAAAGCCTTTTTGTATGATTTCTCCATTTTTGCTAAGGCTTTTTAGCCTGTTACGGAAGTTTCGACATGTCTGTTTTATGGCTTTTTTAAGCCTTGATTTGGGTTTTTGTTCTGATGTAAGTAGTAGGTGTTATTATTTAACTGATGATTTATGTCAGATCTAGTTACAAGTTCTATTGGGGTTCAGGCTGGTAGAGAAATTAAGGGGAGGGAGCGTGAATATGGTGCTGTGTTATGGAAGCAGCCACATTTGCTTGATTTGTCTTATGCGGAGCTTGAGGAAAAAAATTTAGAAGTTAAAATGCGTAGGTTGGCTGGCGTACCTGCTGATGAGATGAGAGCTGAGTTTTTAGATTATTTATCTAGAGAAGCTGGAATTAAGTGTGTAACTGTTTGTTTTTCTGATCTGGAAGGTCGTTTACATACTTTGGATTATGATAGAAAGTTTATTATTGGAGCTGAAGATAATTTAACTTTTGACGGGTCTTCTATTAAAGGTTTTACTGATTTAGCTCAGTCTGATCTGCGTTTGAAGGTTGATTGGGGTACTTTTAGATGGCTTCCTGCTGATCTTTTTGGTGCTGGTAAGGTTTTAGTGTTTGGTAATGTTTGTAATAGAGATGGTAGTTTGTATGAGTCAGATTTTAGAGCTTTATTGCATAGTTTTTCTGCTGAGTTGAGTGCACAAGGTTTGCTTGTAAATGTTGCACCTGAGGTAGAAGGATTTTTGTTTGATGGGCTTAAGGCTGAGCAAATTTTCGATGAGGAAAAGGGATTTGAATTAGCTACTATGAGTGGTTATTTTAGCTCTTTGCCTCAAGACACACTAAGACTTTTTATTGATAAGTTTGCCGAAGTAAAAAGAGCTTTGGCTTTTGAAAACGAAAAAGATCATCCTGAGGTTGCCCCTGCTCAATTTGAATTAAACTTTAAGTATTGCATGGCTTTAGAAACAGCTGATCAGATTCAGTTGTACAAATTTTTAGCTCGACAAGTTGCAAATTCAATGGGGTATACGGCTAGCTTTTTGCCAAAACCAATACAAACTTTGAATGGTAGTGGTATGCATATGAATATGTCTATCTCTAACGATGGGAAGAATTCTTTTTATGACGCTGATGATTCTTTGAGTTTATCTGCTGTGGCTCGTCGTTTTGTGACTGGAATTTTATATTATGCCAATGATTTGTGTTTAATTATGAACTCTTCTGTTAACTCTTATAGACGTTTGGATCCTAATTATGAAGCTCCCAACGCAATTAAATTTTCAGCTGTTGATAGAGGTTCTATGATTAGAATTCCGGTTGGAAATGAAAAAAGCGCGCGTATTGAAGTGAGAACGGTGGCTCCTGATGCTAATCCATATATGTGTATTTTTTCTTTAGTTAAAGCTGGTCTTGCTGGTATTAAAGCTTCTGATGATCGCATTATGGAAATGGAAAAAGAAGTTTATGGTTCTGAAGTGGATATTTTGCCTTCAAATATTTACGAAGCGTTAGGGTGTTTTGGTCGTAGTGATTTTATGAGAGAAATTTTGGGTGAAGATAATCATCTAAAATATATGGAACTTAAAGAATGGGCTGCTGATAGATCTCCAAAAGCTCTTGGAACTAAGGTTAAAAAGCGTGAAGTTTTGGATCATCATGAGGTTACGAATCAGTTCATAAAAGGTGGTTTTTAATATTACTCATTCCTATGGAGAGGCTTAACTACTATTGGTTGGCCTCTTTTTTTGTGGTATAAAATTGCCATGGTACTTTTGGAATCTGAAAAAATAGCGATGGGAACTCCAGCCTTTAACTTTAGGCTTATGGGGGTTGATGATAAGATGCATGCTTTATCTGATTATGATGATAAATATGTGTTGGTAGTGATGTTTATTTGTAATCATTGTCCTTATGTAAAAGCTGTTTTTAAAAGACTTTTTGCTTTGGTGGATCACTTTGCGGGTGAAAATGTTCAATTTTTAGGTATTAATTCTAATATTCATCCGAACTATCCTGATGATAGTTTTAAAAATATGAAATTGGTTGAAGGTTTGAATTTTCCGTATTTGGTTGATGAAAGTCAGGAGGTTGCTAAAGCATATGGTGCTCAATGTACTCCTGATATTTTTGTTTATGATAAAGATAGGAAATTGGTTTATCATGGTAGAATTGATGATAATTGGCAAAATCCGGAGATGGTTACAAAAGAGGAATTAAAAGATGCGGTAGATGCTGCTTTGAAGGGTGAGGTGTTGGAAATCCAAAAGCCTTCAATGGGCTGCTCAATTAAATGGAGAAATGAATAGAGAAATTAAAATATTTGGGAAGAAGATTAATTTTGAATTAAATTCACAGGCTGATGAGTCGGTTTTTGAGGAGGTTTTTGTTGATAGGGATTATAAAGTAGTTGATGAAATTATAGCTAAATCTCATTGTATTTTGGATGTTGGGGCGCACATTGGTTGTTTTTCTGTGTATTGCGCTGCTTTAAATGAAAAGGCTTTAATTTTCGCTTATGAGCCGGCACCTGATAATTTTAGTGCCTTAAAGGAGAGTTTGAAGGTTAATCATTGTAATAATGTTAAGTGTAAGAATGTTGCTATTGCGGCGGAAAGTGGGGTGAGAGGGTTTAATTTGAGTGAGGATAGTCATAATCATTCTTTTTTTGTTGAAGGGGCTGAGGTTAAGGTGCAGTGCTTGGGGGTGAAGCAGCTACTTTCTAGGTTTGATAAAGTTGATTTGATGAAATTGGACTGTGAAGGAGCGGAATTTGAAATTTTGGCTGCTTTTACGAGTGAAGAGTTTTTAAAGGTTAAGTCTTTTTATATTGAATACCATGAATTTGCTGATGGTATGGATAGTTTGAAATTGGCTGATTTATTGAGAAAAAATGGTTACATAGTGGAATCTAAAAAATCCCACTATGATAATAGGATGGGATTTTTATTAGCGCGTAGATAAATAAAAGCCCCGCCTTAGGCGGGGCTAATTTTGTTACTAGAATTCGTCTTCATCATCATCGTCGTCGCCGTAACCTTCGTCGTCGTCATCTCCATACTCATCCTCTTCTTCGTCGTCTCCTTCGTAGAAATCACAGTAACATTCACATTTTGGAGCGTCACACTCTGTGCATAGAGGGCATTCATCTCCGCATTGACAGCTATGTCCCATATAGGTTTATTTTATGTTATAGATAATTGAATTATCTTCATTTACTTCTAAAATGCAATAGAAAATTTAAGGCTTTTGTATTAGGCTGAATATATGGTTGATATGTCGCAGTTTGATGGATATGAAAAAGCTACTTTTGCAGGTGGTTGTTTTTGGTGTATTGAGCCGGCTTTTGAGGAGTTGGACGGTGTGGTTGAGGCTATTACTGGTTATGCTGGTGGAGCAGAGGAGGATGCTAATTATTATGCTGTCGTGAGTGGTAAAACTGGTCATCGTGAGGCGGTGGAGGTTTTTTATGATCCACAGAAGGTTCAGTATGAAGATTTGCTAAAAGTGTTTTGGAGACAGATTGATCCTACTGATGCTGGTGGGCAGTTTACTGATAGAGGTTCTGGTTATAAAACGGCTATTTATTACCATAATGAGAGTCAGCGTGTTTTGGCTCAAAAATCTAAGGATGATTTGATAATGAGTGGAAAATTTGATAAGCCAATTGTTACGGAAGTTTTGCCTTTTAGTACATTTTTTCCGGCTGAGGATGATCATCAGGGGTATTACAAAAAGCGTGCATTGCATTACCAACTTTATAAAGCCGGCTCCGGAAGGGAGGGCTTTATAAATGAAAATTGGTATAAAAATTAAGATTATTTAAATCTTTTTCTTTCGTGTTCTTTGAGGTATCTCTTTCTTAGACGAATTTTTGTTGGGGTGATTTCTACATATTCGTCATCTTTGATGTATTCAATCGCTTTTTCCAGTGTCATATCTGCAATTGGAGTTAGAGTTAGGGCTTCGTCTGATCCAGATGCACGCACGTTTGTAAGCTTTTTGTTCTTTGTTGCATTTACTACTAGGTCTGTTCCTTGGTTGTGTTCTCCGATGATCATACCTTCGTAGATTTCAACAGCAGGTCCAACGAACAGTGGTCCACGTTCTTGTAGTTTCCATAATGAATATGCCATTGTTGCTCCTGTTTCTCCTGAAATTAGTGATCCAACGGCACGTTTTTCGATTGGTCCAACGTGTGGTGCAAAGTGGTCAAAGGCGTGGAATAAAGTTCCTTCACCTTTTGTGAGTAGTAGGAATAGTGAACGGAATCCTAGAAGTCCACGAGTAGGAATTTCAAACTCCATACTTGTATTTCCGTTTTCTGTTTTCATGTTTTTCATGATCCCTTTTCTTTTTCCAAGAGCTTCGATGATTGATCCTGCCATATCTTCAGGAACATTTACTACAGCTGTTTCTATAGGTTCACATTTTTGACCATCAATTTCTTGCATGATTACTTCCGGTTGTGAGATTTGTAGCTCAAAACCTTCACGCCTCATGCTTTCAATGAGTACTGCGATGTGCATTTCTCCACGTCCGTATACTTTTACTGCGTCACTGTTTGGCTGTGGTTCGATTTTTAGTCCCACATTTGTTTGTAATTCTTTTTCTAGACGATCTTTGATGTGACGACTCGTTACATATTTTCCATCTTGTCCGGCGAAAGGTGAATCGTTTACCATGAAATCTATGGCAAGTGATGGTGGGTCTACTTTGATTGCTGGTAATGGTTCTGTGTCTGGATTTGTGCTGATGGTTTCTCCTACATCTATGTCTGTTAAACCTGCAATTGCAACTATATCGCCTGCAACAGCTTCTTTTGCTTCGATTTTATCCATTCCCTCAAAGCTGAATATTTTTGTAACTCTTCCTTGGCGTTTTGTTCCTTCTGAGTTGATGATTGTTACACTTGAGTTTTCTTTTAATGTTCCAGAGTAAACACGGCCAACTGCGATGCGTCCTAGGAAGTTATCGTATGCTAGTGTTGCTGGTTGCATTTTGAATTCTTCTTCTGTGTTTCCGTTTGCTGGTTTTACATTTTCTAGAATGAAGTCTAGAAGTGGGTTTATGTTTTCTTGAGGGTCATTAAGATTTTTTACAGCTACTCCGTTTTTTGCAATTGCATAAATGTATGGAAAATCAAGTTGAGCATCGTTTGCGCCTAGGTTTCCGAAAAGATCAAATGTTAGGTCTATTACCTCGTCTGGACGCGCCATAGGTTTGTCGATCTTATTTACAACAACCAATACTTTATGACCTAGTTCCAGTGATTTTTTTAGTACAAATTTAGTTTGTGGCATTGGCCCTTCGTAGGCATCTACAACTAAAACTACAGCATCTACAGTTCTAAGTACGCGTTCTACTTCTGATCCGAAATCGGCATGTCCAGGTGTATCAACAATGTTGATTTTTTTACCTTTGTAAGTGATTGCAGCGTTTTTTGCGTAAATTGTGATTCCGCGTTCTTTTTCTTGATCGTTTGAGTCCATGGCTCTTTCTTCAATACCTTTATGAGTGTTGAAAGTTTCTGAGGCCTTTAGTAGAGCGTCTACAAGCGTTGTTTTGCCGTGGTCTACGTGAGCGACGATGGCTATGTTGTATATTTCCATATAATTTTTAAGTGAATGCAAATTTCGTCGATTTTACTTAAAGTAAGCCGATTTTGCAATAGAATGTGGGCGTAAAAAAAGGCCCCATGTTTTTGGGGCCTTTTTTATGAGTTTGAACTATTTCTTTTTCTTAGCAGCAGGTTTTTTTGCTGCAGGCTTTTTAGCAGCTGGTTTTTTTGCTGCTGGTTTCTTAGCAGCTGGTTTTTTAGCAGCAGGTTTCTTAGCTGCTGGTTTTTTAGCAGCTGGTTTTTTTGCTGCTGGTTTTTTGGCTACTGCCATAGGAATGGGTTTTAATTAAATACTAAATATAATTATCGTACATTTTGAATAAAAATCAATTTTATAGTTGTTTTTAGTCCATTCTTAGGCGTTTTTGCGTTGTGTGGTTTTGTATTTGTTTTTTATTATCTTATTTTTGTTTTATAATCTTTACGAATTAATTAATTTTTGAAATATGACTCATTTTGTTTGTAAGGGTGGTTGCGGTGGAGTTTCTGAGGAAGCTGGCGTTTGTGAAGCTGAGGGGTGTGCTAACCAATGGGAACTTTTGGAATCGTGTGAATGTTCTGATAATAAGCATGGAGAGGGGAGTGATTTGGTTGTGAAGGATAGTAATGGAGCTGCTTTGAATGATGGTGATGATGTGGTTTTAATTAAAGATTTGCCTTTGAGAGGGACGTCTAGGGTTTATAAGAGGGGTACTAAAGTAACTGGTATTAAGCTTACTGATAATCCTGAAGAGGTTGATTGTAGAATTGAAGGTTCTTCAATAGTTTTGAGAACTGAATTTTTAAAGAAGCTTTAGTTTTGTTGTCTTAATTGACAATTCTTTATTTTTCCCGTATAATCCCTTTAATGTTAAATGAAAATTTAGATAGAAAGGGGTTTGAAGGGTTGGGTATTGTTCCGGCTCTGCTTAAATGTATTGAGAGATTAGGGTTTGTGGAGCCTACTCCTATTCAAGTTATGTCTATTCCTGTTGCTACTTCTGGTGAAGATGTGGTGGGGATTGCTCAAACTGGTTCTGGAAAAACTTTGGCTTTTTCAATACCAATGATTCAATCTATTGTTGCTACTAAGAAAGTTGGATTAATTCTTTTGCCTACTCGTGAACTTGCAGTGCAGGTTGAGGAGACATTGCGAAAGTTGGTTGGAGTGTATGGTCTTAAAACGGCTTTAGTGATTGGTGGTGCAGGTATGGGTTCTCAGGCTAAATTACTTAGAGCGAGGCCTAATATTATTGTTGCTACTCCTGGTAGGCTGATTGATCATGTAGATCAAAAGCATATTTCTCTTTCTAATGTAGGAATGCTTGTTTTGGATGAGGCAGATAGAATGCTTGATATGGGGTTTGCTCCTCAGCTTAAAAAAATACTTTCGTTTATTCCTGTTGATAGGCAGACGATGTTGTTTTCTGCGACAATGCCAAATGAAATTGCGACTATTGCCGAAAAATACATGAAAAAGCCTCTTCGTATTGAGGTTGCGAGGCCAGGAACTACTGTGGATACGATTGATCAAGAGATTTTTATTGTGAAAAAGGAGGCTAAAATGGATTTACTTGAGGATCTTTTAGATAAATATCATAATGCTTCGGTTTTGATTTTTAGTAGAACTAAGCATGGTGCAAAAAAGATTGCTACTCATTTGAGAAGGCTTGGTCATACTGCTGATGAGTTGCATTCGAATCGATCTCAAAATCAGCGTCAGCATGCTTTGAAAGGTTTTACGAATGGCAAGTATCGTATTTTGGTTGCAACAGATATTGCGGCTCGTGGTATTGATGTTGATCATTTAGAACTAGTTATTAATTTTGATTTGCCAACTCTTGTTGAAGATTATACTCATAGAATTGGAAGAACTGGTCGTGCTGGGCGTTCTGGTACTGCTATTTCTTTTGCAACTCATGATGAAAAAGGTGATATTGCTCAAATTCAACAGTTGATAAATAAAACTCTTCCAATTAAGTCGCCATGCGGAAAAGATCTTGAACCTATTGAAATTGCGTCTGGTCGTTTAAAAACATCTTTAAGCGGTGCTAGTCGTGGTGGAAAGGGGAAAAGTGGTGGACGAAGTAATGGTGGAAATAATGGCGGGGGACAAAGGTCTTTTAGGAGAAGGAGGTGAGAGGGGGGGGGTCTTTTTTCGGCTTTGGGCACGCTAATTTCGCGAGCCTCTTCGCCTACGGACCGCAAAACTTGCTACTTAATGGCTCCCCCGACTGGATGCTCTTACATTCTCCCCGCCTCTGGCGGGTGCGAGGTCGAGTTCTCAAATACTCACTTCGTTTCGTTTTTCGAATCGAACCTAAGGTTCTTTAGTCCAGCCAGTGGGCATGTTAAAAAATTGCTGAAGGCTTTGCCTCCACCAATTTTTCAATGGCTCCCTAGACTGGACTTTGTCCGAACTTGGTATTGTGTTTGGTGATTTTCTGATTTATTGTTGTTTCTTGGTTTTTAACTTTTATTTGTGGAAAGTTTACAAGATGTGCAAAATAGGCTTTTAGAGTTAGTAGATGGGGTAACTGATGATGACGTCATGGCGTTTTGTGCTAAATTGAGTGGTAGAGCGCGTGAAATTTTTGAAGGAGCCACTGAAGACCGTAAACTGAAAATAGTTGCTCTTAGTAGACTGACTAGGGATGAAGTGAGTCAAGTTATCGCTATTCCAGTTACGTCTACTACGCTTGGTTTGCATAGTGTAAAAGGAGATTTGAGTATTCTGCATAGTATAATTATTCATATTCAGCTAGATGCTGGAGAAGTTCCTACAGGAGTATTGGGTTGAAAAACTTGCAGCTGAAGTGTAAAAATTTCCTCGGGGAAAAGTTGCTGAATTTTGGCTTAAAAAAGCCAAGTGAGTTTTTTTATCACAATTTTTCTCACTCACTTCGCTTGTACTAACCTTCGGTTTTCATCCGGCCCGTGGGCATGTTAAAAAATTGCTGAAGGTATTTGTTTTTCTTTCAATAGGGTTTTGCTGATCGCTTTCTCAAAATTTACTTTCGCTGTACGCGGTGAATTTTGTGAGCTATCTCCTTCGGCTTTGGGCACGTTAATTTCGCGAGCCTCTTCGCCTATAGACCGCAAAACTCGCTACTCAATGGCTCCCCCGACTGGATTCGAACCAGTGACCTACCGGTTAACAGCCGGTTGCTCTACCGCTGAGCTACAGGGGAACGGTGCCTTAATTAAGGAGTGTTGCTTGTGGCAACAGGCGAAGTATAGATAAGGTTGGAAGGTTTTTCAATATTAAATTTTCTCTAATACGATTATGTCGCGGATTACGATTTGATCTTCACGGCTGTAGCTAAAACTTTGTTTTATTTTGTAGCCGGCGGTTTCTGCGAGTTGGTTGAAGTTTGGGAAGTGATGAATTGTTTTTCCGTCTCTAAATGCTGTGAGACACATTACTATTTTCCCGTTTTTTGGTAGAAGGGGGTGGCATTTTGCAAGCCAATTTAAGTGTAGGTTTGCAAGTTCTCTGAAAATTGTTTCACGCTTTTCTGGTGTTGGTTCTTTGGTTTGTGGTTCTCCTAGGTAGCTTTCTGTTACTATTGCGTCGATTTCTATTTGGGGTAGAAATTGTTTTTCAATGAGGCGAGCGTCAGCTTTAAAGATGTAATGTTTTTGATATTTCATTGGGAATTTTTGTATGAGCCATGCGCAGTTTTGCTCTGTGTACTCTACCATTTTGCGTTCTATGTCTGAACCGAGAGCGGTTTTGCCCATTAGCATAATTTCCATTAGGTAGGTTCCTGTTCCGCAGAAAGGGTCGTAAATTGTTTTTGCTGGTCCTGCGAGGTTGATCATGATTTGGGCTAGTTTTGGTGGTGTCATTCCTACTTTTGCGTCACGCTTTGGCTTGTTGTAGTCACGGAGAGAGTAGTCGTCTATGTTTTGGATGCTGATGGTTTGGGCGAGGTAAATGCCGCTATCACATTTTATTAGGTTGATGTCTATTCCTTTTTGTAACACTCTGGCTTTGAAAATTGTTGATGGTTGCGGGTTTTTGTCGCTATTGTTTACAAAACGGCAATTTAGGCCAAGTGATTTTAAGACTCTTTTGCAGTTGTTTAGTAGTGGTTTTGATCTGAATTCTTTTTTTAGGCCGAACATATTGAGTGCAAATTGTATTTTGCCGCTCCATCCTTCAAATTCTTGTAGTAAGTGTTTTTCTAGTGACTTTTCCACATTTTCTTTTGTAGTTTTGTCGAAAACCTCCATAATTTTTATGGTTCCTCCTAAATCGTCCTGCAGTTTCTGATCTGCTTTCTCAAGCTGAAAAATTGCGATGTCGTTGTTTTTTTCTACAAGATTTTGGGCGCCAAGTAGGGTCTTTAGCTCTGCGAGACAGAGTTCTTTTTGGCGCCCTAGTTGAAATGCGTATAAATTCATGCTGGTATCTTATATTAAATGAGCAAAATAGCAATATTGTAAAGGGTTTTTGGTTGAAGTTTTAGCTTTGGGGAGTATCTTTCTTTTACATAAAAATTAACCTTTTTGAACATGGCAATGTCTTTAAATAGAGTGCAATTAATAGGAAATCTTACGCGCGATCCTGAAATGAAACAAATTCCTGGTGGGCAAGTTGTTACTACTTTTGGTATGGCAACAAATCTAACATGGACTGACCAAAGTGGTGCAAAACAAAACAAAGTGGAATTTCATAATGTTGTGGCATGGAGAAAATTAGCTGAAATTTGTGGTCAATATTTGAAGAGAGGTAGTAAGGTTTTTGTTGAAGGTCGTTTACAAACTCGTGATTGGGAGGGTGAAGACGGTGTAAAAAGATATAAAACTGAGATTTTGATTGAAAATATGATCATGCTCGATAGTAAAGGTGGGCCTGTTTCTATGGATAGGGAAGCCGGTGGTATTAGTTCAAATAGCTCTGATGATGGTGAATATGCTGAAGCTGCTCCAGTTTCTGCTGGTGATGAGGTGAGTATTGATGATTTGCCGTTCTAAATAAATAACGGGCGCCAGGTCATGGGCACGTGATAGGCTTAAAATAGCACGTATCAGAGGTGGACACTGGCGCCCGAACGTAATGCTCTTTAATTTCTGAAGATCTTTGAGTTTAAGATTGCTCTTAAGCTCAAGGATTTCTCAAAGAGTGGTATTACGTACATATTCTCCCCACAACTTCTGTTTTCTTTTAGAACGGGTCACAGAGTCCGTTCATTTTTATTTTTGTTTTTCTCGAACTATTTTTGTTTTTGTTTGAGAAGTAGGGAGTTGCACATCAGAATTTTTTCTGAAGTATTTATTCCCCACTTGTCCATTGTGGGACGATTGATGTAAAAAAGAACAAAGTTTTCTAATCGAATTAAGAAATTATATCATATTTACTGGAATTTTTCAAGAACTTTTTGTAGAATGTCGCCACTATGCAAGGAAAATTATTTCTCATCGTTGGACCCTCTGGGTCAGGAAAGGGTACCGTTATCGGTCGCCTCAAGCAAAAATATCCAGGATTTGTGTATCCTGTGTCTTATACTACCCGTGAACCGCGCCCTGGTGAGGTTGATGGTGAGGTTTATAACTTTATTTCAAAAGAGAAATTTAAGGCTATGATGGACGCTGGCGAGTTTTTAGAATACGCAGTAGTTCATTCCGACAACTACTATGGAACATCAAAAGCCCAAATTGTTGAGCCTCTTGAACAAGGTGCTGTTGTGATTAGGGAGGTTGATATTCAAGGATTCTTTTCAATTCGCGATATGATACCTGCTGAACACATGGTTTCTATTTTTATGAAGGTGTCTGATATGGAGGATTTGCGTTCTAGAATTATGAAAAGAGGTTCTTTGCCTGAAGACGAGGTTCAAAAGCGTCTTGAAAGTGCCCAAAAAGAAATTGCTCAAGCTGGTGAGTGTGATTATCAGGTTGAAAATAAATGGGGAGATGTTACGAACTGTTTGGCAACCGTAGAAAGGATAGTGCTTGAAGAGATTAAAGACCTTTATTAAACATTGGGGATTGGCCAAGCGGTAAGGCAACGGGTTCTGGTCCCGTGATCGGGGGTTCGAATCCCTCATCCCCAGCCAAATTTAAGAAAACTTTAAGAAAGTTTTCCTTCCTTTCAAAATATCGGATGTTCTTAAAAAGTGTTTCCTCCCTAGCTTCGTATTTTTTAATTGCAGGAAACCACGAGACCTACAATGAAAAATTACTACGCTCAGTCGGAAAGTTTTTACTCACGCTTATTTTGTGTTATAAAATTCTACGGGAAAGTGAGTGTTGGGATCTCTAATCAAATAAAATTATGAAATTACCTGGGAGTGTAGATCAAGTTTGGGGAAAAGATTATAAGTTTTGCCCAGAATGTGGTAGTGATAGTGCTATTCGTTATTTAAGTGAAGCAGTTAGAAGGCAAGTTTGTGATGTTAATAATGGAGGATGTGGTTTTATTAGATGGAATAGTCCTATTCCAGTTGTTGCTGGTCTTGTTCCATTTCCAGCTGAGTATATTGGAAAGGGGGATGGTTTTGATTTGGAAGGAGCTAATCTTGAACTTGAGCGCTTTGTGGATCCAGTGAGGACTGGCGTGCTTCTTGTTCGTAGAGCTGTTGAACCTTTCGTTGGAAGTTGGGTTTTGCCTGGTGGACATATTGAGCCTGGAGAAACTCCAAGCAGTTCTTGCATTAGGGAACTTTTTGAGGAGACCGGTGTTATTGGGCATTTTGAGACTTCGCTAAATCCATGTTGCCCTTTACCTGGTAAGCTGAATCAAGTTGCTATGCATATGATGGTGAGACCATCTGGTGGGACTATTAAAGCTGGGGATGATGTTTCAGATGCTAGGATTTTTGGGATAAATGATATCCCTGAAATACCATTTACTTCACATACGAAAACTCTTGCTGATTATTTTGATGGTTTGTGTGGGATTATTAAAGGTGTGAGGCACTATTGATTGAAGGGTACTAGACCCGAGGTGCCAGCCATTGAAAAAGTGACTCCGCAAAGTGATTTGTGCTCTTGTGTAAGCAAGGAATTTGATATTTTTCCCCGGGGGAAAGTTTACTACAATTTCCGACATAAGAAGGGGATTGTTTTGCTCCCAGACCTGTAAAACAGCTCGTAGGTCTACACCTATTGAGTACGCTAACTGCTTGTCCCCTTCTTTATTAGATTCGTTTTGTTGTTCTTGAAAGGGGATGAGAACTAATTGCCAACTAAATAGTTTATTTTCGTTATTATTCTTCAACTTTCCAGGAAGTGTTGTCTGCATCAATTGCAGATCTGATCATATGATCAAAGTCATCTAATTTTCTTAAATATTTGTCGTTGATAATAGATTCCTTCATGTCATAAAGGATATTCATTATATCAGTCTTTTCTGTTTTTTTACTTGCTAGTCTTTTTGCATCGATTATTATTTTCTTGAAATCTGATCCGGTGATGTGGGCTGGGAAATCTTTGAAAAGAGCTTCTAGTTTTTGATCGTCAATTTCTGGTAGGTTAACTGGCTCAGTTTGATACCAAATAGCTCTGAATAAGTTGACTTGTTCAGTTAATGTTTTAGGCGGCAGGATGGCGTATACTTCACTAAACCTGTGAGAAGTGATTAGGTGTGAGTCTATTCTTTCTGGATATCTTGTAGTAGCTATAAATAGAACTTCTTGCATGAGGTGATCGTCGGCTATTGATGAATGGAATGTTCTCTTGAATGCTAATTCGTTACTATCTGCGCTTCTCCAATCTATGGATAAAGGTTTGTACTGATCAATGTCCTCGATAATTACTATGCATGGCTTGTGACTTTTTATAGCTGCAAACATACTCTCTAGCTTGCTTGCAGAATTAGGATCTCCTGTGGTTGGTATTGCCAGTTGTAGAATTGGGACCCCTACTTTTGCTGCGATATGGTGAGCTATGACGCTTTTTCCGGTCCCCGCAGGGCCAGCAAGTAAAATTCCATGTGGAACCAGACCAGGGCTACTGGTCAAATTTTCTTGTATTTCATGGAGGAGTGATTTTACTATGTGAGGTAGAAATACTTCATGATCATCCAATGGTTCTTTTTCTGGAATTTTTAATGATTTATTTGAGGCATCGGCAATTTTTCTTGAAACTTCATGACATATTAGGGCCATTAGTGCATTTTCTTTTATTTGTTGCACTATTGTTATTGCTTTATCTATTTCTTCACATGTAGCAGCAGGTAACAACTTTTCAACTCTTTCTATACTTTTTTGTACTTCAGGCAGTTTCATTGTATTATAGTTAACATACTTTATCGTTATTAAACAACCTAATCGTCCCATTGTCAACCTCTTAATATGTTGTCTCTCCTTGTTACTTACTTTAAAATCCCTGACAGTTTTAGCTTAAGGGTGGCATGAAGTTACTAGGATGCAGAGATGGTGAAACAGTATTGTTTTGTGCTCCTAGCAATGATCCTTATGGAAAATACTATATGGGATTGACTATAATTTGTTTAAGCTATCCAAAGGGTACTAGACTCGAGTAGCCAGTCAATAAATAAAACTTTAAGAAAGTTTTTACTAATACTGATTTTGCATTACTTGACTGAGTGTTTTAATTTTGATAGAAATGTCCACTATATATTATTAACAAATAATACTATGTCTTTGGATGCTTCATATAGAAAAACTGATGGTGGAATTTCTGGTTATCGAGTTATGGAATCTGCTAGTTCTCTTGATAGAGCTGTTTTAGCGACGGATGCTGGTGAGGAGCTTGTTGTTTGTCAGTGTAATGGTATGGCGGATAAGGTTAGAGCGTGTATGGTAACAAACAGTAATAAAACCGTTTTTCCCTCTTATCAAGATGGGGGGCCTATTGTTAATGAGGTGCTATTAAGTTGTGGTACGGCTGGGAATAGACGTATTACTAAAATGGCTTCGAAAGATTTGTAATGGGTTCGAATCCCTCATCCCCAGCCAAATTATTTAGAAGCTTTGAGTAATTTTTTTATACAGTTTTTATTGACTTGTTGATACTCTTTGTGTACCTTCTTTTTCTGTAAAATTATTTAGGTATGCCAGAAGGTTTAGAGGAAAATTTGTGTGTTAGGGGTGGAAGTGCTGGAAAGTTTTTTCATGAGGTTTTGGTGCCTTGTAGGGAAAGGGTTGTTCTTATTGCTAATGAGATGGGGGCAAAGTTGAGAGAGGCGGCATATTCTTTGATTGAAACTGTAAATGGTGAAGTGCTTGTTTTGAAAAGAGGCCCTAGTGGTGGGCAGGTTGGTAAGTGGGAGTTTCCAGGTGGTAAAAAAGAGGATGATCATGCAGATATTGTTTTCACCTCTTTGGTTGAAACTGTTGAAGAAACTGGGGTTTATTTGTGTTCTGCTCATGTTGATCCTGAGCGTAATAGGGAAGAGTTGGTTGCTGAGATGGCGCAAGTTATTGCTTTGGGTAAGGAGGTTCCGTTTCCGATTGGTTTTCGTTATTCATTTGAAAGGTCTAAGAGTGGTGAGCCTGTTTTGTTTTTAGTTACAATTATTCGTTGGCTTATTGATTCAAGGGTTCCAGTTTCGTTAAGTGATGAGCATGATGACTTTGAATGGGTTGATAGGGGTTCTTTAAGCGCTGTAGATTTTGCTAGGCCTTTTTATAGAGAAGCTGCCTTGGCGGTTGTAGATTCTTGCAACAAAAAAGAGCAAGCTGTGAGTTTTGAGCTTGCTCCTATTTAGGTTTTAAGTTTACCTTCTTCTTGGTGGTCTTCCACCTCCGCCACCTCCGCCGTTTCTTCTTGGGGAGAATCCGCCTCTTCTTGGTGGGCGGCTTTCTTTGCGATAGAAGTCGCGAGATGATTCAATTCCACTAGCTTCACAAATGATTTCTATATTAAGTCCATTCATTTGGATGTTTTTGAAGATTTCCATTATTTGGTTTTTGTAGCGGTCGTCTATTTCAAAAACTGTGCTGCTGTCACTTATTGTTATATTTCCAATTTCTACGCTTCGAAGTTCTGGTTGAGAGTTTAGGAATTGTAATAGGTCTTTTACATTAATTCCTGCGTTGCGTCCTACATTGATACTAAATCTTGAAAACAGCATGCTAGATTTTCTTGGTTGTTCTCTTTCTTGTGGGCTTGATGTGTTTAAGTCGCTGGCGTTTTGGTAGTGCTCTAAAAAGCGGTTAAATTCTACTGAAACAAACTTTTTAATTAGTTCTTCTCTTTCCATGTTTTCGAACTTTTTGTTGATTAGTTCGAGATATTTATTGATTTGTTTTTCGTTGATTTCTATTTGGCAAACATTGTCGATAAGGTTGAAAAGTTGTCTTTCGCAGATTTGTTCTCCTGTAGGTATCATGCCTTTTTCAAAGGTTTGTCCAATTTGTCTTTCCAGTGCTTTTATGCGGTATTGTTCTCTCATGTTTACAATTACGAGTGAGATACCTGTGTTGTGGGCTCTTCCTGTACGTCCACTACGGTGTACATAAGTTTCAACACTTTCCGGTAGGTTGTAGTTGATAATGTGGGTGAGTCCGTTTACATCAATTCCTCTAGCGGCAACATCTGTAGCAACAAGTAGTTGTGTTTTTTTGTCTCTAAAACGGTTCATTACTAGTGTTCTTTGTTCTTGTGAAATATCTCCGTGTATTGCTTCTGCTGAGTAGTTGTCTTGCATTAGTTTGTCGGCAACTTGTTGGGTTTCTCTTTTTGTACGACAGAATATAATTCCATGAATATCTGGGTTCATATCAGCTATACGTCTTAATGCTTGGTAGCGATCTTTTTCGTGTACCATGTAGTAAAAATGTTCTATGTTTTTTGACCCTTGTTCTTGGTTTTCTACTGCGATGTCATGAGGTTTTTTCATGTAATTGTCAGCAATTCTGCGTACTGATCTGTTCATTGTTGCAGAAAATAACAATACTTGTTTTTGTTCCGGCATATTGATGATTGTTTCATCAATTTCTTCTTTGAAACCCATGTTTAGCATTTCATCTGCTTCGTCTAAAATTAGCCATTTTATTGATTCTACTTTTAGTACGCGTCTTCTAATTAAATCGTTAACTCTTCCCGGAGTACCAACAACTATTTGTGGTTTGTCTCTCATGGAACGGATTTGTTTGTCGATCATTTCTCCACCAAAAACCGCAAGGCTTTTGATTCCAGGTGAATATTTTGTGAAATTGTTAATATCTTTTTCGATCTGAATTGCAAGTTCACGAGTTGGGCAAAGTACTAAACATTGTGTGTTTGTATCTGATTCATCTATCTTTTGAATGATAGGTAGTGAAAAAGCGGCTGTTTTTCCTGTACCTGTTTGGGCAAGAGCAATAACATCTTTTTCTGATCCAATAAGAAAAGGAATTGTTTTTTCCTGAATTGGAGTTGGTTTTTCAAAGCCCATTTCTTCTAGGGCTTGAAGGATTCTTGGATTTAGTCCAAGGTCTTTAAATTGAGACATAAGTGTATACTTTATAATTAAAAATCAAACTTGGGTGTTACAATTTTTAATTTCCTAGTGAACACTTAGAGCTTGAGTGAATATAGTAGCATAAAATAAAGAAAAAGCAATAGTAAAGCATAGCTATGAAATGTTTGATTGGTGGGCTTTTTTTGTTAGACTAGCGTTGTATTGATAATTATAAAAAATATGAAAAAACAAAGTGAAGTGCTTGAGGCTTTAATGAGGATTCCTGTTTTTATTGTTTCTGGAATTGTTTTAAATGTGTGGCGTTTGCTTGTGATGGCGTTGGCTGTTGTTAATTTTTTCATCGTTTTAATTGTAGGGAAAAGAAACAAAGAGATTGCTGAATTTTCTGAAATTTGGAACACTCAAGCTTATCTTTTTTTGAGGTATATGACTTTTAACTCTAATGACCGTCCTTTCCCTTTTAAAAAGATGTCTAAGAATCTTTCTGATTTTGAGAAGTAGTATATTTGGGGTAGAATTTTAGGGTATTTTTTACCTCAATTTTTATGTTTGTACTTATTGCTTTTGCTTTTTTGGCGGGTCTTGTAACAATTCTGTCTCCATGTATTTTGCCAGTTTTACCAATTATACTTTCTAGTTCTGCTACTGGATCTAAAAGGCATCCTTGGGGTGTTGTTTTGGGATTTTTGTTAAGTTTTACATTTTTTACACTTTTTTTAACAACTATTGTAAGGCTAACAGGTATTTCTGCTGACGCTTTGCGTACTTTTTCGGTAATTGTGGTTTTTGGCTTTGGTTTAGTTCTTTTGTTCCCACAGCTTTTAAAAATGTTTGAAGTGGTTGCTTCAAAGGTAGCGAATATTCAAATTGGTGGTGGAGTTTCTGAGGAAAGAGGTTTTTTGAGTGGTATTGTGATTGGTGTTTCTTTGGGCTTGGTTTGGACTCCATGTGTAGGGCCAATTCTGGCTTCAGTTATTACTTTGGCTTTAACAGGCTCTGTTAATGGTTCTGCTGTTTTGATTACTTTTGCTTATGCTTTTGGTACGGCAATACCTATGTTAGCTATACTTTATGGTGGTAGGGGGCTTATACAAAAAGTTCCTTCTCTTTTAAATAATTTATCAAAAATTCAAAAGGTTTTTGGGGTGTTGATGATACTTACAGCACTTGCTATAAACTTTAACTACGATCGTAAATTTCAAACTTATATTTTAGAGAAATTTCCTAATTATGGTGCTGGTTTAACGAACTTTGAAAATACGGATTTAATACGTAAACAGCTTGATAGTATGGGGGACAAAAAAGAGGCTTTTGAATTTGCGCCGGAGCTTATTGAAGGTGGTAAGTGGTTTAATTCTGAGCCATTAAAATTAGCTGATTTAAAGGGAAAGGTGGTGTTGGTGGATTTTTGGACATACAGCTGTATAAATTGTATTCGTACTTTTCCTTATCTGGAAAAATGGCATGAAAAATATGCTAAAGATGGGTTGGTGATTATTGGTGTGCATACTCCTGAATTTGAATTTGAAAAAGATCCAGATAATCTTCAAAAGGCTATTGATGATTTTGGATTAAAGTATCCAATTATGCAGGATAATAACTATGCAACTTGGAGAGCCTATAATAATAGATATTGGCCGGCTAAATATTTCATTGATGCTGAAGGTCGTGTTGTTGCTAATCATTTTGGAGAAGGTGACTATGATGAATCTGAGAAAATGATACGTAAACTTTTAAAAGAGGCGGGGAGTAGTTTTGTTGATGAAATTGTGCAAAATGACGATTATTCTGTTGATGCTTCTACTCCGGAAACTTATTTGGGTTCTGCGAGAATGGCGGGATTTTCTTCGCCGGAAGGTTTGCATGCTGATGAACTTTTTACTTATTCTTATCCTGATTCTTTAGAGGCAAGTAGTTTTGCTTTTGCAGGGCAGTGGATAGTTCAGGATGAAAAGGCTATGCCAAAAAAAGGCGCTTCTTTGAAATTTGATTTTGAAGCTAAAAATGTTTTTTTAGTGATGAATCCTTTGGGTGGTGATGGGGAAGTGGAAGTTTCTTTGGATGGTGAAGTTTTGAAAAATATTATAATTGATAGCGATAAGCTTTATCAGCTTGTTGAACTTCAAAAAGCTGGTAGGCACATATTGGAGTTGAAGTTTTTAGATAATAATAGTGAAGTATATGCCTTTACTTTTGGATAGGATTTAAAGTGTGTTAAGATTGCTGCAAATTTTTTAAAACTCATTTTCTATGGTTCATGATAAAATAGCACTTTTGCTAAAAGATATTGCTAAGGTTAAAGAAGAGCTTAGCGGTATTAAAAAAGACATTAAGATAGAAGAGACTATAGAGGATGAGCAATATTTGCAGCTTAAAAAGGCTTTAAAAGAGCTTAAAGCGCAAGTTAAAGATAAACAAGATGAGCATATGTCTGAACTCGCTTCTGATGATCATTATAATAAGTTGAGGGAGTTGCGTCTTAAGGCGGAAGAGGAGTTGGCTCATGCTAACGAGGCCTTGTTTAAGGTTTTGGATGAATTGCCAAAGAAATATTTTGAAATTCAAATTGATACGGAAAATGGCCCTGTAAAGGTTCAAGTGCAGCCTGAAATGAAGATATTCTTAAATGGAAAAGAAGAAAAGAAAAGAGTTTAACCTTTTAGGTAATAGTGTTTGATAGGCTTTAATTTTTCGTCTAATTCATATACCAACGGGTTTCCTGTTGGTATATTTAGTTCTGTGATGTTTTCGTCTGAAATATTGTCCAAGTGTTTTATTAGCCCTCTTAGACTGTTTCCATGTGCGGCAATAATTATTTTTTGTCCACTTTTTAGGCTTGGTAAGATGTCGCTTTCCCAGTATGGCATTAATCTTTCTATTGTGTCTTTTAGGGACTCTGTTGCTGGTTTTTCTTCTGGTTTTAGGTAGTTGTATTTTTGGTCGTGCATTGGGTGTCTTTCATCACTTTCTTCTAGGACCGGTGGTGGAGTGTCAAAGCTTCTGCGCCAAATATGAACTTGATCTTCTCCATATTTTGCTGCAGTTTCTGCTTTGTTTAAACCCTGCAACGCTCCGTAATGACGCTCGTTCAAACGCCATGATTTTTTTATTGTTGGGTGTTGATCTAATTCTTCCAAAATTAGGCTTAGTGTATTTTGAGCTCTTTTTAATTCCGAAGTAAAAGCTATATCAAAATGAAAGCCTTTTTCTTTTAATATTTTTCCGGCTTCTTTGGCTTCTTGTACGCCTTTTTCTGAGAGTTCTACATCTGTCCAACCTGTGAAAAGATTTTCTTTGTTCCAGACAGATTCGCCGTGTCTTACTAGTACTAGTTTAATCATGTTTTTATTTTAATGTCATTTTAGAATTTACGCCTTACACTTCAGTTGACATTTCTAAGTTAAAATGTTTTAATTATGTCTCTTAAAATTTACGATGTCTTTAGGTTCTAAAAGTAAGTGTCCTTATCATGGAGGGGAGAATGTGACTGTGAATGGAGATTTTCGTAAACTTTTATCTTATGGTGCTGATGTTAAGCGTGTTGATCCTGCTAAGGTGAATGCTGTTGATCTTCCATTTGATTTTGAACAGACCCCTGAGGAGTTACTTTTAAACTTAAGACATTGTACCGCTAATTTGATTAGTGCTTGGTTTAGTGAGGTAGAGCCTCAGTTTGTATCTGAAAAAGAAAGTTTGGCAGTTGGTATGAGTAAAGAAACCTTTCATTCATTTTTTAGTATTTTTTTTAGAAGATCTTTGCATAATTGGTTGAGCAGAAAGGAATCGGAAAAAGATAATGATTTTGTTAAGGTTCAATTGTTACTTTTGTGTTTAGCTGATTATGATTTGAATTTTGGCGTTAGTGTTGATAGGTATATTTCGTCTGGACTTTTTACTGCAGTAAATTTTTTTGGAATTTTGAATGTTGCTTTAGAGTTAACAAAAAATAACTATTCTGTTGATGTTCAAAGGTGTGAAAAGGTTTTAAGACATCCCAATTTGCCTAAATTGATTCAAGTTTTAGCGAGGTTGAAAATTAGAACAATTGTTAAAATTGATGAATTTATTGATATGAATTTTGATCCTGAGTTTGGAGTTTTGCCTAAATATCATGAAGGTTCATTTGAGATAAAGGATGATGGAGATGGGGAGTTTTTGACTTTTAGTAAGGTGTTGTTTGAAAATTTGGATCGTAGCTCTCTTGATTCCAGATCTAATTCTGTAAAATCTAAGGTTTATACTTTTTGTCCTGCATTGAAGGGGGATGTTGTTGGAAAAATGTTTGAGCTTTATTTGGAGAATTATATTAAATTTGTTTTATGTCGTTAGATAAAAAGATAGGTGGGTGTCCATATCATACTGATGGGAGTGTTGGTGGCTCTGAAATTATTCCTCGTCCCAATTCTACATTGCGTGAGCTTATGAGTTTAGTTCGCAATCGTGCTTTGAAGATAGATATAAGTCATATGCCTACTGAGCAGGATTTGGTTGGACTTAATGATCTTGAGCGTAAACTTGTTATGGCGAGGTATGATGTTTCAATTTTTATTCAAAATTTCTGGATTTTTGCGGAAAACGAACTAAGAAAGAATGATGATTTTGGTTTTAATGTTCGTGATAGTAATTTGAATACTTTATATGAAGCTTTTGTTTGGAGGTTTATAGGTTTATTGTCCCAATTTTTGTCTGTTCAAAGTTTTGATTTTCAGATTAGGCTTGATGAGGATTTATCTCATTTGTCTTCTGAGGGGGTGGCTAGTAATTGTTATAATACTTCGTCTTATTTTAATGCTGGTATGAACACTGCTGTAAGATTTTTGTTTATGCCTTTGAAGGTTGTGTCTGATTTGGGTGTGAATTCAAAAGAGAGACAGTTAAAAATATTAGAACATCCAAAAACAAGAGCTTTGATTAACGTGTGTTCAGTTTTGGACATAAGCGTTTTAACACACTTGGTGGGTGAACTTGTGGAAGATGCTAGTGGTAGGTTTTTGCTCCCTCGCTATAATGAATTAGCTTTTAAGATAATCTCTGATGGTAAAGGTGAGTATTTGGATTTGCAAGATTCTGTACTTTTAAATGTTAGGAAGGGGTTGAGTGGTCGTATTGGTGGCGGTGTTGATAAAGTTTATACCGGTTGTCCGGCAGTACAGGGGCAGGTTGTTGATTCCATGTATACTTTTTTTATAGATTTTGTTAGAAGGTTTTATTGCTTAGAGAGACCTTAGTCGGTAGAATGTGGCTAGTTAATTAACCCTCATTAACTATGCCTCCAAAAAAGAAAGCTTTAAATAAAGAGATTGAAGCTAGTATGATAATTGAAAAACTTCCTGGCTACTTTTTGTTGCTTTGTATGGCTGCGGTTTTCTTTTGGTTGTTTAGAATCTTAGAGCCATTTGTGATGGTTATTTTTATTGCTGCAGTTTTGGCAGTGGCTTTTTACCCTATTTACAAAGGTTTTTCTAAACTTATGAAGGGGTATAATAGGTTGGCATCTTTTTTTACATGTTTGGTTGTTGTGGCTGTGATAGTTGTGCCATTAATTATTTTTACAATAATGCTAACTCAGGAGGCGTTAAGCACTTATGATGTAATTGTTGAAAAAGTTAATTCTGGCGTTTTTGATAAATATCTTCAGTGGCAAGAAGGTGCTTTCTTTTACGAACTCAAAAGACAAATTGATCCTATAGTTGATATTGGTTCTTTGGATATTAAGGATTCAATTATTAATTTTGCTCAAACTACTAGTACAGTTCTTGTTTCTCAGGCTACATCTTTAGCTAAAGGTCTTTCTGAAATTATGTTGAGTCTTGTTGTGATGTTTTTCTGTTTGTTTTATTTCTTTAAAGATGGTGAAAGTTTGGTTTCAAGGGTTGGTGTTTTAAGTCCATTGCCTTCTATTTATGAAAGTGAACTGTTTGGAAAAATAAAATCTATGGTAGAGGCTGTAGTGTTTGGTGTGTTTTTGACTGCTGTTGTGCAGGGGTTAGTTGGTGGGATTGGTTTCGCAATAGTTGGCGTTAGTAGTCCAGTTTTTTGGGGTACTACAACTGCAATTTTTTCTTTAGTGCCGGTTGTTGGTACGGCTGCCGTGTTTATTCCCGCTTCAATTATTTTGGCTATTTTGGGTAGTTATGGAGCGGCATTATTTATTTTCTTGTGGGGAGTGTTTGCGGTTGGTTCTGTTGATAATCTTTTAAGACCTATGTTTATTGGTGGGAAGGCTCATACTTATTCTTTGATGACATTTTTGGTTGTTCTTGGTGGTGTAGTTACTCTTGGTCTTAAGGGGGTTGTGATTGGTCCTTTGGTTTTAATTATTCTTGTTTCGCTTCTACATATTTATGAAGCAGAATATAAACGTGTACTTAAAAAATAACCTATTTTGATATGTTAAAGAAAAAAATTAAGAAAGCTGATGCTCATTTTTTAGGAATATTGATATTGTTTGCTGGATTCTCAATGTATGCAGTTACTTCTTATTTTACGTCTACGAATGATTTTATAGAAAACAGATATGTTTCTGTTTTAGGCGATGGGCAGTCAGTTGTTAGTACTGAGGCTATTCCTGCTTGTTATAGCTGTCCTGAGCCAAAGGTTGATTTTCCTGCCTGTGGTGACTTGTGGAAATCTGGTGTTTGTCCTGCAAAACTCGATGAGGTAAAGGAGTTGTTTAATGATGTTGATTCTTCTCATCCACATGCTGAAGCTATTGAGGTTTTGGCAAATCAAGGGGTTGTAAAGGGGTATGCTGATGCAAGTTTTAAGCCTGATAATACTATAAATCGGGCGGAATTGTTGTCTGTTTTGTCTGATGCTTTGGATGCTGATTTTGGTGGTAAAGTTCTATCTAACTGTTTTACTGATGTGGGAGAAGAGTGGTTTGCTGTATTTGTTTGTCATGCAAAAGAAAAAGGTTGGGTAAACGGTAACCCTGATGGTAGTTATCATCCTGGCGATGCTGTAAATAAAGCTGCGGCAATTAAAATTATTTTTGGAGCTTTTGACTATGGAGTTTGTGATACTGTAAATGATTCTGATTTTTCTGATGTTAAGTCCGCTGATTGGTTTGCGCCTTATGCTTGTAAGGCAAAACAAGATGGAATAATTAAAAGTTCAGATATTTTTGATCCTAACCATCAAGTTACTAGAGGGGAGTTTGTGCAGATGATGTATAATGTGATGAAGAAAAAAGGTCTTATTTAAGGGGTTTAATGCGTATATTTGGTTGTTGTCTGTGAGGTAGCTGATTTTTGTTCCTATTTTGAGTGTGTTTAATAGTTCTTTTTGTATATTTGATTTTAGTGGTTTGAGATTTACTTCAAGTGGTGTTGTGTTTGTTATATATCCAGTTTTTTCTATTATGTGTTGATTTTGTATTGAGTTGGGTTTTGTCCAAATCCAATTGTTTTTTACTTTTGTATATGAAAGCCCTTCTGGAGCTTTTGGGTATAAAACTTCATCTACGATTTTGTTTGTAAAGTTATTTAGTGTTACCTTGTTTTTTTTGTTTGGTAGTTTTGTTTTAATGATAAGTGTGGCGTTTGCGTCGATGGTTTGGTTTATTGCTGTGTTGTTTGTTTTCCAATTTGTGAGATCTACACTTTTTGAGCCAACGTTTTTAATTTTTACCCATTCTCGATTACTATCTGTTCCCTTTGGGTTTGGGAATATTTCTGTGATTATTATGTTATTTGATTCTGTGCCATTTGCTTCTCCTGGTGTTGGTGATGCTGCGGGGTTCCAATTGTTTTCTTTAATAACGGATTGATTCCTTTTAATTGTTTTGCTGTTTATGCACCCTGTTCCTGTTTGATTCCAGCATATACATTCTATATTTATGTTGTTTGAGTATAGGCATATTTCTCCCTTATTGTTGTTTAACGGTGGTTTTTTATAATACTTTTTTATAGTTTCCTTTGTTGATATTTCTTTTGTTGTAGGTTGGTTTAGGGTTATTAGTATAAAATTTTTGTTCAAAATCTCTTCTGGATTTATTGTGTAGGTACTTTTTCCGTTTTTTATTTCTAATAAGCTACTTATTTCTGAATTAATTTTTAGTTCAACCCAATCTCCATGAGTGTCTTTAAAACTTAATTCTGAAAAAGTTATAGGAGCTATGGAATAAGCTTGATGTGTCGTTAAAAAATATATTACCAAAAATGTAAAGATGTTTTTTTTCATTAATGTGAGTTAAACAAAGGAATGTTAAAAAAATATAAAATTTTTACTTTTTAATGTGCTTTCGATGGGGTAAACTCCACTTGTAAATACATTTAGAGCTTAGATTTAAAGATTTTTTTGAATAGAATAACTGAACTAATAACTAACTAAAATTGCTGTAGTAAGACCTAAAATAAGAGTTTATAGAGTGTGTAATGTGGTGTTATTAAAAAATTAGTTTGTCTCCATAGTTGGAGAATGTTTCTATAGGCAATCTTTAGGGCTAGGCACATAAATACCTAACCTTTGTTTGTATGTTAATTAATTTGATTCTGGCCTTGATAGGCTTGGGCGCTGGTGGTGCTGGCGGGTACTATTATCGTAAACAACAGATTGAAGGCAAAAATAAGGATTTGGTTCAAAAGGCTGAACAAATTCTTGATGATGCCAAGAGTAAATCTAAAGAGATTCTTTATGAGGCTCGGAATGAGGCTTTTAAGCTTCAGGATGACTTGAAGAAAGAAGAGCAAAAAAAACAAAAACACCTTGATGAAATTGAAGAAAGGCTTCTTGAAAAAGAGAAGTCAATTACTAAAAAGGATCAAGACTTGGAAAAAACAAGAGAGGAGCTTGATTCAAAAGTTGCTTCTGTAAGAAAAACAAAAGAGGAAGTTGAAGGTATGTATAAGAAGCAGGCTGAAGAGCTTGAGCGTGTTGCTGCTATGTCTAAAGATGAGGCGAAAGAATTGCTTTTGAGTAAAGTTGAGGAAGAAGCTAGAGATGATATTGTTTCTCAAGTTAAAAAATATGAGAAGGAGCTGAAGGAAAAAGCAAAAGAGAAAGCAAAATGGATGCTTGCTGATGCTATGGCAAGATGTGCTTCTGAAACTACGGCAGAATCTACTGCTACAATAGTAAATCTTCCAAGTGATGATATGAAAGGGAGAATCATTGGAAGAGAGGGGCGTAACATTAATGCTTTTGAGCAAGTTACAGGTATAGATGTGATAGTAGATGACACTCCTGGTTCAATTGTTATTTCTGGTTTTGATTTAGTGCGTCGATATATTGCAAAAGTATCTTTGGAGAGACTTATAGAAGATGGTCGTATTCATCCAGCAAGAATTGAAGAGACTGTTGAAAAGGTTAAAGAAGAAGTGAATGTTTTGATTAAAGAACTGGGTGAGAAAGCTGTTTTGGACACTGGTGTTACTGGTCTTCCTCCTAACTTAATAAAACTTTTGGGGCGTTTGAAGTTTAGGGTGACTAGTGGTCAGAATGCTTTGAAGCAATCTATGGAGGTTTGTTATTTGGCGGCTAATTTGGCTTCTGAGTTGGGAGCTGATGTTACTGTTTGTAAGAGGGCTGCTTTACTTCATGATATTGGTAAAGCTGTTGATCATGAAATTCCTGGTCATCATGCTAAGATTGGCGCTGATATTGCTAGAAAATTTGGTTTATCTGAGGAGGTTGTTCATGCTATTGAGTCTACTCATAATGACCCTGAGCCAGAAAGTTTGGAGGCGCAGGTTGTACAGGTTGCAAGTATGATTTCATGTTCAAGACCTGGCGCTACTAATGATAATCTAGATTCTTATATTAGAAGACTTATGGAGCTTGAAAATCTATGTAATGGATTTGAAGGTGTTAAAAAATCTTTTGTGGTACAGGCTGGTTCAGAAGTGCGTGTGTTTGTTGATCCGGACAAAGTTGACGATTTAACTGCTATTAAATTGTCTCATAGAATTGCTAAGAAAATTGAAGGTGATTTGAATCATCCAGGTGCTGTGAAAGTTCATGTTATTAGAGAGGTGAGAGAGGAAGCTATTGCACAATAAAAATAAACTTGACGGACAAAATTAGCACTCTATAATAACGGGTGCTAATTTTATTATTTAACAAAAATATTTTATGCCTAAAATTATACCAATAGGGGATAATATTGTTGTGGAGCCAGTGACGGAGGAAGTTAGCTCTTCTGGAATTATTATTCCTGATACTGCCTCTAAAGAAAGGCCTATGAAAGGTAAGGTGATTGCTGCTGGTCCTGGGAAAATGAAAGATGATGGTTCTCGTATAGACATGGAAATTTCTGAGGGGGATGTGGTTCTTTTTTCTAAGTATGGTCCGAGCGAATTTAAGCTTGATGGTAAGGATGTTCTTATTATTTCTGCCGGTGATGTTTATGGAAAACTGGCTTAGTATATTATCTAACTAAATTAAAAAATGGCTAAACAAATTAAATTTGGAGATGATGCTAGGCAAAAGCTTTTGTCTGGTATTTCTCAACTTGCAAATACGGTAAAAGTTACTTTGGGGCCAAAAGGTCGCAATGTGGTTTTGGCAAAAAGTTATGGTTCTCCTTTAATTACTAATGATGGTGTAACGATTGCCAGAGATATTGATCTTCCGGATCCGTTTGAGAATATGGGCGTGCAAATGATGAAAGAGGTTGCGGGTAAAACTAATGATGTTGCTGGTGATGGTACAACAACTGCTACTGTATTAGCGGAAGCTATGGTGAAGGAAGGTTTGAGACAGTTGAAAGATGGTGCTAATCCAGTGAGAATGAAATCTGGTATTTTAAAGGCTGTGGCTGCTATTGAATCCTATTTGAGTGAGATAGCTATTAATGTCGGTGATAGTAAAGAGATGATCTCTCAAATTGCGACAATTTCTGCACAAGATGAGGAGGTTGGTTCTTTGATTGCTGATGTTATGGAGATGGTTGGAAATGATGGCGTTATTTCTGTGGAGGAGTCTCAGGCTATGGGGCTTGAAAAACAAGTTGTTGAGGGTATGCAATTTGATAATGGTTATGTTTCTGCATATTTTGTTACAGATCCTCAAAGAATGGAGGCTGCTTATGATGATGTAAGGGTTTTAATTACTGATCAAAAAATTAGTTCAGTTCAAGAACTTTTGCCTATTCTGGAAAGGGTTGCACAAACTGGTAGAAAGGAGTTGGTTATTATTGCTGAGGATGTTGATGGTGAAGCTTTAGCAACTCTTGTTTTAAATAAATTGAGAGGTGTTTTTAATATTTTGGCAATTAAAGCTCCTGGGTTTGGCGATAGAAGAAAAGATATGCTTAGAGATATAGCAATTTTAACTGGTGGTACTCTTGTTACTCCTGATATGGGTATGAAGCTTGAGAATGTTGAGTTATCCGATTTGGGTGAGGCTAGAAGAATTGTGGCTACTAAAGATAGTACTACTATTGTAGATGGGAAGGGTGATAAATCTGCAATTGATGCTCGCGTTGCTGAGCTAAAGGTTTTGATAGGAAATGCAACGTCTGATTTTGATAGAGATAAGTTGGCTGAAAGGCTTGCTAAACTTGCTGGAGGTGTTGGTGTTATTAAAGTTGGTGCTGCAACTGAAGTTGAGTTAAAGGAGAAAAAGTTGAGAATTGAAGATGCTCTTAATGCTACTCGTGCTGCTGTTGAGGAGGGAATTGTTCCTGGTGGTGGTTTGGCTTTGTTTAGAGCGGCTAAAGTACTTGAAAATTTAACTAGTAGCGATCCTGATGAAAATATTGGTATTGATATTGTGAAGAGGGTTTTGTCTGCTCCGGTTTCTCAAATTGCAACTAATGCGAAGGGGACTGAAAAACATAAGGTTGTAAGTGAGCTTGAAGGAAAAGAAGAAGGGGTTGGTTACGATGCTTCAAACGATACTTATGTTGATATGGTGGCTGCAGGTATTATTGATCCGAAAAAGGTTGTAAGAAGTGCGATTCAAAATGCTGCTTCTGTGGCTGCAACTTTCTTAACTATGGAAAGTGCAGTTTGTGATATTCCAGAAGAAAAAGCAGAAAACCCTGCTGGTGGAGGTATGCATGGTATGATGTAAGTATGATTGCACATTAAAAAGAAAGGACTGTCTATTTTTTAGACAGTCCTTTTTTGATTTCCGTTTAATTTATTCTGAGAATTGTGTTAATAATAGAGGGAATATTACTCATTCTATTATGCCTAAAATTTTAAATTCGCTTTATAAAAAGTTCTCAGCTTTTGGTTTAACTTTGTCTTTACTGTTAGTTGTTGGAGGAGCCTTTGGTTTGGCTTTTTTTGCTAATAATGTTTATTTTGCTGATGCTGCTGGTGAAGCTGTTTCTTGGAATGGTGCTGGTGATGGTAGTACTTGGAACGATGCTGCAAACTGGAGTTCTGATCCTTTATTACCGGATAGTGATGATATCGTTACGATAAATAATGCAACTGTTACTGTTTCTTCTGGGCAAACTGCAGATTTTGGAACTTTGACTCTTGGAACTGGTTCTTTTACTCAGCTAAATTTAGTTGGAAATATTGGAACTGGAGGAAATATTAATATCAATAGTAATGCTATTTTGGTTCAAAACAATGTTGTTGCTCAGTCTATTTCTGGAGATTTAGTGGTGGCAAGTGGTGGTTCATTGGTACACTCTCAAAATACTACAACACAGGCCTATGAAGTTAATTTTTCTGCTAATAACATTACTGTTGCTGGTAATATTGATGTAAGTGGTCTTGGTTATGAAGGGGGTACAACTCATTTAGATGATGGTAATGGTCCTGGAGCTGGTTTGGCGGCTTATAACAATGCTTTGTCTGATGGTGCTGGTGGAGCTAATTGTGGTTCTGGTGGTGATGGACTTACTGATACTGGTGCTGCATACTTAAATAGTGGTGGTACTGCTTATGGATCTTATTCAAATCCTGCAACTATAGGTTCTGGTGGTGGTGGTGGTTATAGTGCTCAACTTGGTGGTTCTGGTGGTGGTTTGGTGATTTTAAATGCTACTGATACTTTAAATATTTCTGGAACTATTGCTGCTGCTGGTAATCAAGGGGCGGGTTTTGCTGGAGCTGGAGCTGGTGGTGGAGCTGGTGGTGGAATTAAATTAACTGCTGCTACAATTTCTGGAACTCCAACTTCTATTTCTGTTGTTGGTGGTAATGGTGGTGCTACCGGTGCTGGAGCTGGTGGAGGTGGTTGTGTTTTTATTCAGTATTCTGTTTCAAATAGTATTGATGATACTTTTATTACCACTAGTGGTAGTTTCTTAATTTATGGTGGTACTACAGGCGGTGGCGCTGGTAAAAGTGGAGGAGCTGGTGTTGCATATGTTAAAAAAACTTCTGCTACTACTATTAATGATGTGTATGTTGTAAATAATGATCAGGCTAGCTCGGCTTATACTCCACAAATTGATGCTTCTGTGAGTGTAGATTCCTTAACTTTATTGAATGCTTCTTTTTATCAAATAGCAACTGGTAAAACCTTAACATTAGCTGATGCTAGTCCTTTTGCTGCTAGTGATAATACGAGTACTATAGCGGTTGATTCGGGTGGTACTTTAACGGCTCCTAGTTCCTTTACAGTTGCTCAAGCTGATCTTAGGCTTGATTCTGGCGCTACTTTTACAGGTTCTTCGGCTATGGATTTAACTGTTGGTACAAATGGTACTTTGGATATGAGAAATTATACAACTGCTACTGATTTGGAACTAAATACCTTAACAGTTGCTTCAACCGGAACTGTTACTCATGGTGCTAATACTACTGCTCAAACTCATATAGTAAATATTACAACGACTGGTGCTGTTACTGTTGCTTCTGGTGGTGTTATTGATGTTGATGCTAAGGGGTATACAGGTGGTAGTGATGCTACGGTAAATGGTAATGGTCCTGCTGGTGGGTTTGGTATTGCTGCTGTTAATGATCCTGATTCTGATGGTGGTGGTGGTGCTCACGGCGGTGATGGTGGTGATGGTACTGATGCTGATGGTATTGCTAGCGCAGATACTGGTGGTACTGCTTATTGTGCTGTTTCAAACCCTGTTACTATGGGGTCTGGTGGAGGTGGAGGTTATAGTAGTAATGCTGGTGGTTCTGGTGGTGGATTGATTATTTTGAATGCGGGAGGGGATATTGCAATAGGTGGTAGTATTACTGCTGATGGTGCTGTTGGATCTTCTGCTACTGGTTATGGAGCTGGTGGTGGAGCTGGTGGTGGAATTAAATTGGCTTCTGGCGCTGCTATCACTGGGGCTGGAACTGTAGGTGCTGTTGGTGGAGCTGGTGGTGCTGATGCTGCCGGTGGAGGTGGAGGTGGTTGTATCCGTGTTGAATATGTAACAACTACGGTTTTGGCTGATATTAGTGATGTGAGTGTTGCTGCTGGTACTTTTGGTGGTGCTCCTGGTACTGCTGGTTCAATTGGTTTATTCTCAGTAGCTCAATCTAATAATGCTCCTGCTTCAACTGCTCCTTCTTCTGTTACTCAGCTTACGGATGGTAGTGGTTATATTACTTTTGCAACTACAATTTCTGATGCTGATGCTGATACTGTAAATGTAAAGGTTGAGTATTCTGATGATGATGGTTCTACCTGGTATGACCCAGATTTAGTTTCTGTCACTGCGGCAACTGGTACTCCTACCGTTGATGATGCTCAGGCTTATCAAATTAGATCTGTAAGCACTGCGTCTGCAAATGCTTTAGTTATTACATGGGATACACAAAGTGCTACTAATGAAAATGGTGCTCTTGCTGGAGACCAAACTGATATTAAAATACGTGTTACGGCTAATGATGGAACTATTGATGGTTCCGTTGCTACAGTTGCTTCTGCTTTCGAAGTTGATAATTTAGATCCGAGTGGACTTACTGCTTTAGTTGCAGGTGGAATTACAACTTCTTCTCAAATTTTAACTTGGTCTTCTTTAACTGAAACAAACTTTAATCATTTTGAAGTTTGGTATGGTGCGAGTCAGAGTGATGTTCAAAACAGAACTGGTACTGCGACTGAGTGGGATGATAGTGACGATGCTGATCTGCTAACAAGAACTACTTTAACCACAACAATCACGGGATTATCATCTAATACTGTTTATTATTATAAAGTTTGGGCAATTGATGATTATGGTAATGAATCAACAGTTTCTGATGTTGCTTCATATACTGCTGCCATTACTCCTAGTGCTCCTAGTGTTTCTGCTGCTTCTTCAACTACTGTAACAGTTTCTGTAAATGCAAATGGTAACAATTCTGCTACAACTTTTGCGATACAGATGAATGACTCTAGTTATTTAACTGCGGATGGTAGTTCAAGTGTTACTGAAACATGGAGAACTGCTAGTAACTGGGGAACTGTTACTGTTTCTGGATTAAGTCCAGTTACTACTTATACATTTAAGGTGAAAGCAAAAAATGGTGATGATGTTGAAACTTCTTTTTCTTCATCAGCTTCTGCTACAACTTCTGCTAATGGTGGTGGTGTTGTTTTCTCTGGAGGTGGAGGTGGTGGTTCTTCTTCTCAAACTTCTAATAACACTAGTGATCAATCTGATACTACAACAACTACGACAACAACAACTACTACTACGAATACAACGGTTGATACTCCTACTAATACTGAAAAAGTTGAAGTTTCATTAAATCAGCCAGTTCCAGAAAAAACTGTGACTACTAAAACAACGACCAAAAAAACTAATTTAGTTCGTCCTGTTGAGCCAAAGGTTGAAAAAACAATACAAGAAGTTCAAAAGGAAATTGAGAGTAAAAAACAGGAAAAAATATCTGTTGAGCTAGTTAAGGCCGCAATTGATGATGCGGAGGCTGAAAAATCTGTAGAAGAAATTGAGCAAATTAATAAAGACTTAGCACTTATAGAAAGTATTTCTGATTCTTTATTTGAAGATGTTGATAATGAAGTTTTTACAGCTGTGAAGGATTTAGTTAAAAATGATATTAGTGCGGAAGTTGTAAGGTCTTTGGTTACTGGAGAAACTAAGGTGCCAGTTATTTTTGATAACAGCGGTCGACCTGTTGCTGTTTCAAATATTAAAAAAGCTGAAGAATTAATGAATAAGATTATTGATGAAGCTAAGGCTAGTGGTACTTTGAGCAAATTAAATTTAAACGGTAATGATGTTCCTGATTTGTTAGAAAAATCTGCGAAGGATGCTTTGGGCTTGGATACTAGCTTGTTTGCAAAAGTGGATTCAACTAAATATCACTCGATTGAAAATGCAATTAGTTTTGGTGCCGAAAAAGGGGAATTGTCTGTTAGCGTTGCACCTAAAATTTTCAAAAATAAATTGGACGAAGTTGTAACTGTTGGTTCTGCTCCTAGAATTGCTGTTAATATACCTGTTTCTTCTAGTAATAAAGTTGGAGGTGTTACTCCGCCTATGGCTCCAGCAGGAGGTGTTACTCCACCTATGGCTCCGGTAGGAGGTGTTACTCCGCCTATGGCTCCGGCAGGAGGTGTTACTCCGCCTATGGCTCCAGCAGGAGGTGTTACTCCACCTATGAAATTAAGCCAAATCCTTTTAGCTGCTTCATCTAAGAATAAGCCAGTTGTGAGAGAAGTTAATGTTGTTTTGGTTAAAGATGGTAACTTTGATGAGCAAATTCTTGTGGCAAGTGGAGTTAGAGGTGATGAAGAAGGTAAGGCTATTGTTGTGCCTAAATCTCCAATTCCTAATGGTACTTATAATGTGATGATTGTTGATAGAGTGACTAATGAAATTGCCTTTGGAGGAAAAATAGTTGTGAATAATGAGGTTGATTTAGGAACTCCAAGGTTGCAATTACCTATTGGTCTTGAGGCAGTTAAAGGCGTTGCTACTAGTGGTCCTTTCAAATTAGTTCAATATTTGTACAATAATGGTTCTGCATTAATGAGTAAAAATGAAGGTTCTGTTTCAAGCTTGATTTATGATTTTGTTTTATCAGAGCTGAATTTGAAAAAACCTTCTGAAGATATAGTTGGATATGCTGAGCCTGGTGCTGTAATGGTTGTTAATTGGCAAAGTGTTATACTTTCTTCTGTTGTTGTGGCTGATGCCAAAGGTAAGTTTGAGGTTTCTGTGCCACGTAATTTGCCAGATGGTCAACACGAGGTAATGGCTTTTGCTTATAACCCAAAAAGAAATTCTGTAAGTAATGTAACAACTCTATATTTTAGGAAATAATTATGAATGATGATGGAATGATAAATTTGCGAAAGGTAGAAAAGGCCTTTGATGAGCCGGAGTTTAAGATTAAAAAAGATCCGGTTAAAATGGGGCCGTTTGCTTCTGAATCTACAAAATTAAAAGCTGAGGCTGTAAGTTCAAATAGTGCTGAGCCTAGTGATAAGATTAAAGTTAAATTTGATAAATTTGTGAATCTAATTGCCACTCATGCTTATGAGGATGTTGTAGAAAAACACAAAAATCAGGATATTATTATGAGTACAGATTTGCTAACAGATCTTGCTAACGCTTTTGAGGAAAATCATGATAAGAAGACTCCTGTTACCTTTATGATTGCTGGTCTTGTTATTGGTGTGATTATTACTTGGTTAATTCTTAAATCTTAAATTATGGCGAAATTGAAATACAAAAGAATTTTGTTGAAATTATCTGGTGAAGTTTTTAAAGGGGATTTGGATTTTGGTTTTGATGGAAAAATTTTGAAAGGCTTGGCTCAGGAAGTTAAAAAAGTTCAAAAATTAGGTTGTCAGGTGGCCATTGTTATTGGTGGTGGAAATATATGGAGATACAGAGATTTTAAGCATTTAACTTTGCCTAGAGTAACTTCTGATACTATGGGTATGCTGGCAACTGTGATGAATGCTTTGGCTTTTGAAAGTGCACTTAATGATGAAGGTGTTGCTGCTCGTGCGATGAGTTCTTTTCCTTGCGAATCTGCTGTGGAAAATTATTCTATTAAAAAAGCTAAACACCATTTGAATAAAGGTCGTGTGGTTATTTTTGCTGGAGGTACTGGTAATCCATTTTTTACTACTGATTCTGCTGCTGCCTTAAGGGCTTTAGAAGTTGACTGTGATGTTCTTTTGAAGGCAACTAAGGTGGATTATGTTTATGATAAAGATCCTGTTAAGCATAAGGATGCCAAGAAGTTTACTAAAATGAGCTTTCAAGATGTGATTGTAAATGGTTTAGAGGTTATGGATTTAACTTGCGCTTCTCTTTGTGAAAGTGGCAATATGCCGATGTTAGTTTTCAACCTTAATAAAAAGGGTAATATTGAAAAAGCTGTGATGGGGGATAAAATTGGAACTATTATTAATTAACTTTGAACAAAATATGTCTGTACAAGATACAATGATGAGGGCTGATGCTGATTTTCAAAAGGCGGTTAGCCATTTACGCGAAGAGTTTGCTAGATTGCAGGTTGGAAGGGCTGGTGCTGGTTTGGTTGAGTCTGTGATGGTTGATATGTATGGAGTGATGCAGCCATTGAAAGCTGTTGCAAACATTTCTATACCGGATTCTCGTACTATTCAAATACAGCCTTGGGATAAAAGTGCTTTAGCTCCAATTGAAAGAGCTATTATTAATGCTAATACTGGTCTTAATCCAAATAATGATGGTATTTTGATTCGTATTAATGTTCCACCTTTAACAGAAGAAAGACGTGTTGAAATTACAAAACAGGTAAGAAAGTTGGCTGAAGATGCTCGTATTTCTGTTAGAACTGCTAGACAAGATGCTCATAACTCATTTAAAAAATTAAAGGCTGACAATGTGATCACAGAAGATGATTTACATAGTTCAGACAAAAAACTTCAACTAAAAGTTGATGAAGTTAACCAAACTATTGACGACATTACAAAGGCTAAAGAGCAAGATGTAATGAAAGTTTAAAATAACCCCTTATTCCTATGGATTACCTTGTTACTGCAATTGTTTTTGTAATTATTTTTTCTGTTTTAGTGCTTGTGCATGAGCTTGGTCATTTTTTGATGGCAAAGCGTGCTGGTATTAAAGTTGAGGAATTTGGTTTTGGATTGCCTCCTAGATTGTGGGGTAAAAAGAAAGGAGAAACTATTTATTCTATAAATTGGATACCTTTTGGTGGGTTTGTGAGAATGTTGGGAGAAGATGCAGGGGACTCTAAAATGATGAAAGAGAAGAGGAGTTTTATAGCACAGTCTGTACGAAGTAGAGTACTTGTAATTGTTGCTGGTGTTGTGATGAATTTTTTACTTGCTTGGTTTCTTTTAACTATAGGTTTTACTTTTGGCATGGAGCCGTTACTCACTCCGGATGATGTTTATGATGCTGTTGATAATGGCGTAGTTCATTTAACGGAAGGGGCGGAAATTAAAAATGTAGAGGCTGGAAGTAAGGCGGAGAGTGTTGGTTTTAAATCTGGCGATTTTGTTGTAGCTATTAACGACAGTGTTATAGATAGTGATGTTTTGGCACTTATTGCTGATGATCCTAATGGGCATTATAAAGTTAGAAGAGGGGATGAAAGTGTTGAGTATAAGCTTAGTGATTATAATGGTTCTTTGGGGGTTGAGTTTGGCAATTTAACTAGATTTCCAAGAATTAAGGTTTTTAGCGTGAATAAAAAGAGTGCCATTTATGATGCTGGTATGAGAGAAGGGGATGTTATTTTAAGGGTTGATGGTCGTGAAGTTTATGCTTTGGATCAGTATGAGAAGTTAATTAGAGGAAAGGCGAAAGTTGAATATGATGTTTACAGGGATGGTGCTTATGAAAAATTTATAATTGAAACTGGAAAGGGAAAAAGAGTGATTATATCTAATGTGGTTCCGGGGCAGCCGGCTGCAAAGGTTGGGGTGGAAGATGGTGATGTTGTTGTGTCTGTAAACGGTAAAGAATTTTTTGATAGTGAAGAGATGGTTAATTTTATTAAGCTTAATGCGGATAAGAATTTAGCTTTTATTATAGATAGAGATGGTGAGGAGGTTTATTTTGAAATTGCTCCTGAAGAGGGAAGAATTGGAGTGTTGTTATCTGAGTTAATAGACTATTCTGGTGAGAAAGATATGAGTCTTTATAATGTTGATTTGCTTTCTACCGTTGTTGGTGTTGATAAAATTCAATATCCAGTTCATAAGGCTGTTTACCATGCTTTTACTGAGTCTGTGAGAATGGCTGGTTTAACGGTGAAAATGTTTGGAGGTTTTGTTAAAGGTTTTTTTACTAGAGGTGAAGTTCCTGAGGGGGTTGCTGGTCCAGTTGGTATTGCTCAAATGACTCATGTGTTTGTTAATGAAGGTATAATTCCTTTATTGCGGTTTGTTGCGATATTGTCTTTGAGTCTTGCCGTGATTAATATTTTGCCTTTTCCGGCTTTGGATGGTGGTAGACTTTTGTTTATAATTGTTGAACTCTTGATCGGTAAAAAGGTTAATCAAAAATGGGAATCTATGATTCATGCGCTTGGATATGTTGTAATATTAACTTTGATATTAGCAGTTACTTATAGCGATATATTGCATTTATTTGCTGCGAGGTAGAAAAAAATTTCTACAGTAATTTAGCTTGTAATAGGGCCCGCCTTAGGCGGGCCTTTTTTGGGCTTGCGTGTTTTGTCAAGAATGTACTGTGGTGTTATTGCGAGGTTGTTTAAAATGTTTTTTAGCTGCTTTTTTATTCCACATATTGGTGTGTTTTCTTAATTTAACACTAAATGTTGTATTGCTTGTGCTTAAGAGTTAAGGGCTTGTTTAAGCCTATAAAAGTATATATTATAAACATCGTCTTCTAGGAATTAAGGGCAAAATATTCCTCTAAGATTTCAGGGCAAAATTTTTAATCTGTTTTCTATGTCTACTAAAGATCTATGGTTGTCTGTACTTAAAAGGCTGATGCCAACAATTCAAAAGGCTCAGTTTATAACTTGGTTTCAATCAACAGTGCTTGTTGAAATTAAGGAGGATGGTACTGCAATCGTAGGTGTTCCTACTGTTTTTGCCATGAATTGGATTAGTAGTAAGTATCAGGTTAAGCTTTTGCAGGCTTTGAAAGAAGTTGATGCTACTGTTAAGAATGTTGAATATGAAGTTTTGGGTAAATTAGCTGATAAGGAAAGTGTAGAAGGTGCTGATGTAAAAGAGTTATTTAAAGAGACTGATGATAAAAAAATTAGAAAAGTTCGTAATGTTAATGAGGTTACTGTTTCAAAGGGGTCTCGTGGAGAAAGGGTTGTTAGTAAGATGTTGAACGAGAGGTATACACTAGATACTTTTGTTGTTGGAAAAGATAACAGACTTCCACATGCTGTTTGTAGTGCTGTTAGTGAGAATCCAGGTGGGATTTATAATCCACTTTATATTTATGGTGATGTTGGTTTGGGTAAAACTCATTTGTTACAAGCTGTTGGTAATGAGGTCCTGAGAAATTTTCCTGATAAGGTTGTTAAATATATTACTGCTGAAAAATTTGTTTCTGAAGTTGTGGAAGCGATTGGTCGTAGAAATATGCATAAATTTAAAGAGCAGTATAGAAATGTTGATGTATTTTTATTGGATGATGTTCAATTCTTTGCGAGAAAGGATTCTTCACAACAAGAGTTTTTTCATACATTTAATGAGCTTTATGATGCTAATAAACAAATTGTAATTACAAGTGATAGACCTCCAACAGAGCTTCAAGGTTTGGATGAAAGGTTGAAGAGTAGATTTGCTATGGGGATGGTTGTTGAAATGCTTTTCCCTGACTTTGAAACACGTTTAGCTATCTTGCAAGATAAATGTAAAGATTTTGAAGCAATTATTGATCCAGAGGTTTTGAGTTTTGTTGCAAGTAATGTTCATAATAGTGTTCGTGAGTTGGAAGGGGTTTTGCGTCAGGCAGTTGCTGAAAGTCAACTTTCAGACAGTGTTCCAACGATTAGATCTGTTGCAGAGATAATTAAAAGACTTAACAAGGCTCAGGAGATTATTGGTTACGATATTGAGGCTAAAAGAACTGAAATGATTGTTAAGCAGGCTACTGATGTTATGGCAATAGTTGCTAAATACTATGGTTTAAGTGTAGATGATCTAATTGGTCAAGTTCGTAAGAAGGAGGTTATGCAGCCAAGACAAATTTGTATGTACTTAATCAAACAAGAGTTGAATGAGTCATATGAAAAAATTGGATCAACATTTGGTGGTAGAAATCACACTACTGTAATGCATGCTTGTAGTAAAACTGCTGAGGATTTGAAGAAAAATTTGAGATTGGTTAGAGATGTGAACGCTTTGAAGAGAGAAATGGGACTTTAATTTGGCAAGATTATGTTTTGTTATGTATATTACACTTAGATATTTTGTAATTTATTGTTATGCATAGAAGGCATCGTTCTCGTGGTAGATCTGAGTTGGTTGATTATATCGTGCCATTTTTGATTATATTATGTGTTGGAGTGATTTTTGTTTTGCTTTTTAATTTGTGGAAGACTGTTTTTAAGTCTGAGCCAACGCAGGGGGCTTATATGCACATTGTTGGCGGAACTGTTGAAATGAAAACTTGGGGTACTGAAGATTTTTTTGAGTTGGCATCAGATGCTCTTATTGTTCAAGGTGATGAGCTTAAAACTTCCGCTGGGGCGCAAGTTATTGTAGAGTTTTTTGATGGAACTGTTATGCGTTTGGATGGGGGGTCTGACGTTGTTTTTGAAGAAATGAGTGATGATCCAAAGGCACCTGCTATGTCTTTGCTGTTGGTAGACGGAAAGGCTTGGTTTAATAAAGTTTATAAGAATAGTGAATCTACTAATATTGTTGTTAGGGGATCTGATATTGTTGTAGCTTCTTCTGGTTCTAATATTTTTGAAGTTGTGAATGAGTTTGATGAATCTGTTAGGGTTCTTCATGGGGATTCTTTGTCTGTTGATGTTATTTCAAATGATGACTCTGGTAAAGTTGTTGATACTGAAACTATTGGGGTTGGTCAGGAGATTGTGTTTAATGACGATGTTTTGGCTAGATATTGGCAGCATCAAAGTCCTAGCGTTTTGTCTGCTTTGTCTGATGAATTTAAGGACTCATCTTGGTATTTATGGAATACTGATGAGGATAAGAATCCTACAGAGTTTGTGAAGGTTGATAGTGATACTGGTACTTTTATTAAAGTTGAGCCTAAAAAACTAGAACCGCCGATTGAAGAGGAGGCTCTTGATGGGGAATCTTCTGAGGACTCTGAAGGTGAATCTGTTGATGGTGCTGAAAAGGATTCTGAAACGAAAGATGGTGATTCTGCGACTGAAAAGGAAGATCCTAAAAAAGCTGAATCTGCTCCTTTGAAAAAGCCGACCATTGCATCTGTTGAAGGGCTTACAAAAACCAACTCTGATGGATTTTATGTTGTAACAGGTAGATTGGCTACTTTAACTGGTACTGTTTCTGGTGCTGAAAAGGTTATTGTGAATGGATTTACTTTAACTAAATTTAAACCTGGTGATACTACATGGAGTTATTTTGCGAATGCAGATTTTTCTTTGATGGTTAAGGGTGAAAATACTTATGAGATTGTTGCAGTTTCTGCAGATGGTACTAAAAGTGAACCTTTGATTGTGAAGGTGTTTCATGATCCTGCTGCAGCTGTTGAGCCGGCTACTAATTCTGAGGGGTTAGCTGATTAAAGGTATTTTGCTCTATTTATATTTTGTTCTTCGTTTGTTTTTGCGTAGATCACTTTTCCTGTGTCTAAAGTTGTGAGATAAAACCAGTAGTTGTTTGGCGTTGGATTTAAGGCTGCGTTTATACTGCTTGTGCTTGGATTGGAAATTGGTCCTGGCGGGAGTCCTGTGTTTTTACGAGTGTTGTATGGTGAATCTATTGCTAGGTCTGATTTTGTAATTGTTCTGTCATCGGTGATATATAGTAGGGTAGCGTCTGCTCCTATTGTCCAGCCGTTTTCTAGCCTTCTCCATAGAATATCTGAGACCATTTTTCTGTCTACTTCTCCAAAAACTTCATTTTCTATGATTGATGCCATGGTTATTACATTTTCTAGTCCATATTTTTTTAGTATTGGGCTGTTTTTGTTTATTTCGCTATATTTTTTTTCAAAATTGTCCAGTGCTAAATATATGAGATGGTGAGGTTTAAATGTTCCTGGATCGAGATAGTAGGTGTCTGGGTAGAGATAACCTTCGAGTGGTAGTTTTAATTTGGATAAATCTTCTTTATCTAAAAAATTGTAATACTCCCATCCGTTGAAATTTTCTACAGCAGATATGAAATCTCCACTTTTTATCAATTCTAGTTCTACTAATTTTGCATCTATATCTTTTATTGTAAGCCCTTCTTGTATTGTTATGATATATTCGGCATCCGCTTTGTTGCTTAATTTTTCTATTATTTTAGGCACGTTCATGCTTTGTTGTAGGTGAAATCTACCGGCAAAAATGTTTTTATCTAAATTGTTGTGTTTTATGAAATATCTGAAAGTGAAAGCATTCCTTATGAGTTTTTTTTCTTTGAGGTCTGAAGCAATTTCTTTGATTGATTCGCCTTTTTTGATCGTGATGGCTATTTCTTCTGTGTTATTTTCGTCAAAAGGTACATAAATGTATGTACTGTATTTGTGATAGAGGAAAAGACTTATTATCAAAGTGAAAATAATAAATCTTTTTATTTTCCTTTTAAATTTTTTGTTTCTAGCCATTAGTTCATTCCTGGTAAATTGAAATCTCCCATAATGTCTTTCATCATACTTGCTCCAATTTCTTGTGCTTTTTTCACTCCTTTGTTGAAAGCTTTTTCTAGATTTGCTTCTAGTTGTGTTTTATTTTGTAACATTTCGTCTTGAATAGTTACTTTTAGAACTTTTTGTTCTCCGTTGATTGTAATGATAACTCCATTTTCTTCTGCTTCAATATGTGTGTTTTCTAGCTTCTTTTTAATTTCTTTAGCTTGTTTTTGTAGTTTATATAGGTCTTTTGCTTGGTCAAACATAGTTATTTTTTTTAATTATACGGGCGGTATTTTAACACAAAAAATCTTTAATCAAAATTCTATTGCACAATATGATCTTATTGATTAGAATAAGCCCCGCAATTTACTTAAATTTTATGGACTCAATAGTATTAGATGTACAAACTCGTGATAAAAGTATTAAAGCCAAAGATTTGTTGGCTAATAATCTTTTACCAATAGAATATTATGGGAAAGGTGTTGAAAATCAATCTTTCCAAGTTGATTATCAAACTTTTAGAAGATTATTCAAAAAAGCTGGTTCAAATACTATTATTGAATTGAATACTGGTGCTGGAAAACCTTTATTGGTTTTAGTTCATGATGTTTCTTATCATCCTGCGACTGACAGATTTACTCATGTTGATGTTATCAATGTTCGTATGGGTGAAAAACTTCATACTAAAGTTCCTTTGGAATTTGTAGGTATGGCTCCTGCTGTAAAAGAGTTGGGTGGTGTGTTCACTGCTCATATGCATGAAATTGAGGTAGAATGTCTTCCAAAAGATCTTATTCATTCTATAGAGGTTGATATTAGCTCTATAGTTGATTTTCACTCTTATGTTAGAGTTCAAGATCTAGTTGTTCCTTCTACTGTTGTAATTTTACATGAACCTGAGGATGTAGTGGCTAACGTTTCTGCTCCTAAGGTTGAAGTTGAAGCTCCAATTGAAGAATCTTCTGATTCTGCTGAATCAGCTGAATCTGGAGAGGCTGCAGCTGAGTAATAATTTCTTAGAACTTGTTCCTTTGCTGATATATTAGTATACTTTCTTTAGAGTATATAATTTGAACTATGAAAAATATATTATTGTTGGTTTTGTTTTCAGTTTTTTTGAGCGCATGTACCTTTTTGAATTCCAATGTGGAGAGGGTTGGGGCTGTAAATTTTTATTTAATTACTGAGGGTGTTACTAATTCTGATAATTACACTATTGGTTTGAATATTACTCCGGATTATGAATCTCGCTCTTTGGAGGTTGAATATTTAAAACATTTTTTATCTAAGGGGAGTGATGATGTTGATTCTGAAGGTGTTTTGGCAGGGGAGTTCTTTGATAAATTTGAAAATGTAATTCGTATTTTAGCTGAAAATCATCAAAATGCTTTGCCAGATGATGCTAATTTTAAAATTACAATTGATTCTATTGTAGAAAATGAGCTTGGAAAAGAATGGGGGTATATATGGGGGGCTGATTCTTCTGAACAAAATGATTTACAGAATTTTTTTCTTGATGTGGCAGATCGTTTTAGTGGTGATGTTTATTAGAATTCATCTTGGTTTTTTAGTGGTTTTCCTTTAAAATCCTTGCCGTAAACCATTAGTTTTTAACTTAGTTTCTTATGAACGTAGTATTTTATACAGCTGCAGTTAGCGTCCTGGCGCTCGTGGTGGCTTATGTTTTTGCTTATCTTATTGGTAAAAAGCCACAAGGTAATGAAAAAATGAAAGAAATTGCATTGGCTATTCGTGAAGGTGCAATGGCTTTCTTGGTGAGGGAATATAAAGTTTTAGCTGTTTTTGTAGCGGTTTTAGCTGTTATTCTGTTTTTGTTTTTAGATGATGCCTCTACAGAAAATGTAAATGAGGGTTTGTATACTGCTATTTCATTTGTTTATGGTGCAATTAGTAGTGTGTTGGCTGGATTTTTTGGTATGCGTATTGCTACTAGTGCCAATGTTAGAACTGCTGAAGCTGCTAGAACAAGCTTGGGTTCTGCTCTTGGAGTGGCTTTTAAATCTGGTGCAGTAATGGGGCTTGCTGTGGTTGGTCTTGGTCTGCTTGGGCTTTCTGTACTTTTTTATGTTTACTTTGATGTAATGGAGCTTTCTCCTAGCACTGTGCTATCTGTGATTACAGGTTTTGGACTTGGTGCTTCTTCTATTGCTCTTTTTGCACGTGTTGGTGGTGGTATTTATACAAAAGCTGCTGATGTTGGTGCTGATTTAGTAGGAAAAGTTGAGGCTGGAATTCCAGAGGATGATCCTAGAAATCCTGCAGTTATTGCTGACAATGTTGGTGATAATGTTGGTGATGTTGCCGGAATGGGTGCAGATCTTTTTGAATCTTATGTTGGATCAATTGTATCAGCGATGATTCTTGGTTTGGCTACATTTGGCATGGACGGTATTTATCTGCCATTAGCTTTAGCTGGGGCTGGTATTGTTTCGGCTGTAGTAGGTACTTTCTTTGTAAAAGTTGGTAAAAAAGGAAATATACATGGAGCATTGAAAAATGGTATTTGGGTTTCATCTGCTTTGGTGGTTGTTGCTACATATTATTTAACTCGTGTTTTTATTCCAGAAGAAGGTTTAATTGGTAGCTTTGATGTTTTTGTGGCTGTTGTTTCTGGTCTTGTTGTTGGTATTATTATTGGTCTTTTAACTGAATACTATACTTCTGATCATTATTCTCCTGTGAAAAAAATTGCTGATGCTTCTACGACTGGGGCTGCCACAAATATTATTCAAGGTTTAGCTTTAGGGTATGCTTCTACTGCGTTACCAGTTTTATTTATTTGTTTGGCAATTTTCTTAGCATTTGAATTTGCTGGATTGTACGGTATTGCTATGTCGGCTGTGGGAATGCTTTCTACACTTGGTATTTCTCTTGCTGTTGATGCATATGGTCCTGTTGCTGATAATGCTGGTGGTATTGCTGAAATGGCTGAATTGGGAGCAGATGTTAGAAAGAAAACTGATGCTTTAGATTCTGCTGGTAACACTACTGCTGCTATCGGTAAAGGTTTTGCTATTGGTTCTGCTGCTTTGACATCGCTTGCCCTTTTTGCTGCTTACACTCAAGCTGCTCAACTTCCAAGTATTGATATTATGGATCCTCGTGTAATTATAGGACTTTTTATTGGTGCAATGCTTCCGTTCCTATTCTCTGCTATGACTATGGCCGCTGTAGGTCGTGCTGCATTTGATATGATTGAAGAGGTTAGAAGACAATTTAAAGAAATTAAAGGTTTGATGGAAGGTAAGGCAAAAGGTGATACTAAGAGATGTGTTGATATCTCAACTAAAGCTGCTATTCGCGAAATGATCGTTCCAGGTTTAATGGCTGTAATTGTTCCAGTGTTTGTTGGCTACGTTCTTGGTTCAACTGCTCTAGGAGGATTGCTTGCTGGTGCTCTTGTGTCTGGTGTAATGTTGGCTATTTCTATGGCTAACTCAGGTGGTGCTTGGGATAATGCTAAGAAATATGTTGAAGCTGGAAATTTAGGAGGTAAAGGTTCTGACACTCATGCTGCTGCGGTGGTGGGAGATACTGTTGGTGATCCTTTCAAAGATACATCTGGTCCAAGTATCAACATTCTTATTAAACTGATGACTGTTGTTTCTTTAATCTTCGCTACACTATTTACTGCAAATGGAATTCTTTAGTAAATTATTACAGGATATAGGTTCTGTTTTAACTTTGAAACGTAATAGACTGCTCTCGATCTCATCAGATCGAGAGCGTCTTTTTGGTGCTGCCTTTTTATTTAGTTTGCCATATATTTTGCACTTTTTTTTAGCTTATTTTGATTTTGGATGGGGGGTTGTTTTCTTGGGTTATGCTTTGGGTAGTGTTTTTTTTAAGGCTGCATCTTTATTGATTGCTATTCATTTTGTTAGTTTTACTGCTCGTAAATTTTTTTCTGGTCAAGGTGTTGATCTTGGTTTTTTTAAGCCAATTGCGTATGGAATGTCTCTTTTTGTTTTTCCGTCGCTGCTTATGTTTATGCCTTTTGAAGGGTTTGTTAGCTTTCTAAACTTTGTGGCTTTTGTGTTTTTATTGGTTATTACTTATAAATTACTGAGGTTTTATCATCGTTTAGATATTCATGATTCATTACTTTTATTAGCTTTGGGGATTTTTGTTTATTTTTCTTTGGATTTTCTTTTGTCTTCTTTGCAATTTTCTATTTAGATGCTGTATTTTTAGCCTTTTTTGTGCTATAATATATTAATGATTTAGAGTTTTTTTATGATAAATGATGACAATTCTCCAATTGGAGATGATGAAAATCAAGGATTGGGAGATGATTCTCAAAAAAGTGCTGAAGATTCGGCCGCTGAAATGTGGAATCAAATCAATCAGCAAAATGCAGAAGCAGAAGTTGCGGATCCTGCAAAAAAGCGTAAGAGAAAGAGGAAAAAAAGAGATTCTGATATTGTTCCGCCTTCTCCTTTTGATGAAGGTGATGTGGTTGTTGATGATGAAGAAGATGATGATTTTGTTGATGAAGATTTTGAAACTAAGGCGGCAGAAGTAGAGCCTGAGGCTGTAGAGCCTGAGGTGGTGGAGTCTGAAATTGTAGAGTCTGAGGTTGTTGATGTTAAAACTGAAGATGATGAGCCTGTTGAGGATTTGATGGCTGATTTTAAAGAAGATTTTTGGGACATTTTGCGACAAGCTGGTATTGGGAAAGGTCATTTTATAGGTATTGTTGTATTCTTTTTATTAGTGATAGTTGGGTTAGCAGTGTTCTTATTTGGGGTTGGTGATGTTGGTAGTTCTATAGATAAAACTGTTGTTGTTGATACTCCAAAAGTTGAGAAAAATGATGACAGAGTTGATTATGATGATAATGGCGACAACGTATACGGTACTGATGGATTGGTTTCTTCCTATGTGTTTGGGCTTGAGTTTACAAATCCGTTGTCGCCTATAGTTGCAGAACCTTTAGATGCTTTTGCTAATTTAAAAGGTGTTGATGTTGGGCTTTTGGTGGGTGGGCCTTTGAGTAATAAAACGCAGTTTGGGGCTTATGTTTCACTGTTGAGGCAGTTGCAACAAATATATGATACTGACGTTTATGAATTTTTGGATTTGTCTACAAATAGAAGAAAATCTCTTGAACAGTATTTACAAAATATGAATAAAATAATTGTTCAAGGTGATGCTGCTTATAATGAAATTAACCTCTCTATGGACTCTATTGAGGCTGAGTTTAATCTTTTAGAAGATGAAAAAGTTGTACGAGAAACTCAATTTTTTAATTTGGCACAAGATTTATATGGGGATACTGCTTATGATCAGTTACAGGCTTTTGTTGATTTATCTCAAAAGGCTAGTAAGCTTAAAGCTGATTTTAATGCCTATAAATTGTTGGCCGAAATGTATCTAAACTCTTTGAATGCTTTAAAGCCTAGATATGAAGATATCACTTTGAATCAAGAGGCTGTAATAAAAGGAGTAAGGGTGTTTGATGTTCCTGATTCTGATATTAATGCAATCATTCGTTTGAATCCTTAGTTGTCTTGGTGTTATACTGGGACATCTATGGAAAAATTTTTACGAAAACTTGGTGATTATGCGGCTTCTTTTAATAAGAAACGTATTGCTTTAGCCTTCGATATTGCATCTAATGCTGGTGTGGATGTTGGCGCTTTGTTAAACATTGTGGCTCCATTGAATCCCAATGAAGATGTTTTATTGGCTGTTTTAATTCAAAAGCTATATTCATATAATGAGATTAGTGACGCTGAGGTTATTGAAAAATTTGGTCATGCGGTTTTAAATATTGTTTCTGATGTTAAAAAGCTTGAAGGTTTGAATTATGCTGTAAATAATAGAAATTCACAGGTTGAAGTTTTGAGGAAGTTGTTTATGGCTATGGCTAAAGACATGAGAATTATTTTTGTTGGGCTTGTTTACAGATTTTATAAACTATCAAACTATAAAAAGTTTGATGGTGATAAAAAAAATATTGCTGTTTTTGCTAAAGAAACTTTAAATTTGTATGTTCCAGTTGCCGATAGGTTGGGTATACATTTGATGAAGAAGCAATTAGAGGATTTGTCATTTAGATATGCATATCCACGCGAATATGAAGATGTTGTAGGTGCTTTGAAAAAAGTTCAAGAGAAGCGACAGGTTTCTATTAGTTTAATACAAAAGGAGCTTTCCTCTTTTTTTGAAGAGAGAGGTTTGAAATGTACTGATGTTCAGGGGAGGATAAAAGGGTATTATAGTGTTTATAAAAAAATGCATGCTAAAGGAAGTGTGTCTTTGGATGATCTTTATGATATTTTTGCGATTAGGATTGTGTTACCAGATAAGATAGTTGGAGGTAAGGAGCAATTGGATCATCTATATGCGGCTTTGGGTCTTTTGCATAGTAAATGGACTCCTCTATCCACTCGTTTCAAAGATTATGTTGCGAGCCCGAAACCCAATGGTTATAGAAGTTTGCATACTGTTCTAATTGGGTTGGCTCCTAAAAGTATGGATCAACCTGTAGAGGTGCAAATTAGAACTTTAAAGATGCATGATGATGCAGAGTATGGTATTGCATCGCACTGGAACTATAAGGAGACTGGTGCTAGTAATGCTATATTATCTAGTTCTCAATCTCAGTTGATTAAAAGTTTGCAGGGCTCAAGGAGTAAGAATGAAATTTTGAGTGAGGTTGAGTTGGATATATTTAAAGATAGAATTTTTGTTTTGACTCCAAGTGGTGAAGTGAAATCTTTACCTGCAGGGGCGTGTCCGATTGATTTTGCTTATACTGTTCATACAGATGTTGGTAATCACTGCATAATGGCAAAGGTTGATGGTAGAGTGGTTCCCTTAGATTATGAGCTTAGAAATGGTGAAATAGTTGAGATAGTTACAAGGAAGGATGCTGAGCCTAAGTTGCAATGGTTGGCAATTGCAAAAACTAATGGTGCTAGGAATAAAATTAAGGCATGGTGCAGTGCTAAAGATAGAGAAAGTAATATTAGGAAAGGTAAAAAATTATTAAATGAAAAATTAATTAGCCTGGGATATGAACCTTTGGATCAGCACTATACTTTGTTTAAAAATTATTTGGGTAAAAAATTAACTGTTAGTGAGAGAGAGGGGATTATTGAGGAGGTTGGAAAGGCTTCAAAGATGCCAACGGAAGTTTTGAAAAAAGTTATCCCTGCTGATGAATTGGCGGCAGCCACTGTTGTGAAAAAGGCTAAAAAAGAACGTGATTTTAGTGGACTTTCTATTGAAAGAAGGGTTTTGGTTGGTGGTGAAAGTGATTTGCCATTAAAGATTGCCAATTGTTGTAAACCTTCTGATGGTGATAAAATTATTGCTTATGTTACAAGAGGTAATAGTCTTACTGTTCATAAGTCTTCATGTTTAATTTTAAATAGTTTGGACAACAAGCGTACTATAGATGCAACTTGGAGAGAGTTTTTACAATTGTAGAATATTTTCTACGGTTGTTTGTATGTAATGATTTTCTTGTGGTTCTATTTTAATTCTAGCAATTTCTTTGTATGGTCTTGTTTGTAAGAAATGAAAGAATTTTTTGTATTTTTCTGGCAATGAAGTTTGTGTTTCTTTGAGATCTGGCATTAGGCCATTGAGGTCTAATAGTTTGATTGTGTATGATGTTGATATTAAATTTGGCTTATCTGTAGCGTTTATTGATTGAATAGTTTTTTTGATCAATGAGAGTAGATTTTCTACTGTTTGAGTTTCAAATAAAAGTTGATTTGTGATTTTGGCTACTTCTAAAACTGCTGTTAATTTTTCTAAATTTTCATGATGTTTAAAATGAGATGTCGCACTAATTATTTCTGTAATTATTATATTTCTTGGTCCAAAATATAATTCTACAGTACAAAAATTTAGTGTTTCTAAGTGTCCTGTGAATTTGCTGTTTATTTTTCGTGAGCCTTTTGCAATGGCTTTAATTTTTCCAGTTTTTTCTGAATATAGAAAAATAAGCTTATCGGATTCTCCGAAGTTTTTATGTCCCAGTATGATGCAATTAACTGTCGCGTTTCTCATCGTGTAGGTATTCGTGTACGGCTATGCTTGAACTTAAAATACTTATTAAAATTGTTGCTATGAATTCTGCGAAAATGATTAGTGAAAATTGTCCTAATGAGTAGTAATGAAATAGATTATTTTCTTCAATTGTTATGTTTTTTGTTATGCCAATAAGCATGATTATGCTCAGTATAATTGATAAAGTTCCATAGATGATGCTTTCTATTATGAAAGGTGATCTGATAAACCAATGACTAGCGCCAACTAGTTTCATTATTTGTATTTCTTTTTTTCTATTAAAAATGGTGATGTGTATGGCATTGAGTATTATTAAACTGCCGCCAATTATAAATGTGAATATTAGCCAAAAAGTTAGTTGATTGGTGAAAGTTGTTACTTTTACAAGATTTTTAAATACACTTGCCATGATGGCGTTGTTTGTTGATTCTTCATTGCTTACAACATTTGAAATCAGGGTGCTGTATTTTTCTTGTTTTAGAAGACTGTTAATTTCTTTATGGTCTTCAGGTGAATTTGTGCTGATATTTATACTGGCTGGTAGAGGGTTACCTAATTCGTATTTTTGAAAAGCCAGTGATAAGTCTGGGTGTGTAGCTTGCATTTGCTTTAACGCATCTTCTTTTGAAAGGTGTTTGATTTTGTTTATGTTTGGTAGTGTTTGTAGTTCGTTAATTAAGCTTTGTGATTGTTGTGGAGTGGTGCTTTCTTTGAGATATACTATGATATCTACTTTTTGGTTTAAGCTGTTTACGGCATCCTTAGCAATGAAGTCTACTGCTAAAATTATGTTAAAAATGAAAATTATTGTTCCTACAACGAAAATTGTTGCAAGGGATAAAAATTTATTACGCCAAATATTGCTTATGCTTAAGCGTAAAGATTGTTTTACCAAATTTGATAATGAGGAATTTGTTTTCACGCCATGAATTATAGCGGAGTTTCGCTGGCTACAAAAGATTCTTTTTGTTTCTTTATGATTGAGGATTTGTAAAGATGTGGTCTGTATGGATTTAGCCTGATGATTTTTGTGTCTAGTTGTGTGTCTATTATTAGTTTTTCAAGGTTGTACGTAAAAGCAAATTGATCGTATCCTAGCGCTATTACATCTGGTTTGTATTGTTTTATTACTTTGGTTTTGTCTTTTTCATTTCCTAGAATGACTTCATTTGCCCATCCTGTTGCTTCTAGGTTTTTTAAGCGCTCTTTTTCATTGTGATCTGGATTTTCGCCTTTTATTGTTTTAACTGTTTTATCACGACCAATAACTGCAATTATGTGATCGCCGTGTTCTTTTGCTTGGCTAAATAAATTTTCATGGCCGGCGTGTAAGTAGTCGAATGTGCCGAAAACCATTACTGTTTTTTTCATTATTTAATGTTTTCAAAAGCTAGGTTGATGATAATTAAAACTATCAAGGCTAGTATTATGATGGAAGAAAGAAAAATGTCCAGTTTTTTATGATCGAGGTTTGGGTCTGTTAATGAAATTCTGATTGATGTGAGGGCGTATATTAATCCTGTAAGCAGAAATGGAATGTCCATAGTTCTGTTTATAATAAGGCTTTGTTTTAGGTAGTAGCTGTTGGCGATAAACATGCTTGATGCTAAGTGAAATAGGCCTGTAGCTATAAAAAATGCTAAGGCAACTTTTTTAGTGTTATTGAGAGTTTTTAAATCTATGATCATGCTTTGATTATAGCAAGTCATTCTTGCTTTTTGAATACGCTTTTTGCTAAACTCTGGTCATGTTAAATGATGAACAAGTTAGGCATGTAGCAAAGCTGGCAAGGCTTAAGTTATCTGATGAAGATGTCACTAAGTTTGGTGGTCAGCTTAATAAGGTTTTGGGTTATATGGATATTTTAAAAGAAGTTGATGTTGATGGTGTGGAGATTACGAATCAAGTTACGGGTTTAAATAATGCAATGAGGGGTGATGTGGTTGAAAGCGGTACTGCTACTCCTGCGGATATTTTAGCTTGTAGTGAATTAGATAAAGAAAGTGATCAGATAAAGGTAATGAAAACTATATAATATGTCTGGATTAAATAAATTAACAATTCGTGAATGTGCTGATGGGCTTAAGTCTGGAAAATTTTCTAGTGAAGAGTTAACGAAATCTTGTTTAGATGTTATTGCTGCTAGAGATGGAGAGCTTAATGCTTTTACTGAAGTTTGTTCTGATTCTGCTTTAGAAAAGGCTAAAGAGGTGGATAAAAAAATTGCTCAAGGTTCTGATTTAAGTCCTTTGGCTGGAGTTCCAGCAGGACTTAAAGATATTTTTAATACGAAAGGAATACGCACTACTTGTTGTTCACCTTTCTTAAAGGATTTTATACCTCCATATGATGCAACTGTTGTTAAGATGTTGAATGATAATGATATGGTGATGATAGGTAAGCTTAATATGGATCAATTTGCGTGTGGAGCTTCAACTGAGCATTCTTGCTTTGGTGTTACTCGTAATCCTCATGATTTAGAAAGAGTTGCTGGTGGGTCTTCTGGTGGTAGTGCTGCTGCTTTAGCAGCGGATATGTGTATGTACACTTTGGGTACTGATACTGGTGGTTCTATTAGGCAACCTGCATCGTTTTGTGGTGTTTATGGTATGAAAGTTACTTATGGAAGAGTTAGTAGAAGTGGAGTTACTGCAATGGCTTCTTCTTGGGATACTGTTGGTAATTTTGGTAGAAGCGTTGATGATATTGCCTATGTTTTAAATGCAATTGCGGGGCATGATAAATATGATTCTACTACTCCTAAAGTTGATGTTCCTGATTATTTGTCTTTTCTTGGGGGTGGTGTTAAGGGTATGAAAGTTGGTCTTCCAAAGGAGTATTTTGGAGAAGGTGTAGATCCTGAGGATGTTGCTACGGTTAAGGAGGCTGCTAATAAATTGCAATCTATGGGGGCGGAGCTTGTTGATGTTTCTTTGCCAATGACTAAATATGCTGTGGCGGTTTACTATATTACTATGCCAGCCGAACTTTCTGCTAATTTGGAAAGGTTTGATGGTATTAGGTATGGTAAGTCTGTAAAAGGTGCGGAAGATTTGGTTGATTTTTATTTCAAGGCTAGAGGGGAGGGGTTTGGTGATGAAATTAAGCGTCGTATTATGATAGGGACATATGTATTAAGTGCTGGTTATTATGATGCTTATTATAAAAAGGCTCAGAGAGTTAGGACATTAATTATTGAGGATTTTAAGAAGGCTTTTGAACAGGTGGATGTTTTGCTTACTCCGGTTGCTCCAACGCCGGCTTTTAAGGTTGGTGAATTGAGTGACGATCCTTTGGCGATGTATATGGCTGATGCTCTTACTATCCCTGCTAGTGCGGCTGGTATTCCAGGTATTAGTTGTCCTTTTGGAAAAAGTTCGACTGGTTTGCCGATTGGGGTGCAGGTTTTGGCTCCTCAGTTTGAAGAGGGGAGGTGCTTAGTTGTGGCGGATGCTTTAAAATAAAGAAAGGTTATCTTCTTTTTCTATAGCTTTTGTTTCCTTTGGTGTCATTGTGGATTTTGCTTCTGTTTCACTAATTGGTTCTAGCATTTTTGTTTTTGCAGCTTTTGAGTCTGCCATGATGTTTGCAAATTCCCAGCAATTATTGAAGATTGCTCTTTGAGTGCTGGCAATTTCTGGACTCTCTATTATCATTCCAATTAGCTCATCTTTAAAGGAAATAATTGCAACTTTGTCATCATAAATATTTATTTCGTTTGTGAAATAGAATTGTTCTGATGGTACTAGTTTCATTTCTCTATGGTATTTTTTGTCTTCAGAATGTACTGCTTCTCCGGCATCATCTTGTGGACAAATACCCCTTAAGTATATTTTTTTCTTAGCTCTTTTTGCTACATATTCTTTGTCGTAATTTGGCCATTGTTTTCTTATTTCTTCTGAGTTTGAGAAATTTAAGATTTCTGTTTTTGCGGTAAGTGTATCTGCGTATATTGCTTTGATACCTTCTAGTCCTTCAAAGTAACGTACTCGAGGGTGATTTGTTTCTCCTGTGAGTCTTTTAAATTTTGGTAAGGATACTCTGAGATCGTTAGTGCGTTTTTCAAATTCTTCAAGAAGAGTTTCTGGTTTTGTGGCTGTAAAATAGCGAATCTTTTTCTTTGTAAAATAGCTTACTAGTCCTTTTTGTTTTAGCTTTTCGAGAATGTCGTAGGTTGTAACTCTGTTGATGTCCGCAGCTTGGGCAATTTTTGCAACTGCTTGGGTTCCTGTTTCTATTGTTGCTAAATATACTTTTGATTCTTTGTCTGTAAGTCCTAGAGAGGAGAGAATTTTTAACAGTTCAGCGTCCATTGGTGTAATTTTTTACAACAGTAATTTTTTAAGCTATATGAATATATAGGAGTTTATTTTTGGCAGCAATTGATTATAAATTTTTCGATTGCGAGATGTAGTTCTCTGTTGTCTTGTTTGAGGATTTTGATTTTTCCTGTTTTAAAATCAGTATCGATTTTGAGTAATTCTTCGTATATTTGTTTTAGTCTTTCATATGTAAAGTTGCGTGATTGTTGTACTCCTTTTTGTATTACAAATGGAGGTTGTTTAAGTTTTGAGGCAATTGATGAAGTTGACTCTTTATGATGAATGAGATCGTGGATTTGTATGAGTATTCTAAAATGTCTTACTATCATGAAAAGGATTTTAATCATATCTTCTCCGTTGTCTTGTAATGTCTTGAGTGTTTTAAGAGCTTCTCGGGCGTTTTGTTCGGCAACTTTATCTGTTACTCGAAATATTGATGCTGTGAGTGAGGGGGTGGTTATAGTGTCTATAGTTTCGTTTGTGATTGGTCCTTTGTGTAGTGCTAGTTTGTCGATTTCATTTTCTAGTTGCCAGAGGTTACTTCCACAATGTTCTGCAAAGTAATTTGCTTGTGTTATTGCTAGGGAGATGCCTTTTTTTGTAGCTCTTTCTGCTGCCCATTTAGCTATTTCTAATGGAGACTTTTCTTTAAATTCTTCTATTTTTCCCTCCTTTTCTATTTTTTTGTATAGTGCAGTTCTTTTATCTGCTTTGCCATTTTCATGGAAAATCAGGATGCAGAAATCTGGAACTCTTTTTAGAGATTCTGCTACTCTTTTGCCATCTTCGGCTGATCTGTCTTCAAAAAAGTTTTTGATTATTACTAGTCTTTTTTCGCTTAGGAATGGGTATGCTTCAATGTTAGTTTCGAATTGTGATAGATCTAATTTTTTACCATCAAAAATCTCAGGTTCTGAGTTGTATTTTTGTACAAAACCATCACGCCAAGATTTGAGCTTTTGGCTTGATGAAAAGTTGTCATCTCCATGTAAGAGAAATATTGATTTCATGGAAGGCAACTATAGCAGATTTAGTTGGCGATTTTTAGTTGATTTATATCAATTAGCTCGCCAAGACCTGGTGGGGTATTGAGTAATATACGTTCGTCGTATTTGATAGTGATTGAACTTTGGTCTTTTAATGGATCTCCAATTGCTTGTCTGTTTTCAAATAGGTTTGCTACGTCACCAATTAAACTTCCGTTGATGTTTAGTATTTTGTCGAATGTAGGTGAATTTTGTAGTGAAACAACTTTGCCTTTGCCATTGTTTTCTGAATCTACAGACATAAGGATTGCATCTATACGGCTTACATTATTATCAATCTTTATGTCTCCATTGATAACGATAAATGCTACTGATGGAATAGATTTAGGCTTCTTTGGATCTACATTTTGGTCGTTGTAAATTATATCGCTTTTAATTACTAAATCTCCATTTTTAACAATGTATGTTTGGGCAGCTGGTTCATTTGAATTGATTGAGTAGTTTGGTGACCCGTCTATTGTTAATGTGCCACCATCTTGTACAAATACTCCGTTAGAGAATTTAACTACACTTGGACTTTTGAAGGTGTGAGAACCTTTGTTTGATGTAAATCTAGATATCTTTTCAATATTTGATTTTATAGCTTTGTTGATGTTTTTTTCTGTCCATATTGCTGCTACATCTGCTTTGAATTCACAAACTGAACTAGAGAAATTTTTAAGTACATCTTTATATGCAGAAGGCAGGCTTGAGTTTGGATCATTGGATAGTTTACATACATCATGGGTTGGTGTTGAAAGAATGATGTCTTCAATGTTTCCAGAACCTGTTGATGTAATTACATTTTTCTTTGGTTGTTCACGTTTAATACATGGTCCTTCACAATTTTCTACTTTGTAACATGCGCTTACGTCTATCCCTGTGTCTAATGCATTATGGAAGAATACATCTCCACCTTGGCGTGTAAGTATGTATGGGCAGATTGCGATGGCTTTTGCGCTGTCTTTTCCGTCGTTTAGTTCATCTGAATGGTTGTCTCTTCTGTAGGCTGTAAAGTTGATTGTGTTGTTGAATTCTTCACCGCATCCTTGGAATTGTTTAATGATTGTTTTACAGAACTGTTCTGTGACAGCTGTGTCATTTTGTGTTTGGTATATGAAATGGATTTTTGAGGCACTTGCGGTGTTTCCAAGTTGAATACGTCTTCCTTTTTGGAAGTCTGATTCTAGGTCTTCTATATTTTCTATACAAATTTCATTGTTGTCATTTTTTCCACATTCAAAGTTTTTGATGAAGTAGTCCTCATTTTTTGAATAGTTTGAAAAATCTCTAAATGTGCTTTTGCCGTTAATTTTTTGATTGTTGTAGCGATTTTCATCGAATTTATCGCTAACATAGGCTGTGTATTTTTTGCCTTTGTTGCTTTCTACAACGATGGCTAATGAGATGTAGTTTAGTTTACCTCGTTTTGTGTTTGAAGCTGTTATGTAACCATTTCTAAGTTCTTGTTCCCAAATTTCGGCTGATTTTGCAGTTCCTGGATCAAAAGTTGCCAAGTAAGTTATGTATTGATATTTGCTGCTTAGCCAGCTCACAAAGTTACCTTTTGCTGTTGAGGTTTCTTTTTTACCACCTACATTAATTGTGTTTGCCCATTTTTTATTTTGAACATCGTAAACTAGTTTTTCGATGTCTGCATCAATGTCATCAATTGATTCTAGGTGTTTTGTTAATTGACACGCTGTGCTTGTAGATCCGTTTGGGTTGATTGCAGAAACTGATATTGAAACATCATCTGAGAAGTCAATATTTTTGAGTGTGTTTGTTGGTGAGGTTGTTGTTTCGTTTTGGAAATTGCCTCCGTTTGCTTGCCATTTGTATTTTAGGCTATTTTCGTATCCTGATGGTGTAGTTTTAATGTTTAGTATGAATTCTTGTTCTTCATCATCTACATCTTCTTCTTTCCATGATGATGATGGTTTTTCTAGAGTCATTTCTGTACAACTTACCTCAGCTGGCGCATTAGTGAATGAATATGCACAGTTGCTTGAAAGATCTCCGACGGCTTTAATTTCTACTGTGTCTTGGTATTGACCTCCTGTGTAGATAATTCCTGATATTGCTTCTTCTATTATAAATGTTTTTGTTGATGCTTTTTCACTTTCTTTTTGAGGATAGTAGAATTTTCCATTTGTTGTTTTGAATTCTAGGTTACCTTTGAAATCTCCAAGTGTTGATCCATTTAGACGAATTACCATGTCTTGAGTTGGATCAAATTTTGTTGGGAAAGTTGTAAAGCTAAGATTTTTACAAACTTGATCTGTAGGGTAGATATTGAACTGTTTCATACACTCTGGTTCTAATCTTCCAGTTGTTTGAATAGTTAATGCATTGATTCCTTCTTCTAAAGTAATGTCTATAAAAGGTATGAACAATACAGTGTCTTCATCTTTAACTGTTACTTCTTTTCCAACTATGATGTATTGATTGTCGTAGCTTGTGTTTATATCTTTTGAAGTAAGTGATGCTTTGTATTGATTTGCAGTGTTTATTGCAAAAGATAAAATTGCTTGATCTACTGATGGTTGGTTGTATGTTTTTGGTACAATAAATAATCCGTGAGATGTTTTCATTGTGATGCTTTTTTCTACACCAATTTTTGAGAATGTACTTTTTGCTTTAATTTTGTAGAAATTTCCAGCCTTTATTGTTGGCGCGAATTGATCATCGACTGTTGCAGTTATATAGCTACATGTTAGTTGTTCTTGTAGTGAGACTTCTTCTTTACAATATTCATTATATAGAGGGTCTTCTTTTGAAACTTCAGCAGTTATTTTTCCAAGAGTGGTTGAGTTTTTGAATTCAACTGATTTATCTATAGTTGTTTGAATTGCATTTGTTGTTGATTCGCCTTGACTGGTAAGTGTTGCATCTGTGTTGGTTTTTACAATGATTTTTGTTGACCTTGGTAATCTTTGGCCAAATATATCAAACGCTTCGAATTTTAGATTTGATGTTTTGCCTACTTCTGGAGTTGTATCATATGAAAGGTTTAGTTTTCTGCATGAGTTTGTACATTCTGGGATTGAGAAAGCACAAACATTTGTGCCTCTTATGTCATTATATGGTTTGCCGTTTATGCTCACTAGTTTTGCATTTAAAGTTCCGCGTCCTACGTATTTCATTGTACTTGGTCCTTGAATTGGGCCTTTAAGTCCTTGGGTTTCTTTTCCAAGTATTGTGTTGAATGCATAAAGTAGGGGGTTGTAGAAGAGTCCATTTGGGTCTGTTGAGCTCCATTCTACAATAGTGTTTGCTGCTGATATTTCTTTTGTTTTTGCGGCGTCTTCGTAGAATTTTGCTTCTACTGAATATTCTTTGTTAAGTGTACATGAAACCTCTGTGTTTTTTTCTAGATCTCTCATTGTAACCGTAGTGGCTTCACAAGTTGGTATTATAGGAGTTCCTGTGATTTTTACTTCTGCCTTACATTTGTCTGTGATGTAAACTTGTATGTTAACATCGTCTGTTGTGTTTGTAGGTAAATAGTAAATATTTTGACCGTTATCTACTGTGATTTGTTTTTTTCCTATTGCTGAGTATTTTGTTTGGTTATCGGCTGTTTGTACGTCTGTATAAAAAGTTCCATTCTCTGTTGATGTGAATGTAACTTTTGAAACATCTGCACCAGGTTCTGCATCTACTATGTAGTTTATTTTATATGCTTGGCTGTTGTTTATGGTTACCTTTCTTAAATCGGCTGTTAAATTTTTACAGATAGGTGTTTTTACTACCGGTTTTTCTTCTACTTGCACTGAGAAAACTATAACTCCTATATATGGTTCTGATGCGTATTGTACGCCTATGGCAGATTTAGGACTTCCGTTGAGTAGTGTTGTTAGTGGGAGTCCGTTGTTTGTGAAAAGGTTTTGTGGATTTGAAATGTCGTGTTCTGTGAAGTTCCAGTTTTGATCATAATCCGTGTATGCTGCTGAATCTACTTTGTATTTTAGCGTTAATTCTTTGTTATCCTTTGGTTTTATAACTACTCCGTTAATTGTAGGTGCAATTTCACCTTTGGCATTTCTAGCGTTGTCTGACCAGATTGATGCGTTAAAAGATGTAGCATTTGAAATTTTTGTTTCCGGAGATGGGCTAACTTTTACTTTTGTATTTCTTGATGTTGTGTTCCAGTTTGAGTAAAATTTATTTTTTGGAATTGCGTTTCCTTCGTTGAAACATGGATCTCCATCATTATGTATGTAGAGCATGAATGTTAGAGTGTCACCGTAATCAACTTCTACTTCGTCCTTATAATCTACCCATTTTGCAGTTTGACCGTCTTTGCTCCATTTTCTTACTTTGAAAAAATTTCTTTCATCCTTAAATAGGGGAGGTTGTGTTCCATATGGGTCCATACCTGTTGGTGTGTCGAAGGCTTTGTCTACTGAATCTGTATAGTTGTTAAAACTTGGATAGCAAAGTCCGAATGGATAATTTTTTGTTGTACCTCCGTATTCACGAGTAATACCCGCTTCGATATTTGGTGGATTATTTGGATCACATGCTCCTGATGCTTTACCTTGATTATCTTCAAACCAAGCATCTAAATATTTTTCTTTACAATATTGTAGGTGGTTTTCCGGACCATGTGCGTAGGCAGTTGAAGTTAACACTCCTATAATAAGGAGGCTTAGGAAGCTATTTTTTAGGAGTGAGTGTGAGTTTTTCATTTTTAGGCTTTGCCGTTTGTGTTTTCTTTGCTTGCTCCTTTTATACCACTTTTTGGAGTACTTGGTCTAGGTGATTGATTGGCACTTGATTGAGATGGGATGTTTTCGCCACCATGGCTATTTGTGCTGCTTGGTTTTCCTGATTGTCTTGTTGTTTCTCCTGTTTTTCTTCTTGGGGCGCGATCTGGTTTTGCTGCTGCTTTCGGTGAGCTTGTAAAGGCTACGGCGCCGCCAATTTCTATATCTTTTCTTTGTGTTTGGTTTTCAATAACTTCGTTTGATTCTTCTGTTGCTGCTACTACTTGGTCTGTATTGATGTTGGCTGCGTCAGCTTCGCTGTGAGCTTGAATTATTACGCTTTCTGTAACATACCAACTTGCATTTGCACATTTGCTAAATGCTCCAGCTACTACTTTTGATGTAGGTGTGATTGTAAGAATTATTTTTCCTCTAGGGGTTTCTACAGGTAGATTTAATACTGTGCCGTTGTGTTCCGCTTCTCTGATTTTTAGTACAATTTCTCTGAATGCTTTTACGGCTTCTTGGTGTGGTTTGCTGTTTATAAGCAGTGAGGAATCTTTGAATACTTCTGTTACAAGTTTTCTTTGTTCTTCGGTTTCGAGTGCGATTATTGCGCCGCTGTTGTAATTATTTTCATTTCCAGTTGCTAGTAATTTTAGTACTAGTTTTGATTTTAAAAATCTTATTAATTCTGCGGGTTTGTTACCTCTTTCTATTGGGCTTGCGGCTTCAAGCATTGCTCTTCTTAGTTCTCTGTTTTCTAAGTTTTCATCATTTGTTGTATATTCGTGTACTGTGTTTTTTAGGAATCCGAATTCGTGAGCAAGTCCATCTTCTTTTTCTGTTGTTTGGTAGCTAACAGTTTCAGACATTACAGGTTCTCTCTTTCTTGTAACTGTAACCGGACTTTCGAATAGTTTGTTTTTAGTAATTTCTAAAATTTGAGTTTCACGACTTGTTATTTTGTCTCTTTCTTTTGCAATTGTTTTTTCTAGAGCGTCAATTTTTCTTTGTACTCTTGCAAGTGCGCGTTCTTTTATTGAAGCAATTCTCTTTAGAGTTTTTAGTTGTTTTAGTAGTGTTGCTTTTTCTTTTGAATCGGCTGTACTAATTTGTTGTTCAATTTTTTGTATTGAAGCTTTAGGCTCATTTATTTGTTTTTTGAGGGCTTCTTCTTGCTCCATAACTTGGACTAGGCTTGCTTCTGATCCTTCAATTTTAAATTGAGAATCTTTGTTTAGTTGTTTTAATTTTTCTATTTCTTTGCTGTATCTTGTGTAGTTTTTACCTTCTTTGGTTTCTGCTGTGTAAAGGCGTGATCCAGACATTAGTATTGCTCCTTCCGGAATTTTCCCTGGGCCTTCTGTTGCGATTTCTTCTTTGGAGAAATCGTAGTTAGGATCTTCTAGTGATTTAGTTAGTGGTGTATAAATTTTTAGTGCAAGTCTTGTTGCTAGTCTATGGCTTCCAAATGCTTGTGCGAAAGCATCGATCATGAAGCTTGCTCTGCCTTTATCCGATTTTTTACCGGCAACTTCCATTCCATTAATTGTTCTGATTAATGTGTTGTTTATAGATTGTTTTACTTTTGTAAGGTTTGTTTCGGCTTGTTTAAGTTGTCTTTCTAGGCGTCTTTTTTGTGATTTTGTTGGTGGAGTTTCCGGGTCTGCGTGGTTTAGGGCTGGTAGGGTAGTTCTAGATTTAGCTAGTTCTAGAATTGCTTTGTATTTTTCTTCTACTTCTTTTGTGTTTGAGTCTAATTGAAATGTTTTTTTCTCAGCATGGTCTACTATGAAAATTTCGTTATTGTTTGTAATGTAGTAGCTCATGTTTTCTAATTTGCCCATTGCTTTTAGTGTTGGCATTTGAGTGCTTTGAGCTGAAAGTTTTTCTTCCTTTCCATCTACATATATCGTAAATTCTTTTGTTTCTAATATTTCACGGATTTCTTTTAGACGGTTTAAAGCTTCGTTGATTGTGTTTACTTGTTCTTCTGTGTATCCAGTTGTGTCTAATTTTCCGTTTTCAAAAATATTTTGGTTGTTGTCTTTTGTGTCTAGTATTTTATATGTTGTTTCTTTGTTGTGTTCTTTTGTTATTACGATTGAAAATTGTCCAAACGATTCTGTGTGTGTGATTTTTGGATTTAGTTTTTCTTTTACTTTATTTACTTTTTCTTTAGCAGCTCTAATTCTTTCTTGTGATTTTTGTGGGAAGATAGTTGTGAAGTATAGGTTTCTTAAAAGATTAATTCCGTAATTTAATTCTTTTTCGTTTAAATCTTGTATTTCAACTCTTTGAGAAATGAATGTCGCAAGAAGTTTTGGATGGCCAATGTTTGCTTCTAATGCTCTGCTTAATTCATCTTTTATTCTATCTGCAGGCTTAACTTGTTCAATTTTTTTATACAATTCTCTTACTCTATCTTTTAGTTCTTGGCGAACTTCCATTTTATCGTAAGTTTTTCCGTCTATTAGTTTGTTTTTTATTGCTTCGATACGAGCCGCTTGGTCTACAGAATATGATTCAATAAATTCTCTACCCATTACTGCTTTAACTTCTTTGTGACGAAGTTTTTCTAATTCCGGTGTACGAGTTTTTTCTATTTCGCTTCCAGCATAGTATAGGTTGTCTTGTCCTAATTCTGAGCTATTACCGTTTTGGATTGTAAAGCCTGCTTCATCTTCTAGTTTTTGTGCAAAAGTTCCTTCGTTTTCTGTGATCCATGTTCTGTCTCTATCTCCACGAAGTGAATCTCTTTGACGAATTACTATCATGTCTCTCATGCTAGACATTGATCTAGATCCTTTAAAAGGAAGTTTAAATCTTTCGCGAGTTATTATTAGGTCTCTTGCATTTCCGTCTAAGTAGATGTGTCCACCTTCTACTACTACTGATAAGTTTTTTAGAGTAGGGTCGATGTGAATTTCTACATCTTTATCTTCGGAGTTGTAGATTAAAAGCTCCATTCTTCTGTCAGTTCCTTTTAGAAGTTGGATTTCTGTACCTGCTTCTTGTAGAGCTTTGTTTGGTCTGTAAAGTCCGTTGCGTTGTTCTATTTCTTGAATTTCACGCTCGTGTAATTTTGTAAAATGTTCTTCTAGATTTACTGAACTTGATGCTGTGAGTATCATTAGCTCTCCGTTTTTTCCTGCGATAATATCTCCTGATTCCTCTTGTGTATCTAGAGCTGTTTTTGTGAATTTTTGTACATCTGCTTCACTTTCTTTAATGGCTTTTTCCATTGCAACTTCTAGTTTTGCTTTGATAGAAACATCTGAAATTCTTTCCAATGTTTGAGCCATTGCAACTCTGTTTGGAATTACTAAATGTGCTGTTCCAATTCTAATTCCAATAGTTGGAATTGGCACTGGTCCTATCATGCTAATACCAATTGATGTGATATTTTTATACCAAGGTTCGTTTAGATTTTTTTCTACTTTTTCGTTGATGTCTTTTTCATTTTGTTCCACCATATTCACTACATGTGCATTTGATAATCCATATGCAGCTTGTAGAGTTTGGAATGTTGCTCTGGCTTGTGGAATTGCCATGATGGCATTATATCTTGATTGAGTATCGTGTTTATCAATTGTTGTAAATTTCTTCCATGCTTCTGAATAAATGCTGGCATTTTTTTCGTCTTCAAGTGCTGTTTTGAGTGCTCTTTCTTTGTTCCATGAGAAGGCAAGTCCTCCACCAAGTGTTGGAATTACGCTATCCCATGACCAACGAACTCCTTCAAAAATATGAAGATCTACTGAGTCTGAAATTGCAATTGTTTGTTGCATTCCTATACCTGCATTTGGGGTAATTCCTGAAAGTGAAATTTCTGTAAGAATACTATTTGTAACTTTTTCTCCTTCATAAATTTCTACTCTAAATCCTACTCCATAGATTGTTCCTTCTCCGTTGGCACCAAGACCAAGTGCAAAACTTTTACCGTTTCCAAGATCAAATTTCTTACCTAACATTGCACCATTAAATTTTCCATCTCTAAATTCTACTCCAGCCATTCCAAGAGAAGTTGTTTGGATTTTCTCTATTTCTTCATTAGATAATCCTGATTCTTTAAGTTTTATAATTAGGTCTTTGAATGCTGGATGTTTTGCTTCCAGTTTTTTACCCTCTTCAATTTTTTGGTCGAATTGAGATTTTTGATCAATAATAAACCCGGCTTGGAAAGCCATTATTTGTTCTTGTGTTAGACTGTTTAAATCTCTGATGTCTGTTATTTTATGTTTTTCTAAGTACTCTTTAAATTCTTTGCTTGCTAGTATTTCTGTAGTTGACTGTTTTGGTCTGTAATATTTTGCTCTTAATTTATTTAAAAGACTTGGATTTTTTATTACATCAAATAGTGAAATATTTTCCTTTTCTGCAATTTTTTTGAAAAGCATTTCAGCTCTACTTTTTAGTTTAGATATTTTTGTTTCTAATTCTTCTATTTGTCTTTCTGTGTTTTTAATTTGAGCTTCTTTGTCGCGATAAAGTTCTTTTGTTAAAGCACTATCTTGTTTGATATATTTTAAATCTTCTTTGTATGTTTCTAGATTGTATTCTTGTCTTTGAAGTGAGTGTTCACTTTCATTTATTTCGTTAATTACATCAAATATTTTTGATTCACCTTGTTCGGCAATAAATTTATTTAATGCTCCAAGTGTTATTAATCTGTTAACTTCTTTTGTTACTTTTTGAGAATCTAATTTTTTTGGTCTACTTAAATCTTCGTAAAGTCCTTTTGTGTTTGTGATAATTTTTACTGCGGCTGCAGGGCTGTAATATCTTCTAAAATTACCACGATCGAATGTAGCGGTATTACCATTCATGTCCGCCATTGTAAGATTGTTGATGTCTTCTTGTTCTCCTGTTAACCATGTTTTAAATCTTTCCCAATTTCCACTTTTATCTGTTTCACTTTCTGAAAGTTCTGAAGTTTCTGTTAATTTCGCAAGACCTCTAACAATTGCAATATTTTCTCTTGTTACTTCTGGATTTAGTGAGGCTTCTCTTTGTTTGATAAATTCTGGATGGTTTGTGAATTTTAATTCTCCTAGAGCTTCAAGTAAGTTTAATGAGGCTTCGATTATTTCTGTAAGAACTGTTAACTGTTTTGCTTGTAGTCTATTTTCGTAAGATAAACTTTTGTAAAAATCTAAGAATTTTTTTGGATCTTTTTCTATATCTCTTGGGAGAATGTCGTGATCGAAATTTTTGAAATTTAAGTTTTTTAAGATGTCTGAAAAACTTAGTGTTTTTTTGTTTTTGATCAATTTTGAAATTACGAGTCCTATTTCTTTTTCATTTAAAAGGAATGGCTCATTTGTAAGTAACATCTCAACCCTTTTATGGTTTTCAATATTTTTCCATTCATTTCTAATTACACCTTCGTTAAGTGTTGTGATGCTTTGGTGAAGTGTAAATTCTTCTTTTGTTTTTTCACTAAAATTAATTACATATCCAAGTTTTTTGTCTTCTTTAAGTTCTAATCTTTTTTGTGTACGCTCAGCTGTTGTACTTAATGCATCAAATGTCTTTTTTTGTTCTTCATTTTGAAGTTGTGCTTTTTTAATTTTGTTGAGAGTTTCTCTTGTTTCTTCTTTTGGTCCAAATCCTGTTTCAGGTGTCCAATTTAGTTTTAATTCACCAAATGTTAGTGAAATATTATTTAGTGATTCATTTGTACGGTGAATATTTTCTAGTGTGTACTTTGTGTTTTGTAGTTCTTTTTCTATATCAACAACATTTGTTTTTTCTTTAATTGCTTCGTCTAATTTTTTGTACGCATTTTTTAGATCTTTAACATTTTGTCTTGTTAAATTTTCTGGTGTTCCATTTATAATAATTCCTTTTGATTCTAGTTCTGAGATTGTTTCAGTTTCATTTTCAACTGGTCTTTCATCTATTACTGAATCTAAAACTTTTGAAAATTGTTCTTTTAAATAATTTTCATTTTGACCATTTTCTGCATCATATAATTCTGAGGCTTCTTCTTTTTTTGAAATGTTAAATTTAGTTTCAAATTTAGATTCTGCTGCATCGTATGTTGTGTAAATGTCTAGGAAATATGGACTTACTTTTCCATCTATAGAGATTGTTTGTCTGCTTGTTCCGTTGTAGGTGTCTTTTGAAATTGTGATTTTTCTATTATCGTTGTTTGTTTTTGATTGTGCGTTGGCAAAATTTTCAAATTTTGTGATGAATTCTTGTAGGTGTTTTTGTTTTAATTTGTATAAAGATTCGATGTTTAATTTTCTTCTTTCAGGGCTTCCTGATTCGGCATCTATGCTGTGATATTCGTAAGCTGCGTCTTCTTTAGCAGGTGTTTTTTCTTTTTCATCTGCTTTTGTAAGAAGCATTTCTGAAAGAGTGTTTAATCCATTTGATGATGGTTCATTTTCAGCTCCTGGGTAAAGAGAATCAAAAATTAATTTAAAATGATTTGATACATTTTCTTCGTATTTTGTGATTGAGTCTGTATTGATTTTTTCTACTTGGAATCTTGCAAATAGGGGACGATCTGATCTTAGTGATGTAAATGTTACATCTGTTGGATTTTTTTTGTCTATTTCAACAGTGATTCCTGTAAATGTGCCAGCATGGAAAATTTGTATTTTTTGAAAATTTGCATCTTCTTCAATTTTAATTGGATCGCTGTAGCCAAAATTTTGATCTACTTTGTGAGCCATTTCTAAGATGATGTTTGGCATTTTTGCTAAAAGTTCTTTTCTTTTTGCGATGTCTAATGCTCTTATTTCTAATTCTTCTGCCGTTGCTTTTACAGATCCAGTTTGTTCTACATATTTTTTAACTTCTTTAAAGATCTCTGATTTATCGCTTAATTGTGCGCTCATTTCTGAGGTTCCTTTTTTAATTTTTAGTTTTCCTTCCTCTTTTGTTAGTTTAATAATTCTAATTTTTTCGTAATTTCTTCTGTTAAATTGAATTGCAAATGGAATGTTTTCTCCATCTCTTGTTATGTAGAAAGTTGTATGTTCTGAATTCGATAATTCACGAATTTGATTTTCTATTGTTACTCCTTTTCCTAATTTATCTGTGATCGTTTTTTTAGCTTTATCAAATTCTGCTTGAGCTTTTTCATTTAATTTTGGCTCACTTGGTTTTTCTGTTTTTGTTGTTTGGGCTGTTTCTTGGGGGCTGATTGGCTCTATTGCGTCTGCTGTTACTGGTGTTTTTTCAGATTTTTCTTCAATATCAAAACCTGCTGCTTTTCTTTTTTCTTCTTCTTTGGCTTTTTCGATCTTTAAGATGGTGTCTTTAATTTCGTTATAAATTTGAGATTTTTTTATTTGGCCAGTTTGTATTTTTTCTTGAAAAATTACTGTTCCATTTTCAACTTTTCTTAAGTAAAAGCCAGTTTTTAGTTTTGAAAATTCAACTTCGTATGGGAGATCTTGATTATCTCTTGTTAGTATGTAAGTTTTTTCGTCTTTTTTTCTTAGTTTGATGTCGTTTCCAATACTTCTTTCAAGACTTGAAATTGCATATTTGTTTGGATCTTTAATTGATTCAGAGACTTTTTTTGCAAGTTCTGCGCGTTCTTCAGTGGCCTTTTTTTCCACTTCTTCCCTTGCTTTGTCGTGGTCTTTATCGATTGTTTCTTCAGCCTTTTGTGACTTTGCTAAATTCGCTCCTTCTTCAGGATTTTGGTATATTAGTCTGTTTTCTTTTTCACTTTGTTTAAAGATCTTTTTGAACATTTTTTCTGTTTGTTTTTTTAAAAAATCCTAGAATTATATCATGTCTATGCATAAAAGTCAATTTGTCTGGGTGGAAAAAACGTGTATATTTCTAATATGAAATTACCAGTTATATTAGTTAACTTTAAAGTTTACGAAAATGCCGTTGGAGAGGCTGCTGTTTCTTTGGCGAAGATTCATGAGAAAGTTGCTAGTGAGACAGGTGCAAATATTGCTATAGCTGTAAATGCAATTGATTTAGCTGCTGTGTGCAAGGCGGTTTCTATTCCTGTTTTTGCACAGCATGTTGATAATTTAGAATATGGAAGCGGTACGGGGTCTGTTGTTCCTGATTTGGTTAAAAAGTGTGGTGCATACGGTGCTTTGTTGAATCATGCAGAAAAGCCTGTGAGTGATGATGTGTTGAAAGAGAGTATTAGATTGGCTAAAGAGGCTGGATTGTTTGTTGTTGTGTGTGCTGATACACCAGAAAGAGCAAAAGAAATTTTGCCATATGGGCCAGATTTGTTGGCTGTAGAGCCTCCTGAGCTTATAGGGGGTGATATATCTGTTTCTAAGGCTGAAGCCGATATAATTAAGAGGGCTGTTCAGTATATTGGTGATGACAAAGTTTTGGTTGGTGCTGGTGTAAAGGATGCTGAGGATGTTCGTTTGGCAGTTGAGTTTGGTGCCAGTGGTGTGCTTTTAGCTTCGGGTGTTACTAAATCTTCTGATCCGGAAGCTGTTTTGAGAGATTTAGTTTCGGGTTTAAACTGAGAGTGTTGAAAAGTATAAATAGGAAAAGGATATCGTTTTTGAAGATGGGTGTATCTATTAAACCGTGAATTAGAAAATAGAATGCGATGTATTTATATATGCTTTTTGATTTTATATTGAGGACGATGAGTGTTAGTAATAGGGATAATCCTAGTATTCCGTAGTTGAATATGAAAAGAAGAAAAATATTGTGTGGCTGTAGGACAAAATAATCTAGTGGTTCTTTGCCTAGTACTGATTTTACACTTTGCGCGTAGTTTTCTTGGAATTGCCCAAGTCCAACTCCTGTTATGAGGTTTTTTTGTTTCTCTAAAAGGTAAGCTGAGGTTTGCCATATTTGTCCTCTTTCGTCTAGGCTTGAGTATTCTGTTTGAATTGTTGGTAATATTTTTGTATAAAAAATTGATACAAAAATAATTGTGGCAATTGTTGATAGTATAATTTTTGTTTTTTTATTGGCGCGGTTAAGTAGGTAAAGACTTATACATATGAAGCTTCCCGCAATCGCTCCCATTGATAAGGTCGCTATTAGTAGTGCTCCAAGAATTGTGCTTATAATTATTTGCGATCTATTTTTTTGTTCAAAAGCTGATATTGTTGAGTAGATGAAAAATGGTGCTAAATAAAATGCTAGGTATACTGCTGCATCTAGTGGGCCGAGTAGTCTGTGATCGTAAGCGGCATTAAAGCCAAAAAGGTTGTAGAGTGCTGAAAAAATGCCGAAAGTTAGCGCGCCATATATAGCAATTTGAATTCCTTTTTCTTGTTCATTTTTATTGTTCAATGTTTCGCAGAATATGTATGTTAAAGCTGATCCAAATGCTAAAAATTTGAGATGTCTAAATAAGTCTAATTGGTTGATGATGTCTGTAGTTGCTATTGAAAGTCCGCTTAAAATAATAAGGCTCCATATAATCCAGTATTTTTTGAGATTTGGTAGTCCTTTGTGAGTTGATAGAAAGGTTAGGCAGTTAAGAGATATAAGTATTTCTTGTAGGTTTGTGGGGTAGGTGAAAATTTCAAAGCGAATTAAGTACGCTTGTATTGCGAAGAGGTTTATAAATAGTAATGTTCTGTTTAGTTTTTGCATTGTCTGCATTATAATGCCTCTAAATAATAAACGCTATGTTGGATTTTTTACGCAAACTAATTCCCGATAGACACCCTATAAGACTTTTTTATCATAAATTTGTTGCTGTTTTGGCTGCTGTTGTTTTTTGGTTTCCGGCTTCAAAGTTGATTGTTATAGGTGTGACCGGAACCAATGGTAAAACCACTACTGTTAATTTTATTGCGCGGGTTTTGGAAAACGCTGGTAATAAGGTTGGTTTAGCTTCTACTATTAATTTTCAAGTTGGAAATGATAGATGGGTTAATGCTAGTAAACAAAGTACAATTTCTCCTTTTAAGTTGCAGAAGTTACTTCGAAGAATGGTTAGAGAGGGGTGTAAATATGCTGTTTTGGAAGTTACATCTCATGCTGTTACTCAGTCTAGAATTATTGGTATTAATTTTGATGTGGCTGTTCTGACAAATATAATGGAGGATCATATTGAGTATCATGGTAGTTTTAATGCTTATATCAATGCTAAGGGTGGACTTTTTGAAAAAGTTTCCAGAGGTCTTAGGAAGCCTGGTATTCCCAAGGTTACAGTTTTGAATGCAGATGATAAATATTATAGTTATTTTGATCAATTTGCTGCAGATAGGAAGATAACTTATGGAATGGGGGATGCTGTTGTGTATGCTGCTGAGATTAAAATGAAGCCTATGGGGTCTTCTTTTGTTTTGCATATTCCTAATCATGCTGTTGAGGTTAATTTGAAAATGCCAGGAGAATTTAATGTGTATAATGCTTTGGCTACGGCTTCTGTTTGTTTAACTTTAGGTGTTCCTGTCGAAAAAATTAAAGAGGGGCTTGAACTTGCAGGGAGTGTTTCCGGTAGGTTTGAGAGAGTTTTAGCTGGGCAGGATTTTGAAGTGATTGTTGATTATGCTCATGCTCCTGATTCTATGGAAAATCTTTTAAAAATGTATAGGGGGCTTACCTCTGGGAGGCTTTTTTCTGTGTTTGGTGCGACTGGTGGTGGTAGGGACAAAGGTAAGCGTCCTAAAATGGGTGCGGTTGCTCATGAGTATGCTGACTATGTAATAGTTACCAATGATGATCCATATGTAGAGGATGAGCTTACGATTATTGATCAGGTGTCTGAGGGGATACCTAGGGTTGAGGGGCAAAATTTTTGGAAAATACCTGATAGAAGAGAGGCTATTAAATTGGCTTTAAGTTTAGCAAAAAAGGATGATGCGGTAGTTATTTCTGGCAAAGGTTGTGAGGAGATAATGATTGTTAGAGGTAAAAAAGTGCCTTGGAATGATAGAAAGGTTGTAGAGGATTTATTAGGATTAAAAAAATAATATGAAAGGTTTTGTTTTGATAGATAAGCCCAAGGGGATTAGTTCCTTTGATGTCGTTTATAAAGTTAGAAAGGCTACTGGTGTTAAGAAAGTTGGGCATAGTGGTACTTTGGATCCTTTAGCTACTGGTTTGCTTTTAGTTGCGGTTGGTGAGGGCACTAAACTTTTAGAGTTCTTAATAGGATGCGATAAGGAGTATGAAGTGGTGGCGCATTTTGGTTTTGTTTCTGATACTTATGATGCGGAAGGTTCTTTGACGAAGATTGATGATCAAAAAAAGTGTTCAATTGGTGATGTTGAGCCCTTGTTGATGTCTTTCTTGGGCGAAATATCTCAAGTCCCTCCAAAATATTCTGCCTTAAAAATTAATGGTAAGCCGGCTTATGAATTAGCTAGGAGTGGGAAAGATGTGGAAATGAAGGCTAGGGCTGTGTTCGTGGAAAAATTTGAAGTTACTAGTTTTAAGTGGCCTTTGGTTACCTTTAGGGTGAAGTGTTCTGCCGGTACATATATTCGATCGTTGGTTCATGATCTTGGTGCGCTTTTGGGGTGTGGTGCTTATGTTCAGGAGTTAAGAAGGACTGTGGTTGGCGATTTTTCTGTTGAAAATGCTTTGAGTGTTGAGGATTTTTCTAAGAATCCTGAGGGCGGACTGATTCCCTTGGAATCTATAGTTGCAAATTTTTATAGGCTTAATTTGAGTGATGAAGATTATTCGGGGTTGAGGGATGGGAGGATTTTGAATAAAAAAGTTGAACATGATGGTGTTATTATGGCTTTTTATAAAGATGTTTTGGTTGGTGTTTTAGAAATGGTTTCTGAGGGGGTTAAGTACAAAAAAGTTATACATTAGTTTTGTGTGTTCTTTTTCTTGCACCCAAAATTGCTTTATGTAACTATTTATTTATGATTTATGTTTTTCCCGCCATCTTTGGATTTGTCTTGACTCTTGTGTTTGTTCTATTTGCTTTGAAGTTTTTTCCTAAGATTGGCTTGATGGATAGGCCTCATTTGTATGGTTTAAAGCGTGAGGCGATTCCATACTATGGAGGGCTTATTATTTATACTGCCTTTTTGATTTCTGTTTTAGTTTTTGTGCCGATGAATACTCATGTTTTAGGTTTGCTTTTGGCTGCTAGTATGGTGATGTTTATTGGTTTTTTGGACGATATGTGGCGTATTTCTCCTTTGATAAGGCTGATTGTTCAATTTGTTGCTGGAGTTGTTTTGTTTTTGTTTGGTATTGGAATTTTGAGTGTGAAAGTTCCTTTTTTAGGTGTTTTGGATTTTACTGGTTTTATTTTTGAAGGATTTTTTGTTTTAAGTGGGCTTTTTACTGTTTTTTGGGTGATGACTATTTTGAACAGTATGAATTTTGTTGATGGTGTTAGTGGTCTTACTAGTGGTGTTACTTTTGTGGCGTCTTTAACGATATTTGCTCTTAGTATCAATTCCTCATTGCATGAGAATCCTTCTTCTCAGGTTGCTGTTGCTACCATTGCTATTATTTTGGCTGCGATATCTTTGGCCTTTTTTATGTTCGATTTTCCTTCACCTAAAATATTGATGGGGGATACTGGTAGTACCTTTCTTGGTTTTTTAGTCGCTACTTTAGCTATTTTTTCTGGCGGGAAAGTGGCTACAGCTTTTTTGGTTTTGGGGCTACCAATTTTAGATATGGTGTGGGTTGTTTTGCGAAGAGTTTTTGTGGATAAGAAAAAGTTTTGGCATGGAGATTTAAAGCATTTGCATCATAGGCTCATGGATCTTGGCATTTCTCAAAGAAAGGTAGTTTCTCTTTATCTGTTTATAACTGCTGTATTTGGCTTTGCAGCTGTGAGTTTTGTGAGTTTGCAGCAGAAATTTTTTATGATTATGGCTTTAATTGTTTTGATGATTCTTCTTGCAACTGCCTTGATTTTATTGCCGAAAAGGCGTTAGAATTTTGATCCACTAAAAAAAATTATGGCAGATGTTGTTGAGGATATTAAAGGGCGTTTAGGTATTTATGATGTTGTTTCTAAGTATGTTCAGTTGAAAAAAGCCGGGCAAAACTATAAAGGTTTGTGCCCTTTTCATGGAGAGAAGAGTCCTAGTTTTGTTGTTAGTCCTGAGAAACAGATTTGTCATTGTTTTGGTTGTGGAAAAGGTGGTGACATTTTTACATTTGTGCAAGAGGTTGAGGGGGTGAGTTTTTCTGAGGCTTTAAGGATTTTGGCTGATTCATGTGGGATTAAGGTAGAGGAGAGTGTTGGTAAGGGTTTTGCATCTAAAGATGTTAAAGATGAGTATTTTAAGGCTCATGATTTGGCTGCGGAATACTTTAAGGAGCAGCTTTTTAAAACTAATGATGGTAAGAAGGTGTTGGAGTATTTGTATAAAAGAGGTGTGAATGACGCAACTATTGATGAGTTTAAAATAGGGTTTGCGCCAGATGTTTATGATGGTCTTTACCCTTTGTTGCTTAAAAAAGGAATTTCTAAAGAGGTTATTATTAAGTCTGGTTTAGCTTCTGCAAAGAATTTAGCGTCAGATGATATTTATGATAAATATCGTATGCGTTTGATTTTTCCAATTTTTAATTATTTTGGGCAAATTTGTGGTTTTGGAGGTAGAGCTTTGAAGCAGGATCAAATGCCTAAATATTTAAATTCTCCTGAAAATCTAGTTTATAATAAGAGTAAGGTTTTGTATGGACTTTCTCATGCTAAATCTACTATTAAAGATGATGGTAGAGTTCTTTTGGTTGAGGGGTATTTTGATGTGATTTTACCTTATCAAAACGGTGTTAAAAATGTGGTGGCTACTTCTGGAACTGCTTTAACGGCCGACCATGTTAGATTGTTGTCGAGATTGACGACAAGGGCTGTGACCTGTTTTGACATGGATAATGCTGGATTTGAGGCTACGGTAAGGGCATATTCTTTGATGTCTGAAAAGGATATTTCGGTGAAATCTATGGTTTTGAGTGATGGTAAGGATCCGGCTGATTTTTTTAAAGAGCATGGTAAGGAAGATTTTTTGAAAATAATGAATGGGGCTGAAAATTTCCTCAGTTTTTATATGACAAAGTTAATTGAAAAAAATGATATTAGCGATGTTGCTGGCAGAAGGTTGGTTTTGAGTGAATTGATGCCTCTTTTAAAGCCTTTGTCTGCTGCTGATAAGGATTATTATTTGGGTGAGCTGGCTGTGAAAGTGGGTGTAAATAAGGATTATTTGTATGATGAATTGAGTAATTTTAAATTACCTGAAAATCATCCTGCCAGAAGTTCTGGCTCACAGGTGTCTGAGGTGGGTTTTAAAATGACGCCTAGGGAGCTTTTAATTGCGGTTTGTTTGTATAATTTTTCTGTATTTGGAACTGTATCTAAAAGATTAAACGAGGATTACTTTAGTGATGATCTTAAATCTATTTACAAAGCTTTAGAGGGTCAGTATAATTCATCGCGAAGTCTTGAGAAATGGGATTTTGATTCGATGTTTTCAGAAGACCTAAAAAAGCGTGTTAATGTACTTTATTTATACGCTGAAGATAGTTACGGTGGTTTTAACTCTGTAACACTTGAGACTGAAGTTATTCAATTGATTGCCCTAATTGATAGGGAGAGTAAGGAGAGTAGGATAAGTGATTTGAGACGCCAAATACAAGTGGCGGAAAATAATAAGGATACCGAGAAGTTGCAAGGTTTACTTTTACAGTTAATTGAGATGACTTCAAAAAAATAGCGCCACTAACAAATTTCTATGGCAAGAACTAGTAAATTCATTACTCAACCTACAGACGACGATTTAGCTAAATTTCCTAAAGAGGTTCAGAGTCTTTTAACTAAGGGGAAGCAGCAGGGTTTTGTTACTCATCAACAGTTGCTTAAGGTGATGCCAAATATCGAACAAGATTTGGTACTTTTAGATGAGGTTTATAGCCTTTTTATGGATCTTGGTGTTGAAATTATCGACACAAAAGATACAGGTTTATTGGATCAAGAAGAGTGGGGGAAGGTTGAAGAGGTTCCTGGAGAGGTTAAGGAAGAAGATGATTCTAAGAAAAAGAAGAAAAAAACTTTAACTTCTAGAAAAAAAGATAAGCAGAAAAAAGCGGCTGAGTTTAGAGAAATTGCTAATGATTCTATAAGACTTTATTTGTGTGAAATTGGTAGAGTGCCACTTTTAACTGGTAAACAAGAGGTTGAGTTGGCAAAAAGAATTACAAAAGGTGACCAAACTGCTAAAACTAAGCTTGCTGAGGCTAACTTAAGATTAGTTGTAAGTATTGCAAAAAAATATATTGGGCGTGGTCTTTCATTTTTAGATTTGATTCAGGAAGGAAATATTGGTTTGTTTAGAGCTGTTGAAAAATTTGATCCAAATAGAGGTTTTAAATTTTCAACTTATGCTACATGGTGGATTCGTCAGGCAATTACTCGTGCTATTGCTGATCAAGCCCGCACGATTCGTATTCCTGTTCACATGGTAGAGACTATTAATAAGTTAACTCATGCGCAAAGACGTTTGGTTCAGGAACTTGGGCGTGAGCCTCTTGTTGAAGAATTGGCTGCGGAAATGGATATGGACATTAAAAAAGTGAGGCATATTTTGAAAATATCTCAAGATATAGTTTCTTTAGAGGCACCGGTTGGTACTGAAGAGGATAGTAAACTTGGTGACTTTATTGAAGACGATGATGCTCTTTCTCCTTCTGAAGCTACTAATAGACAGTTGTTGAAAGAAAATATTCATGAAATGCTTCAGTATCTTTCTCCAAGAGAGAGAAAAATTATTGAAATGAGATTTGGTTTGAAAGATGGGGTTGGTCATACTTTGGAAGAAGTTGGCCAAGAGTTTAATGTAACTCGTGAGCGTATTAGGCAAATTGAGGCTAAAGTTCTTCAGAAGTTGAAAGAACATCCTACTAGTGCTAAGATTCGTCCACATTAAAAGGGGGATTAACTATATATAATACTTACTTAAAATTATAAAGATGCCAAAAAAAGATGAGACAAAAATAGTACATGAAGAGTTTTTTACTGAAGATGGTAAAAAAGCTACTTTGGTTACTAAAGAAGGTTATGACAAGTTAGTTGAAGAGTTGGAATATTTGAAAACTACGAAGAGAAAAGAAGTTGCTGCAAGACTTAAAGAAGCTATTTCTTATGGAGATCTTTCTGAAAATTCTGAGTATGAGGAATCTAAGAATGAACAAGCGTTTGTGGAAGGTAGAATTATGGAGCTTGAAGAGAAGGTTAAAACTGTAAAAATTATTAGTGAAAAACACGGAGATTTAAAATCTGTTCAGCTTGGTACTACTGTACATTTGAAAAATCTTTCAACAACAAATCATGATGTTGAAGTTTATACAATTGTTGGTTCTACTGAGGCTGATCCTTTTGAAGGTAAAATTTCAAATGAATCACCTGTTGGAACTGCTCTTTTGGATAAAAAGAAAGGTGATAAGGTTAAGGCTCATGTGCCTGCTGGAGTTATTGAATACGAAATAACAAAACTAGATTAATCTAGTTTTGTTATTTGTTTGAATTTGAACTGGTCTTTTTTTAAGGCCAGTTTTATTTTTTGCTTTTATTTGGAAGGTAGCTCTTTTTTTCTGTGTGAACTACTTTTGTAGTGTAGTTTAGTTTTTCTTGTGGATAGCTTACTCTATATTTTTGAACATATGCATAAATTAGGTAGGCTAAATATCCTAGTGTTAAATAGAGCCATATTCTCATAGAAAAATAAGGAATAGTTTCGTAGCGGAAAAATATTTCTGCTGCCAAAAGTAGACCCATTTTTAAAGAGGTTTTTGCTAAATCTGGAAATAGCTTTTTAAATGCTTGGTCTTCTTTTTTTCTAAGTTTGTAGTAGTGAGAAAATCCAATACTAAATGCTATTAAAGCTATTATTAGTATTATTGATAAAGTGTAATATCCATATACACTTCCAGGGTTACGATCGAAAATGTATAAAGCGAGTGATTTGATTGATTCCATAATTATTTTTTAATTTTACGTTTTGGCTTATTATATCGAAGATATAAAATTATGCTAGCTGAGATTGCTATTATTCCTACTATTATTTGGCTAACTCTTATGTCGAATAGTAAAAATGTATCATCTCCTCTGAAAAATTCCTCTAAAAATCTTAGTCCGTTGTAGCTGGCAATACCTGCTAAAGCTATGAATCCGCTTTTTTTGAGAGACTGGATTTTTGGTCTTTTTTCTAGGTATATAAGTATAAATCCAAGAGCTAATGTGTAGAGAAAGGCATATATTTGAGTTGGATGTATTGGTACTGTGTAGCGGATTGCTGGACTTTCAAAGTTTACTCCCCATGGCAGGCTTGTTTCATTTCCGTAAGATGATCCTTCAAAGAAATTGCCAATGTGTGTTATTGATAGGGCAAAAATGCCAGCAGGTATTAAGGCATCTAACCAGCTGAGAAAATCTTGATCGTTTTTTTTGCATATGTAGTGGAGATATACGGTAAATCCAATAAGTGCGCCCCAGAAACTAAATCCTTTATCCCAAAAATATAATATTTTAATTAATGCTTCTCCGCTAAAGGAATAAAAGTAACTTTTATAATTTGTAATAATATTGGCTATTCTTGCTCCAATGATTGACCAGATTATGAGTTGCCAAGCGTGTTGAGTTATAAATTGTATTTTGAGACTATTTTTAATTGCTTCTTTAATAAATAGACTAGTGCCTGTTAATAGCGCTGCAATAATAAAAATCCATAGAGTGTTTATTGTGAAAAAATTTGTTTGAAGTAAGATTGGGTGCATATTAAAAATTTAGTAATACAATAATTGATCCTATTATAAAGATGCTTGAAAGTATAACTGATGCCAAAAGATTTTTTTGGAAGAAATTAATTTTTATTGCTGTGCATGCGTGTAGTAAAAATAATATAGATATGAGGTATTTGAAAACAGTTGTGTCGTATATGTAGAATGCTTGAGGTATGTTTTCGATACCAAAGTCCTTTGTTGTTAAATAAATGGCAGTAAAATAGTAGATTATGTAGAAGGTAAGTAGCCATCCTGTGAAAGAATTTAATTCATTTATAAAAGTTGTAATTATTTCTTTGTTTGCACTTTTTTCTTCATTCTTTGGAAAGCTGTTTTTTCTAAAACGCTTGGCATGATTTAGGCTGTGTACTGTTTTTTTTCTTGATTCCCAAGCCTGTTTTAGGGCTTGTTTTACTTTTTCTTTATACTCTTTTGTTGGTTCTTTAAAATAAAGAATAGAAAATTCAATAATTTGTTTATTGTAATTTGTAATTTGTTTTTCTATTGTTTTTATTTCTTCGGGAGTAATAAATAAATTCTTAATTTTTGTTAGAATTTTATTTATTGCTTGTATGTAAGTATTTTCTTTTGATTTGTTTTTTCTTTGCCAGTTATCTATTTTAGAAATTATATCTTCTGATAGATTTTTTTTATCTTCAGATTGTTTTAATTCTTGAATTAAATTCTTGGTGCTTAGGTGTAATGAAAGAGCATCATTTTCCATTCCTTTTTCTTTGATTGCTTTTTCTTGAGACTGTATGAATTCAAGAAGTTCTTCGGCATTTGCTAAAATGTAGTCTGTATTTTTACTGTTTTTTATTCTGAGGATTTTATCTATTTTTTTATTTATTTCTGATTTTTGTTGAGCATCGAAATCACTATCAAATTTAACTAGTAATTCATTTACTTGTTCTAAAATGCTGTCTATTTTTGCTCTTACTTTTTGCTCTTTTTGAAATTGTTCAGAGTTTTGGTTTTGGTTTATTTCTTCTTCTGTTTCTTGATTTGATTGAAGTCCTGCGGCTTTTGCTTTTTCTATTTCTTCTTCACTATCTCCTTCTTTCCATATTGCACGCACTTTTAATAAATATTCTTCTTTAAGTCTTTTTAGTGCTGCTTCTTTAGATTCTGATGGGATTGTTCCACTGACTAATTTTGAACTTTTATCTAGAGCTTCAAAAACAAACTTTTGAAGATTGTCGTCTTGTGGAATTTCTTCATTTGTTTCTTCTAATGATAATATGGAAAAACCGAGGTTGTTGAGTTCTGCTCGGGCTATTTGTTCATTTTGTGCCTCTACTGTACCACTGAGCCTTTTTCCTTGGGGGTTAGCTACAGTGTATTTGTAATTTGGCATAGGCTCTTATTTTTTAGATGCTTTGATGAAGCCTAAGAAAAGCGGATGTGGTGTTGATGGTCTTGATTTAAATTCTGGATGAAACTGACATCCTATCATAAAAGGATGGTTTTTTATTTCTGCTATTTCTACTAAATTACTTTCTGGATTTATTCCTGAGAATAGGAGCCCACATTTTTCTAGTGATTCTCGGAAATTGTTATTAAATTCATATCTATGTCTATGACGCTCGTTGATTGTTTCTTTTTCATACAATTTGTGAGTTTTTGTTCCTTTTGTAAGTTTGCATGGATATGAGCCAAGACGAAGTGTTCCTCCTTTATCGCGTTCTTTTGATTGTCCTGGTAGGAAATGTATGATGTGGTTTTCTTTTCCAGCTGTGTTTTTTTCGTCAAATTCTTCTGAAGTTATTGCTTCATTGTTTAGACAGTATCTGGCAAATTCTATTGTCATGATTTGCATTCCTAAGCATAGTCCTAAGTATGGTACTTTATTTTCTCGTGCATATTTTGCTGCCATTATTTTTCCTTCTGTTCCCCTTACGCCAAATCCACCTGGTACTAGTATTCCATCAGCAGATTTTAATTCCTTCCAGGCTGCTTTGTCTTTTTCTTCTAATTTTTCTGATGACACCCATAATAATTCTAAATCTCTTGATTCATGGAAGCAGGCAATTTTTAAAGACTCTATTACACTTAAGTATGCATCATCCAATCCTGTATATTTTCCAACTAGAGCAATTTTGAGTTTTGATTTTTTTGCTCTTATTTTTTTTACAACAGTTTCCCATTCTTTGAGATTAGGTTTTAGTTTTCCTAAATTCATTTTTTCGGCGATGAGTTGAGCAATATTGTATTTATTGAGATTTAGGGGAACTTCATATATTGAATTTGCTGTTTGGGCTGGTATTACATATTTTTCTTCTACATCGCAAAATAGACCAATTTTTTTGAGGTGTTCTTTCTTAATGATTTTATCTGCTCTTGCTAAAATTAGATCTGGTTGAATTCCTATTGATCTTAATTCTCTTACTGATGCTTGAGTTGGTTTTGTTTTTAATTCTTTTGATGCTTCCAAATAGGGTAGCAAAGTGAGGTGAACAAAAAATGTGTTCTCTCTTCCTACTTTGTGGCTTAATTGTCTTATTGCTTCTAAGTATGGTAAGCCTTCTATATCACCAACTGTTCCACCAATTTCTACCATCATTATATCGCAGCCACTATTTTCTGCTGCTTCTGTGATCTTATCTTGGATGGCATTTGTTATATGTGGAATGATTTGTATTGTTCTTCCTAAAAATCCTCCTTTGCGTTCTTTGTCTAGTACTTCGCTGTAAACTTTTCCTGTTGTAACTGAAGAAAGCTTTGAAAGACTTGTGTCTATAAAGCGTTCGTAGTGTCCGAGATCTAGATCTGTTTCTCCTCCGTCGTCTGTTACGAAAACTTCTCCATGTTGAAACGGGCTCATTGTTCCAGGGTCGACATTGAGGTAAGGGTCTAGCTTCTGAGTGAACACTTTTAGCCCTGAAGCTTTTAGTAGTGTTCCTATTGAAGCGGATGCTATTCCTTTACCTAATGAACTACAAACACCGCCTGTAACAAAGATATATTTACACAATTTAGTCTGGTTTTAAATGCCCTTTAACTAATACAATTTAGAGCAAAGAGTGTGTTCTTGCAATGTTTTGTTGTGCTGTGTTTTTGTGTTTGAGGTTGCGTAAGTGGGGAAATGTGTGGAGGTTTAAAAAAATATTTATGTTGAAAATTTTTTTTAAGAAGATATATTTTTCTTGATTATTTTTTATTCAAATTTCTATGGCACCTTTCGGTAATTTATCTAGTCAAACTGATGTTATGAATTTTAGGGGTGGTTTGGTTGAATTTGGTTTAGAAGATCGTGGTAATGGGGGAGTTTGTGTAAAACTTTCTTATGTTGATGGTGGTATTTTAGATAAAGAAGGTTTTTTGGATGTTGGCGAAAAAGGTTTTTTTAGTATTGATCCTCAAAAAACAATTGGGGCTGATCCTGCAGTTCTTGATGTTTTACGTTATGTGGCTGTTCACTTAAATGTAATTGTTTTGAAAGGCTCGAAAGTGGAAGAATGATTTTTTAAAGATATCCTATTTTTGATTTTATTTCTTTGAGATGTTCTTTCGCTATTACTTTAGCTTTTGTTGATCCGCTATTAAGTATTTCCATCACAAGGTTTTCTTTGCTTTCAAGTTCTGAGTATTTTTCTCGTGCTTGTTTGAAGTGTTCTAAAATTTTGTTCAACAATTCTTTTTTTGCGTCGCCATAGCCGTAGCCGCCAGAAATATATTTATCTTCCATTTCTTTTGTTTCTTCAGGAGTTGCTAGAAGTTTGTATAGCTTAAAAACATTACAGCTTTTTGGGTCTTTTGGATCTTCTACTGGTATTGAACTCGTTACTATGCTCATTACTTGTTTTTTTATTACTGATTCGGATTCGAAAATATCTATAGTGTTGCCATAAGACTTGCTCATTTTTTGGCCGTCTGTTCCGGGTACTGTAGCTACTTCATCTTTTATATATGGGTCAGGTAGTTTGAAAGTTTCGCCGAATGTGTTGTTGAAATTTTGAGCAATGTCTCTGGTCATTTCTATGTGTTGTTTTTGGTCTTGGCCAACAGGTACTAAATCTGGTTTGTATAAAAGTATGTCAGCTGCTTGAAGAATAGGGTAGTTGAATAGTCCTACTGTTGGATCTTTTTTTCCTTTTGCTTTTGCGTCTTTCCATGCGTGTGCTCTTTCTATGAATGGCATTGGCGTAATGCAATCAAATATCCAGCATAGTTCTGAATGTTCTGATACTTCTGATTGCTTGAAGAATATTGTTTTGTTTGTATCTAGCCCAAGTGCAATGTATGCCATTGCAATTTCAATGGTATTTTTTTTCATTGCTTCGGCGTTTCGAATTGTTGTTAGTGCATGAAGATCTGCAATGAAATATATGCAGTTATGTTCTTTTTGCATTTCTATGTGTTGCTTTGTTGCACCTAAATAATTTCCTAGGTGTATTTTTCCGCTTGGTTGTATCCCTGATAGTACTGTTTTCATATTTATGTTGTTGAAATTGGATCTATATCAATTTTTATTTCTGGGTTCATTATAACTTCTTTTGGAAGTTTTTCTAATACTTTGTGAATTTGTGTCTCGTTTGGGGATTTTATTAGTACTATGTATCTGAATTTATTTTTGAATTTTGTGAGATAGGCTGGGTATATATTGATTTCTAAATTTTCCGTTAATTGAAGTTCGCGTGCAAATTGCCATAATTTTGCTTCTATCTTTTCTGCTGTTGTTTGAGCTTCTTTGTATGTTGGTTTTTCGATTATGAATTTTGTAAGTTTTGAAAATGGTGGATATTTTAAAAGACTTCGTTGAGCTCTTTCGTATTGAAATAGAGCTTGGTGGTTATTGTTTTTTGTGTGAATTAGTGATGCACTTTCTGGGTTGTATGTTTGAATGATTACTTTTCCTCTGTTGTTTGTTCTTCCAGCTCTTCCGGCTACTTGAGTGAGGAGTTGAAAATTTCTTTCTTGTGTGCGAAAGTCTGGAATTGAAAGTCCTATGTCTGCAAGAATTACTCCAACTAAATTTACATTTGGTAAGTGCAATCCTTTGGCGATCATTTGAGTTCCTATTAGGATGTCGGCTTCATTTTTTTTGAAGGCATTATATATTTTTTTAAATCCTTCTTTTGTTGCTGTTGTGTCTTTATCTGCTCTTAGTATGCGTGCATTAGGGAATGCTTTTTTTGTTTCCAGTTCGATTCTTTGTGTTCCAATTCCGAGAAATCTAATGTTTACTCCTTTGCACCCCTTGCAGGTTGATGGTGGTGTTTCTATTTTTCCGCAGTGGTGGCAGATTAGGCTTGGCGTTGAAAGTGTCTTTGCGTGATATGTTAAGTTTGTATCGCAAGTTTCGCATTTTTCCATGTATCCGCAATCACGGCAAACTACTGATGATGAAGACCCTCTACGGTTTAGAAATAAAATAACTTGTTCTTTTTTTGCTAATGCTTTTTCTATTTCTTGATGCAATTTTTCTGAAAAAATTGAGTGGTTTTTCTTTTTAAACTCATCTCTTAAATCTACTATTTCTATTTCTGGTAATGTTGATGTTCCAACGCGATTATTTAATTCTGTGGTTGAATCTTTGTATTTTTCTGTTGTTTCTACTGATGGAGTTGCAGAGCCTAAAACTATTTTTATATTTGGTGAAAATTCTTGGAGTTTTTCTGCAACTGTGTGGGTGTTGTATCTTGGTGATGAGTCTTGCTTATATGATAGCTCGTGTTCCTCATCTATAATTATTAGTCCAAGATTTTTAAATGGTGTGAATATTGATGAGCGAGATCCTATTGTGAGTAGGGCTGTTCCGTTGTGGATTCTTTTCCAGTCGTTGTATCTTTCTCCGGCAGAGCGTTTACTGTGGATTATTGCAGCTTTGTGTCCTGTTGTTTTTTGAAAGTAGTCTATGGTTTGTGGTGTGAGTGAGATTTCTGGAACGAGTATTAAAACTTGTTCGCCTTTTTCTGTAAAATGATTGGCTAAACGCGTGTAAATTTCTGTTTTTCCTGATCCAGTTATGCCATGAATTAGATGTGTGTTGTGTTTAGAGTTGAGTATATTTTTTATACATCCTTTTTGGTCTTCTGTTAGTTCTTTTTGAGGTGATCTAATTATTTGTTCATCCTCCTTTTTTCGTGATTTTATTGGTTTGTTTTCTAAAATTCTTGCTGGTATGAAGAGTTTTAGACATGAAAAAAGTGGTGCAAAATAATATTTGCTGACCCATTTTAAAAGTTTAATTTGGCTTTCATTTAAAAGGGGAGTGTTTGATGTTATTTCTGTAATTGGGAGTGTTCTAAAGTCTGGTTTTCTGTGGTGAATATCTATAATTATTCCAGATTTTTTGCTTCTACGAAGAGGCACAAGCACACTGTGTCCTACTTGAGCTTCTATGTGGTCTGGGATTGAGTAGGTGAGGGTGGGTTTGATGTCGTCTATGACTTTTTGAGTGAATAGTACTTCAGCATATTTCATGCTTGGGACTATACTCTTATGAGTTCTTTTTTTCAAACATGTAATACAAAGTAGGTATCACAATTAGGGTAAGTATTGTGGCACATGCTAGTCCGAACACTAGTGAGAATCCTAATCCTGCCCAGAATTCGTTTGTAAGTGCCAGTGGTAGAATTCCTGCAATTGTTGTGATTGATGTCATTATAATTGGTTGAAGTCTGGCATTTCCGGCTTCTGCGATTGATTGTGTGAATTCCATTCCTTCTTTTCTGTTGTTGTTTATGCGGTCGATTAAAACAATGGCATCGTTTACTACTACACCTGCTAGCGCTACTACCCCAAGAAAGGCTGGGAATGAAAGAGCAAGTCCTATACTCATTAATCCAGGGAATACTCCGATTAGAGCAAGTGGTAAAGTTAGTAGAATGATAAATGGTTGTTTTAGTGAATTGAATATAAGTACTAATGTGAAGGCAATTAGTATTACGCCGATAATCATTGATCTAAATAGATCTTGGAATGATTCTTGTACATCTTGTGTGTCTCCACCAAACTCAACTCTGTAGCCTTTATCAAGTTTATAGCTGTTTACTTTTTCTTGAAACTGAGTAGTGATATCTATTGCATTTGCATCTTTTTCTATATCACTTTTAACTTTAATAATTCTTTCTTGTTCTTCGTGGTCAATTTTTTGTAGTCCTGTTGTGAATTTGATTTCTGCTAATTCTCCAAAAGAAACTTGTTCTCCGGTTCTTGATGTGATTTGGAAATTTTTTATAGTTTCGATGTTGGCGTTTGTGAAATCGTTGATTTTTGGTAAATCATATTTTACATAAATGGATAGATCTTCTTCGTTAAGTGTTACTGTTGCCGCTTCTCTTCCTTGTAAACTTGTACGAATTAGGTTTGAAACTTCTAATCCTGAGAGGCTGTATTTGCTTAGCTTGTCTTGATCTAGTTTGAATGTGAATTGGTTTAAACCATCTTGCAGTGTTGTTGTTATGTTTTGCGTTCCAGGGATTTCTTTGAGCATCTTCTGGAAATCGTTAGAAATTTTTCTTAGTTTTTCTGTATCTTTGCCAACGATTTTTACTGCTACAGGGGAGTCTGATGGGGGACCTTCTGTAAGTTCTCTTACGGTAACTTTTGCTGTATTTATTTTTGATAGTTCGGTTCTAATTCTGTCTGCGATTACATAACTTTTTTCTGATCTATCTTTTTCTTCTACAAGATTTACAGTTATGTTTGCGAGATTTGAGTTACCTCCACCTGAAAATTCTACAAGATCTGTTTGAACAATCCCGTCCTTTGTTCCTATTATACTCAGGAAGCTTTCGATTTCTGGTACTTTGTATAGTTTTTCTTCTACTGTTTGGACAATTTTTTCTGTTTCACTAAGTACTAAACCTTTTGGTGCTTCTATGTTAATTATGAAATATCTAAAATCGGTTTTTGGAAACATTTCTACCTTAAGAGCTCCGCTAATTGGTAGTATGAAGCTTGCTATTAATAGTATGATGCTTGTTAATATTACTGTTAATCTTGCTAGACGACTTGTTAATATTTTTGATATTAATCTTTGAAATATTGATCCGGCTTTGTGGAATAATGGTTCTAGGATACTCGATTTGTTTGCTAGATTGCGACCTTTCATTGTTTTGCCTGCGATTGCTGGGATAACTGTTAGTGATATAAAAAGTGAGCTAAATAGTGCTGCCGAAATTGTGATTGGTAGTGACTTTAGAAATTGTCCAACAATTCCACTTACAAGTAGCATTGGGAAAAAGGCAAAAACTGTTGTTAGTGTTCCTGCTATTAGTGGCCACTGATATGTTTGTATTGCGTTTATTGCGGCTTCTTTTGAGCTTTTTCCTGATTTCATGTTGTCGTGAATTCCTTCCATGATAACGATTGCTGTATCTACCATAAGTCCCACAGCAATAACCATTGAGAAAAGAGTGAGGCTGTTGATTGTCATTCCTGCCGCTGAGATAATTGTTATGGTTGAAAGGAGTGTGAGGGGGATTGATAGGCCAGCAAGTAGGCCTTCAGTTAATCCTAATGCCAAAAATAACATTACTATAATTAGTATTGTTGTTTGTATTCCGTTGTTTGTAAGTACGCCTAGGTCTTGTCTAATTTGTTCTGATAGGTCATTGCTTACTACAATTTGTATATCTTTTTCTAAGGGGAAGTTTTTTACGATTTCTTTTGCATCGTCTACTGTCGTGATTACATTTGATTTGTCTTTTTTGAATACTTGTATTGAAAGTGAGTTTTTTGATTTTTTGCCATCGATTGATAATCTTGAAGTTACTTGTTGAGTGTTGTGGCTTTCTGTTACTGATGCGACATCTTTAAGGTATATGTTCGGTAGAATTGTGATGTTTTTTATGTCTTCAATGCTTTGATAACGACTGTCTACATTAATTGAATAGTTTAGTTTGTCTGTTGAAATTATTCCGAGTGGTAGATTGTAATTTGAAAATTTTATTAGTTGGATTATTTGATTTATGTTTAATCCATAGCTTTCTGCTTTTGCTTGATTAATTTCTACTTCAATTATTTTTTTCTGTGCTCCTGATATTCTTGCTTTTGAAATGTTGGGATGTGCTTCGAGTGAATCTTGTAAATCTTCTGCGATTTTTGTTAATTCATAAAGTGGTCTATTTCCTATTAGTGAAAAACTGATGATTGCTGTTTCGTTGGCTTTAGCTCTTATTACATTGGGGTCTGTTGCATCTTCTGGTAATTCTGATTTTGCTAAATCAACTTTATCTTTTAAATCTTGTATGGCTTTGTCTATATCTGCATTTGCATTGAATTCTACTACTATAGTTGCAAGTCCTAGTGTAGATGTTGATGTGAGTTTTTTGATTTCTTCTGTGTTTGAAATGCTTTTTTCTAGAGGTTCTGTGATTAGAGATTCTATGTCTGAAGGGTTTGCACCTGGTAGTGCAACTGTAACTGCGGCAATTGGGATGTTGATTTCTGGTTGTATTTCGCGTGGAATTGTTTTTATTGAATATGCACCTGATATTATTATTCCTAGAATAATAAGCCAGGTTACAGGAAGTCTATTTATGAAGAATGGGGTTTTCATTTATTGCTTTTTTACAGTTTCTCCTTCGTCTAGAAAAGTGTTTGTTGTGATTATTATTTCGTCTGTTGGTGTAATTCCTTCTAAAATTTCAACATACTCATTAAGTAAATTTCCTAAAGTAACTTCTTTTATTTCTACTTTGTTATCTTCTAAGACTTTAAGGGCATGTTTACCATTTACTATTGAAACGGCATTTAGTGGTACTAGTGGGTTTTGAGTTTTTGGTTCGAATATTACTTTTGCTTCAGCTCCAACTATTACATTTGCTTTAGGTAGACTGATTTTTACTTCTACTTTTTTAGTTTGGGGGTCTAGTACTGTGGCTATGTAGCTAATTTTTCCTTGTAATTTTTTGCCAGATGTTTGGATTGTTACTGTGTCATTTTTGGTTATTAAAGCTGCATTTTCAGCGCTAATATATGTTTTTACTACTAAGTTTTTAGTGTTTTGAATTTCAATAATTGCTTGTCCTGGTGTTACAAGGTTGTTTTCTTTTACATTTACTTTTGTAATTGTTCCGCTTATTTGTGCTGTGATTTGTTTTCTGTTTGAGTTTGCTCTTGATATTGAAGCCCCTTGTTGGGCTTGATTTAGTTGTGATTCACTTTGTAGTTTTTGAAGACTTAAGTTTGCATATGTGCTTTCGATTTGTGTTTGAGCGTTTTGGTATTGTGTTTCTGCTGCTGTCATAGCGTATTCCAATTGGCTCATTTGTGATGAGAAATTTGCATTCAATTGATCTAGTGCTGTTTCTGCTTGTTCAAGTTGATTTTCTGCTAGGTCTCTTTGTAGTTTTAGTTGTGATTTTGTTGCGTCAGTGGCATTTTTGTATGCTTTTTTTGCTTGGTCGTAGGCTAATTCGGCGTTATCTATTGTTATGTTTGCTTGGTCATATTGAAGCTCGAATGCGTTTTGTGTATTTATTATGTTTTGGTATGAATTTTTGTAAGCTTCTTCAGAAAGTTTTAAATTTCTTTGTGCTAAATTCATGCTTTGAATTGTTGAATACTCTGTAAGCTCTTGTGCTTGTTTGCTAATTTCGAGTGCATTTTGTGATGCTTGGTTTTGGATGTCTGAAACATCTGTTGAGAGAGAGTCTCCAAGTGTTGCTAGTATTTGATTTTCTTTAACGACATCACCAATTTTTACTTTTAAATTAGTAATTCTTCCGGCAATTTCTGGCTGTACAATGGTAATTTCTTCAGATTCGACCGTTCCATTTGCTGTTATATTGAGGTTTGGTGTGAAGTTTTTTGTTTGAATTGTTTCTACTATTTTTAAATTCTCTGTTGATGATTCTATGGACTCATCTGTTCTTGATATTTTTTCTTCTACAATTTTTTCTTCTCCAAGTGAGCACCCTGAAATTACGAGAATAATGGCTAGTAGGGGAATTATCTTAAAGGTGTTGTTTGGTGTGTTCATAATATTGTTATTAGCTGTAATTTTAACCATTTTTGCCATTTTTGTCAATAGTAGTGCGGGGTAGGTGTACTTGTTTGCTTTGCTTGACATAATTATTTTATTATGTATAATCATAAGCTTTTAACCTAAACTTTTTATGAACTATATAGAAAAAAATATGATTTTGGAACGTTATGTTCATGGAAAAGTTGCAGAATTGATATCTGCTTATATTGATTGTGGCCCTACAAAATTACGCGAAGATTTGGGATTAGATGATTCTCATTGGATTGTAGTTTTTGATCATTTAGTTTTTGATCATAATTTGCCATTTAAAGTTGTTATGAAAAATGTGGATTTCTTTTTGGATTTATATATCAAAAATGGCTTTGCTCATGTGAGAGATGTTTTAGACATTTTGGATGAAAAATATGATGTCATGGCGACTTTAATTTTTGACTTTTTAGCTATTTCTAATGATGGTTTGGAGTATCATGTTATGCATCACAGAGATAAGTATGTTGCAGCAATGTGGGAGCATGATGCGGAATTTGTAAAAAAAGTGTTGTATATTTCTTCTGCTAAGTATGAAGAAAGCTGGGCAAAAATTTTAGATATTTTGTTGCATGCTACTTGTGATGATATAAATGATAAGTATGCATTTGAGAATGCTCTTAAAGCATTTTCTTCTATGGCAAATACAATGCGTGAGCATAGAAGAATTAATGAGGAAGGTCTTTTATAAATGGTGCACCCCACAGGATTCGAACCTGTAACCCTCGGTTCCGAAGACCGATGCTCTATCCAGTTGAGCTAGGGATGCATATGAAGTTTGTGCTAGTGAATTCTAGCAAAAAGCCCTGACTTAATGCCAGGGCTTTTGTGTGTCTAGTCTTTTATTTCTTAGATTTTTTTGTCCACCATACGAGTATTGGACTTGCTGTGAATATTGATGAGTATGTTCCAATTCCTATTCCTAGAGTTAATGCTAGTACGAAATAGAATATTGATGAACTTCCCCAGAATAGGATTGCAACTAGAGTAATAATTGTAGAAAGTGATGTGTTAATTGATCTTGCTAGGGTTTGTGTGAGTGATTTGTTTGTAATTGATGCTAGGCTTTCTCCTGATGATTTAATTAGGTTTTCACGTAGTCTATCAAAGATTACGATTGTGTCGTTTACAGAATAACCAAATACTGTAAGGATTGCTGTTATAAATAGTGAATCTATTTCTACATTTAGGAAGTGTCCAAGTAATGAGAACACGCCAGTTGTTATAATTACATCATGTGCAAGAGTGATAATTGCTGTTGCTCCAAATTTCCATGGGCTAACTTCTTTTGGTACACGGCGGAACGCAAATCCTATGTAAAGAATTATCATTATTAGTGCCACAACAATTGCATAACTAGCTTTTTTAAGTAGGGTTGATCCAATTACTGGTCCTATTGTAGTGAATCTTGGTTCGGTAAAACTTGGTAGTTTTTCCTTCATACTAGCAATAAGTGTGTCGTGTTGTTCTGATGTTAGATATCCTGATTTTACAATGAACTGATTTTCCGCTGATTCAGAAATTTGTACGCTTTCTAGTGTTCCTAAATTTTCTGCTAATTGATCTTTAGTAACAGTTTCACTGAAATTAAATTCCATTAGTGTTCCACCTTTGAAATCTATTCCTAGATTTAATCCAAAGATTGCAATTGAAATTATTGATAGGGTAACAAGTGCTCCTGAAATTCCCAACCAAAGGTTTGTGTGTTTGATGAAATTAATTGTTCTTGGTTCTCTATCGCCTCTTGGTAGTCCCATAGCAAAATGGTTTTTAGCCAGTTTTGTGTCTGCAAGTCCAAGTAGAAGGCTGCGTGTAACTACAATTGCTGTAAACATTGATACGAGTACTCCGGCAGCTAGGTTGAATGCAAAACCTTTAATAATTGAGCTTCCGAAGTAGAATAGGATTGCACAAGTTAATAATGTTGAGAAGTTTGAATCTCTAATTGCCGACCAAGCTCTATCAAAGGCTGTTTTTGCAGAGTTTGTGAACGATTTTTGATCTCTCATCTCTTCTTTAAATCTTTCGAAAATAAGAATGTTTGCATCTACGGCCATACCAATTGAGAAGATGATACCAGCTACACCTGCTAGTGTTAGTACAACTCCAGTTTTTAGTAAGTATGTTACAAAGAAGAATGCGAAACAACTTAGTGTGAAAGTGAGTAGTTTGTCTAAACCTGAATCTTTGTTGTTTAGAGTTTTTGCTATTAGGTATCCAAAAATTCCAAGTGAAAGGATTATGGCAATTCCAATGTGTAGTTGTGACTTAATAAGGAAAATAAGTATTGCTGCATAAATTGCTAGTGCGATATTAGCAACAACTCCGGCTGCTCTATAGTAAAAAGCCATGAAAATCATTACTAGTAAAAGTCCAATTGCGCCTGCATATAAACTTTTTGTTAGGGCTTCTTGTCCTAGTGTTGCTCCAATTGTGTATTCTCCTGTTAGAACGATAGGGGCTGGTATTGCTCCTGTGTTTAGATCACGAGCTAGATTGTTAGCTTCATCTGTTGTGAAGTTGCCGCTAATTTGAGCATTACCTCCAACTATTTTTTCGTTTACATTTGGTGATGATATTAGGTTTCCTCCAACAAAAATTGCTACTGGTTTTCCTACATTTTTTTCTGTGATTTGTTCAAATAGTTTTGCGCCTTCTTCATTGAAAGTGATTGATACCATTGGTTGAAACAAGTTGTCGAAAACTACATCAGCACGTTTGAAATGTTGACCATTTAGTCCGGTTTCTTGCCATGAGTCTGGTAGTGTTGAAAATTTAATTGTTTCGTATTTGTATTTTTGTTCTTTTACATCAGACATTATGTTGTCTGCTTTGATTAGGTGATATCCAAATTGCGTTTCTACTGGGTCTGTAATTTCTCCTTTTTTTGCAATAGATAGTGCTGCTTGTTCGTATTCGTATACATATGTTCCAGCACCAGTTACTGGTTCTGCTAGAGTTCCGTTTTGGTCTTTATTGCTGGCGTCATCTGAGTATTCTTTGGCTAATTTTCCAAATTCTTCACCGGCTAGTAGTTTTACTTTTAGTTCTTTAGCTAATTCTAGAGCTTCTTCTTTTGTTCTAGTTGTTTTGTCGTTTGCACCTTCTGACCCCTTCCAAGCTATTAGGATGTGGCTTGTTGCAACCTCTTTATTGCTTTTTAGCTCTTCCTTTTTATCTAGGAGTTTGAATAGTGAAAGGCTTGTATCTTGTTTTACTTCTCCACTTTCTGTAAGAACAAAATCTCCAGTTACTTCAATTAGATTTTTAGTGTAAGCGTTTTTTTCTAGCTTAGTGATTGCATCTTTTATTGATGGTTTGAGGTCACTTTCGAAAACATATTCTGAAGTTTCGTATGTTACTTTTCCTGGATTAGCTTGTTGCTCTTCTTGTCCTATTACTGAGAAAGATGATCCGTTATTTATTTTGCTTAGTGCTTGTTCTGCTTGTTCTTTAATTTTCTTTGATTCTTCTGGGTCTAATTCTGCTTTTTGTTCTTTGAATTCTAATTGGATTGTTTTTCCTACTGTTGCTTTTGCTTTTTCAAGACTTACAAGTTTTTTTTCATCATCTGTAAGTGTTTCTATTGTTTTGTCTCCACCTAGGTATGTTTTGATGTCCTCTTGTGTTATATTTGCCGTTTCTGCAAGTTCTACAATGATGTGAGTTTCATCTGCAACATTTGAGATGTAAATGTTTGGTTCAGCTACTCCGAGTCCGTTTACACGCTTTTCAAGCACTTCTCTTACACCCTCAATGATTGATGCTTGATCAGCTTGAGGTACTTTTCTTAGATCCAGCTTGTAGTCAAGTTGTGAACCTCCTTGTAGGTCTAGGCCTAATTGGATTTTTGCATCTTTAAAACTTTGTGGTAGAGGTAAAGATTCTTGAATTGATGTTGGTAGATCGTAAACTCCCAGTGTTGCTGCAATTAGCAGTATTAGGATGTTTTTCCATGAAAAGAAATTTTTCATCTTATTTTTGGTTATGTAATTTTATGTCTAGGTTTTCGTCGTTACCTTTTCCTGAGCGTCCGTAGTCGTCTTCTAGTTTTACGACATCATCTAGCTCTGGTGTTGATACTTCAAATACCTGACTATCTTCCAATGCTTCTAAGCGGTGGATAGTATATGGATGTACTTCTATTTTGTCACCAGAATTTAAGATTTTCTCTTGCAAATTGTCCTGGCTTGTACCGTAGATAAGTTTAACTTTTCCGCTATATATGAATTGTGTTTCACGTTTTTTTTCGTGATATTGCAGGCTATAGCGATGGCCTTTTGTTATATGAAGTATTTTTCCAGCATACTTTTCTGTATGTGCAAACCAAACCTCCTTGCCCCAAGGTTTTAGTTTTATCTGTACTTCTTCGTCGTTTAACATTATTTCCGGTTATTATTGCCGGTAATATACTCGAATTTGACGTATTTTGAAAGAGATTTACTTTAATTGTTTGCAAGGGAGTTGTAGAGTTTTACTATGGCTTTGTTTAGTGCCGTTTGCATTATTTGCATCGCTTTTTTATCTCTGCGCTTGCTTATTGGGTTATATATGATGTCTAAATTGTACTCTATTTGAACTGCATACACTTTTGCGTTTGTTTTAAGTTTTTTGTGTAATTGGCTGATCCACTTTGTATTGTATCCGCCTTGGAATATTTCGTTTATTTTGACTGATAGGTTTAATTCTTCTTGAATAGTTTTTTTGAGAAATTGCATTTGTGGCCCTGGTAAAGATGGTGTGTTTTTTTCTTTGCCTTTGCCTCCTGTTTTTGGTGTTCCTAGGTTTGAAAGTATTATTGAGGGCATGTATTGTTTTGACTTGTTGAGAGGGTGGTCGCCAGATGTGTTATGATATTCTACAACTAAGATTGCTGGTGGTTTTTTTGAATCTAGCTCTAGTATTTTTGTTGCTATTTGGTCGTGATAGGGTAGCCAGTGATTTTTTAAGATATCTTTTTTTTCTTTTTTGTTAAATCCTTGCTTATGGTTAAAAACTTTGCGGTGAAAAAAATCAAACTTATGGAAGGCTTGTTCATTTGGGGCTCTGTTTAGATCACATACAAGTCTGTGTGTTTTTCCAACTATTTTATATGATGCGCTTGTAAATTCTGTTAGTTGTCCAGTAAAGGGATCTGAGCATTTCCAAATCTCGTAATCACTAAGTTTTATTCGATTACGGATTTCTTTGTCTTCAATAGTGCTTTTTGCGTGTGGTGCACTTATGATTATAGGAAGGCCCTTCATTTATTTTGTTTTTATTTTTCATATTATACAATATATTTATGTTTTAGTCAAATAGGCCTGATTATTGTCAATGCATATTGTTATGTCATCTGCTTGATGTTTTTCGTGCTTTTTTTGATTCATTTCTTGTGCTGAAACGATATGAACATCGCCGGTTGTGTTTTGGTTTTTTAATATATCGTATAGAGTGTGCCAATTGCCAATGTCCATCCAGTCTATGTCAGCTTTGATGATACGAATCTTTTTTGGATCAACTCGTTCCATAATGGCGTAATCGATAGAGATTTTTTCTAAAGTTGGGTATATTTCTTCTGTTTTTTCTGGATTTTCGACTATTTCTGTTAGTTTTGTGTAGGTTTCTGGTTTTAATTTTTTATACTGCTCAAGTAGTACAGACGCTTTCCATACATACATTCCTGTGTTCCAAAGGTAATTGCCTGATTCTAAAAATTCCTCTGCTGTTTTTAAATCTGGTTTTTCCGTAAATTTATCAATTTCGTAGGTGTCTTCATCTATTTGTTTGCCAAGTTTTACGTAACCAAAATTTGTATTAGGGGTTTTTGCTATAACTTCTACTATGTTTAAGGTGTTTTCGTTATTTGCAATCTGTACTGCTTTTTGTAATTTTTTTTGAAATTCTTCTTTATTTCCAATGTAGTGATCTGCAGAAATAAGCGCCATTACTTCTCCTGGGTGATTTTTTTCAATGATTGCTGCTGCGTATCCTATAGCTGAGGCGGTGTCTCGTTTGTCTGGTTCGGTTATAATGTTTGATGTTGGAATTTTTAAATTTTCACAAATTTTTTCTGTAAGTGATAGGTGATTTTTATTGATAGAAATGTAAATATCGCTTTTTTGCAAAAAATCTAATCTTTCTATGGTCTCTTCAATTAGGGTTTTATTAGAAAAGAGTTTTAGAAATTGTTTTGGTTTTTCTTCTGTTGAAAATGGCCATAGTCTTGTTCCCCCACCGCCTGCTAGGATTACTGCTTTCATTAGATTGTGAAAATATTTAGATACCAGTTTAGAATTTCGTTGCCAAAAAACATTGTAACTATGGTTCCTGTTACTAGAAATGGCCCAAAAGGAATTTGAGTTTTTCTTGTTGCTTTTTTACCTGCTAAAAGTGCTATTGAAATCACTGATCCTGTTATATAGCTTAGCATTAGGGCAATAAGGCCTAGCTTTGCTCCAAGTATTATACCCATAACTGCTCCAAGTCTTAGATCACCACCGCCAATCCATTTTCCTTTTGAAAGAAAGAATTGTAGTGCAAAAAATGAAAATATCAATATTCCTCCAAGTGCCATGTCTAATATTTCTGGAGTTCCGTTTATTAATCCTGCTGCTAATGCTATTGCGAGTGTCGGTAGCGAAAAGCGATCTGGAATGATTTTGTAAAACAAGTCGTAGAAAAAAATTGCCATTAAAAAACTTAGAAGAATTGTTTGATAGGTGAAAGTTTCAAGAATATTCCAATTGATAGAGTATAAAATAATGCTTGGGTCTGTTATTGTTGGTGTTTGTGTTAGGAAGTTCCATTTTAGAAAGGCTGCTACAAATAGTAATCCCATGCTTATTTCAAGTAGTAAGTAGTGTATTGATATTTTTTTACCACTATAAGGACTTTTTCCTCGTAAAAAGATGTAGCTTAGGATTGGTATTAGGTGCCATGGCTTCAGTGATTTTTTTGTATCTATACAAATTGATCTTCCAAAAAATATTCCAGGAATTTTATGCTTTACGCGATATATGACTACGCTTAGAAAGCTGCCGATAGAAGCTCCTAATAGGAATAAAATGCTAATTATAAATAAATTCATAGGCTTGGGGATGAGATGTTTACTTGTTTATAATAGGTATCAACCTCTTTTTCTGCAATGTTATTAAATCTTTGTGCAGCGAGATTTGCAATTGAGTTGCCTGTTCCTAAGTTATAAGCTTGTTTGTAGTAATCTTTTGCTTTGTTTTCTTGTCCTTTTAGTTCGTAGAGCCAGCCCATGTTTAAATGTGCGGCATCCAGTGTGGGTTCCATGCTAATTGCTTTTTCGAGATATGTTTTTGCTTCTGAATAATTTCCGTTAGCTGTGAGTGACCATCCTACTAGATTATAACTCATGGCTGTGTCCGGGTGGCTAGTGAGGGCTGCTTGTGCTATGTTTAGGGCTTTTTCTGGATTACTTAGTTTATCTATATTAAGCCACACTACTCTTGTGAATATATCTAAATTGTTTGTGTTTTGTGATAAAACTTCGGTGAATTTTTTTTCTGATTCTTGATATTTTTCTTGTAGTAGGTAGAGATCTGCTAGCTTGAGATCTATTTGTTCTTTTGGTTCGTAGCCAGATGCATCAGCTTTTTCTAGGAAAAATATTGCTTTTTCAATATCGTTGTTTGAGAAATATGCTAATCCTAGAAAGAAAAGAGTTTCTGGTTTGTCTGGATTTAAGTCTTTTGCATTTGTTAAAGCATCTACTGCATCTAGAGATTGGTTGATGTTTAGGTAGGCATATCCAAGTACTATCCAAGCATCTAAGTAATTTTTTTTGTTGTTAATTACATCAAACAAAAGGGGGATTGATGCCTGGTATTGCCCGACTTCTGTTAGTGCTTTTGCAAGTAATACTTGTAAATGTAGATTTTCGCCTTCTTTGAAATATTCAAATTTAGAGTAAGCATTGCGGAAGTTTTCTGCTTCAGGTTTTTGAATGTTTTTAAATGTTTCTTTTGCTTTTGAGAAATCTTTATTTAGTATTTGTAGTATGCCACTGTAATACAAAACTTCCTGATTTGTTTGATCTAACTTATCTATGAGTGATTTTGCGGCTGGGAAATTTCTTTGATCTATAAATGATTGAGCTAATAATAGTTGAATGTTGGTGTCATTTTTTCTTATTTCTTGTGCTCTGCTTATTGTGGATTGTGCTTCTTTTGCTTGATTGTTTTTAAGGTATGCTTGAGTTAGTTTTATTAATGGGTCTGCAGATGAGTTATTGATACTGGCTGCTTTTTGATAATTTTCTATAGCTTTCTGAAAATTACCTTGGTTTATAAAATTATCTCCTGCACTGATGTATTCGGCGTAGTTGGCTGGTTGGTTCTCAATTACTTCTGTTTGTTCTGTAAGTTTATAGTCTGGAGGATTTTCTTGGACTGATTCTGGTTTTGTAAGATTTGCTAATATGAATACAGATCCGGCTGTAATTATAATCCACAATGTTGCAAGTAGTTTATTGTTCATTTTTCTTTTGTAGTAATGGTAGGGAATTTGCTAGGCATATTGCTGCTGCAATTGCATCGGCGGCATCGTCTGGTTGTGGTGTTTTTTCTAGTCCTGTTATGATTTTTACCATTTCTTGGACCATTTTTTTATCTGCTTTGCCATATCCACAAACGGCGGTTTTGATTTGTAGTGGTGTGAATTCTTCTGGATTTATTCCTTCTTCTGCAAGTTTTTGCATTATAACTCCTCTGGCTTCTGAGACTGTCATTGCTGTTGTAACATTATTTTTAAAGAAAAGTTTTTCTATTGAGGCTTGATCTGGTTTGTATTTTTTAATGAGTGTGGTTATGTCTTGTGCTATTTGGTTGAGTCTAATTCCTTGTGAAAGTCCTTTTTGTGTTCTTATACATCCATAATCTACTAGGGTAATTTTCCCTTTTTGCGAATCTATTATTGAGTAGCCTGTAATTGCTGTTCCTGGATCAATGCCTATTATACGCGTCATATTTTAATTGATGAAATAATGCTTTCTTTTTGACTGGCGTTACAAAGAATTACAATTTTTTGTCCCTTTTTAACTATTTTTTCTTTTTTAAGGTAATCAGTAATTTCTTGTACTTTTTTTGAGTTATTGTTACTGAATTTTTTGACTAATATATTGTTGATTCCCCAGCTTAGAGTGAGTTGCCTTTTGGTGGATTGTTTTGGTGTGATTGTAATGGTTGGAATATAAAGTCTATGGCGTGCTATGTGTGCCGGTGTATATCCATCTTCAGTGTAAAGAATGATTGCATTTGCTTTTGTGCTGAGTGCTAGTTCACAAGCGTTTTGGCATGCGGCATTAAGGGCTGTTGTTTGGTGTGAATTTTTTACATATTCTATGAGTTCATTGTGTTTTTGTAATTCTGTTTCTGTTGCTATTGCTACATTTGTTAGTGTTTTTGTGGCCTTGAATGGGTATTTCCCAACGGCTGTTTCGTTCGATAACATTATTGCATCTGTATGGTCGAAAATTGCGTTAGCTGCGTCGGATATTTCTGCTCTTGTGGCTCGTGATTCTGTAACCATTGATTGTAAAACTTGAGTTGCTGTTATTACCGGTTTTGAATATTTGTTCGCTAGCTTGATGATGAGTTTTTGAATTATTGGCACTTGTTCTGGTGGAATATTTGTTCCTAAATCGCCTCTTGCGACCATAATTCCATCTGCTTCTTTGATGATTTCTTTTAAATTTTTAACAGCTTCGTGTCGTTCAATTTTTGCGATAATTTTTTGTCCTTTGATTATTTTTCTAAGTTGTTTGATGTCGTTTGCGTCTTTTACAAATGATAATGCTATGAAATCTACATTATTTTTTAATCCAAATTTGAGATCCTTTTTGTCTTTTTCTGTAATTGTAGGGATTGATATGTTTGAGTCGGGAAAATTAACTCCATTACCATTTTTTATCTCGCCTCCATATATAACTTTTGCAGTTACTATATGGTTTTTTGGTGATGTTTGGATTACTTCTGTTTCTATTAATCCGTCGTTTATGAAGATGCGATGTCCTTTTTTTACATCTTTTGTGAGATCTTTGTAATTTATAAAAATGTTTGAATCTTCTTTGCTTGAGAAGGTTATTTTTTGTCCTTTTTTGAGTGTGAGTTGGTTTTCTAGATTGGCGATTCTAATTTTTGGCCCTTGTAAATCTTGAATAATTCCAATTGTTTTATTGGTTGCTTTTTCTGCCTTATGGAGATTATTGATTATTTTTTTGTGATGCTCGTATGTGCCGTGTGAAAAATTTAGTCTAGCAACATTCATTCCTGCTTGAATGAGCTTAGTTATTTCACTAACAGAATCGCTAGATGGCCCTAAAGTGCATACGATCTTTGTATTTTTCTGCATTGATTGGAATGAGAGAATTCGAGGGGATTATAGCAGGTTTTATTTCACTGTTACAGACTTTGCAAGATTTCGTGGCATATCTGGGTTATTTTTTCTTAGAACTGCTAATTGGTAGGCTAAAATTTGTATTGGTATGATATTTACAATTGGTGAACTGTGGCCAACATCTGGTACTCTGATCCAAAAATCAAAGACTTCGTGATTTGTTGGGGAAATTCCTATTATATAGCCGCCTCTTGCTTTTATTTCTGTCGCATTTGAGATGATTTCTTTTCTAAGTTCATCGTTTGGGGCAAGAGTGATTACGGGAGTATTTTCTGAGATTAAGGCGATAGGTCCGTGTTTTAACTCTCCTGCTGCAAATCCTTCTGCATGGATGTATGAAACTTCTTGAAGTTTGATAGCTGCTTCAAGTGCGATAGGGTAGTTTGAACCACGGCCGATTATATACATTGATTCTACATCTTTTATTTCTTCTGCTAGGTTGTGAATATATTCTTCATAGCGTGGATTTAGCATGTCATTTATTTGACTTGCTGTGTTTATTAAAAGTTGTTTTCCGTTTTGAATTCCTCCATTGCAAGCATGAGCGAGCATTGTAAGAATTGCGAGTTGTGAAGTTGTTGCTTTGGTTGATGCTACCGCTTTTTCTGGACCAGCTTTTATTGGCAAAACTATGTCTGATGCTCTAGCCATTGTTGAAGATTCTACATTTACAATAGAAACAACTTTTGCGCCTTTTTCTTTTGCTATTTCAATGGCTTCTAAGGTGTCTGCGGTTTCTCCTGATTGAGATACGCAGATTAAAAGTGTTTTTTTTGTAATAAATTCTTTGAAATTTTGTAGTTCTGATCCAAATGCAAAATTAACTTTAATTTTAGGTATTTTTGCAAAAAGATATTCTCCAACCATGCAGACTTTTCCGGCTGTTCCGCATCCAACTAAGTAGATTCGTTCAGCTTTTTCTATCTCTTTAGCTACTTTTTTAATATCGTCTTGTTCTTGGTTTATTGCTCTTGATAGTGTGTCTTTTTGTTCCATGATTTCTTTGATCATGAAGTGCGGGAAGGCTCCTTTTTCTGCACTTTCTATGTCCCAATCTATTTCAATAATGCGTTTTTCAATTTCTTGTTCTTTTTCAAAATCTATAAATTTTAACTCTTCATTTGTGAGGGTTACCATTTGATTATCATCGAGATATATAACTTTTTTTGTGTATGGTAAAAACGCAGGAATATCTGATGCTATATAGTATTCATTTGGATCATTTCCAACTCCAATTATAAGTGGTGATCCTTTTCTTGCTGCAATGATTTTATTTTCTTCTTTGCTAATTACTACGATAGCATATCTCCCTTCAATTTCTTTAGTTGCTAGATGTACGCTTTCTTCAAACGTGTGAACTTTTGAGTATTCTTCGATTAAATGAGCAATAACTTCTGTATCTGTTTCTGAAACGAAGTTATGTCCAATTTTTTTTAAATGATTTTTTATTTCTAGATAATTTTCAAAAATACCATTGTGTACTAAAACGATCTCTTTGTTTTCTGAAAAATGTGGATGTGCGTTTCTTTTGTTTACGCCTCCATGTGTGGCCCAGCGTGAATGTCCTATGGCTAGATTTGAGCTTGAGAGATTTAAATCTGTAGGTTTGATTTCTCCAATTTTTCCTACTTCTTTGTGGATTTCAATTCCTTGTTCTGTTTTTGAGGCGATGCCCCAAGAGTCGTATCCACGGTATTCAAGTCTTTTAAGGCCTTCAATAACCATTTCTGAAGCTGTATTTTTTGGGCCTAAATAGGCGAATATTCCACACATATATATTTGTTTGCAACGAGCAGCATTTTAGTTGATATTTTGGGAAATGTGGAGGGCAAAGTCTTGACATTTTTGATTTAAGTTGTAATACTTGTTTACTTAAAAAGTATTATGGAAAAGTTTGGTGTACAAAAAGGTAATGTTTCAGAGTTGAGAACTTCTGAATGGTATAGGAAGTTGATGTCTTTGAATGTGCGCAAGCTAGAAGTGGAATCTTGTGGTGAAAGCTATGTTTTGTGTGCTGTTGAGCCTACTATGAGTCATTTTTTTGTTAATAAACTAGATGGAACAATGTATTGTTCCTTTATTGTAAATGAAGATGGTGGGCTTATTATTAATAGAGTTTGGCCAGATATTAATACTGTTTGTGATTTTTTAGAAGATTTGGCTTAAATCTCCTTACTTTTTTATTTTTGTAAGGTTTTTATTGCCATTTTTTGTTATTAGTATCATATCTTCTATTCTTACTCCGAATTCTCCTGGTAAATAAATACCTGGCTCTACAGTTACAACTGTATTTGCTTTGAGGGTTTTTTTAAACCCTTCTGCGAGTGATGGGGTTTCATGTATATCAAGTCCAATGCCGTGGCCTCCTGCATGGCCGTAGTTTTCTCCGTAGCCTGCTTCTTTGATTATATCTCTTGAAAGTGCATCGGCTGCGTTTCCTGTGATCCCTTCTTTGATGTTTTCAATGGCATGTATTTGAGCTTTTAGGACTAAATTGTAAATTTCTAAGTGTTTTTTTGTTGGTTTTGGTGGAAGTATCATGCGTGTCATGTCTGAGCAGTATCCCTTATATTTCATTCCCATGTCTATTAAGACAATGTCATTTTTTTTCAGTTTGGAATGTCCTGGTGCGTGATGGGGGATTGCACTGTTTTTTTCAAAGGCTACTATTGGGTCAAATGAAACATCTTCGGCACCGAATTTATTACCTAATTCTTTTATTTTCCATGCTATTTCCAGTTCGGTATGACCTTCTCGTTTATCGACAATCTTTTTGATTTCATTAAATACTTTTTCATTTATTTGTTGGCTTTTTTCTAATAGTTTAATTTCAGCTTTTGATTTGATCATTCTGATTTCTTCGAAATGTCCAGAAATATCTTCAAATTTCACTTTTGGGGTGATTTTTTTAAATCTTTTGTAGCGTGAAACTGTAAGATCTGATTCTTCAACTCCTAATGTTGTTATTTTGTGTTTTTTAATTATGCCTTGCCAATTTTTTTTGAGATCTACTGGGTTGCGCCACATTCTTGTTGTATCTACTATTTCTATACCCTTTTTAATGCTTGCTTTTGCTCTTTCTATGTAGCGTGAATCGGTAAAAAGATATTGTTGTCTTGGGGTGATGAGCATGAATCCATTTGAGCCAGTGAAGTTTGATAGATATGTAACGTTGGATGGGGATGTTATGAGAAAGTTTTTAGGCATATTTGAGGAAATAAGTAATGATTTCTTCTGTTTTTGTGATTTCAGAAGGTATGTCTTTTAAAGTGTTGAGGATTTCTTTTCTTTGGTACCCCAATTTTGTGAGTGCTTCTATGGCTTCATTGTTAATGTCTTTGATTCCTTGATATTCACGATCAAGATTTGTTACCTCTAATTTATCTTTTAATTCTATTATTATTCTTTGAGCTGTTTTTTTTCCTATTCCTGGGATTTTACAAATGAAGGCATCATCCCCATTGATGATTGCTGACTTGATTTGTTCTTCTGGGGCATTGAGGATATCGAGAGCGAGTCTTGGTCCAATGCCACTTATGTTGATTAATTGGTTGAAAAATTCTAGTTGCTCGTAGTTTTGAAAACCGTATAGGTCTGAAGCATCTTCTTTTACTTGGTGGTGTATAAAAAGTTCTGCTGAATCTGTGAGGTTACCAAGAAGATTTTGTGTTAAAAAAACCATGTAACCAATGTCACCGGTTTGGATTATTGCTCCGCGTGGCGTTTTTTTGATAATTTTACCCTTAAGGTATGCAATCATTTTTCTTTGTTATTTTTTGCTGTTAAAGCGTTCTAGGAATGTTGTTTTGAACTCTTGGAATGTGCCTTGTTCTATATTTGCACGAATGAGTTGCATTAAGTTTATCAAAAATTTGAGATTGTTAATAGATAAGAGTCTTAATGCTAACATTTCTTTTTCTCTAAATAGGTGTCTGATATAACTTCGTGAATAATGATTGCCTGGGTATTCTAGCTCTGGGCAGAGTGGGGAAGTGTCGTTTTTAAATTGTTCATTTTTGATGCTGAATTGTCCGTCAAAATTGTAGAAAGTTCCGTGGCGAGCAATGCGGGTGGGATTTACGCAATCAAACATGTCTATTCCTTGTTCTACACCATTTAGTAAATCTTCCGGTGTGCCAACTCCCATTAAGTATCTTGGTTTATTTTCTGATAAATGGGGGATTGTTGCTTTGATCATTGCGTCCATGTCTTCTTTGCTTTCGCCTACAGAAAGTCCTCCAATTGCATTTCCTGGTAGATTGAGTGAGTTTACAAATTCTGCTGATTCTTTTCTTAAATCTGCAAATAGTCCGCCTTGAACGATGCCAAATAGTGCTTGTTTTTCTTCATGCCCCTTGTGTTCTTTTACGCAGCGTTCTAGCCAGTTGTGAGTTCTTGTTAGTGCTTTTTTGAAATATTCTTTTGTTGAATCTGCTGGCGCGCACTCGTCAAATGCCATGATGATATCTGCTCCTAGGTCGTGCTGTATTTGTATTGCTTTTTCTGGAGTTAGGTAGTGCTTGGAGCCATCAATGTGTGAAGTGAATTTTACTCCATTTTCATCAATTTTTACTCTGGATTGTCCGCGTTTTCCACCTAGTGAAAAGACTTGATATCCTCCTGAATCGGTTAGCATTGGTTTAGGCCAATTGATCCATTTATGTAGGCCGTCATTTTCTTTAATGAGTTTTTCTCCTGGTCTTAAAAAAAGGTGATAGGTGTTTGAAAGTATGATTTCTGCATCTATCGCTAAAAGTTCTTCTTGTGTTAGGCCTTTTACACTTCCAAGTGTGCCTACTGGCATAAATACTGGAGTTTTTATTGTTCCGTGTGGAGTATTTAATGTTCCTGTGCGGGAAAGGCCGTCTTTACTGTGTATTTGAAATTCAAACATGCCCACAATCTAGCGGTTTTTTATGTCTCAGGCAAGTTTACTCTCTAGCCAATCAATTGGGGATAGTATGGTTTCTATTGCGGTGCGTGTGTCTTTGATAACAACGTTTAGATGTTGATTTGCTCTAACAATTGCTCTTTCATGAAGTTGGTCTATAGCTTTTGGAACTGATGTTATTACTGTTTTTCCTGCTGATAGGGTTTTTGAGGTTAATTTTAGTGACTTTCTTGTGATATTCGTAATGGTGTTTATAGGGTGTTTAATTGACTCTATAGGCTGCAAAATTACAGATGGTACCAATGTGGCAAAGTCTATTACTCCATCTACCATGCCTAATGCTGCTCTTGAGTAATCTTTTGTTGTTCTGATGGCTGTACCTAGTGTTCCGTCAATTGCCTCTCCTGTAGCTTTAATAATTGATGTTATTGTGTTGCCAGTTTCTACAGCTTCTAGTTGACCGTCTCTAGTGTATTGTTCAACAAAATTAACTCCGTTTTGAGCGGAAGCTGTTATAGCTGAAGATTTTCCTAATGTCCAATCTAAGCCTTTTATTGTATATTCTTGTCCTTTTTTTAGTGCGTTTCCTATAGTTTTAAACATGTTCTTTGGTTAGTCTTTTATTATATCAAAATCTCCGCATTTGTCAACACTGTAACGCTTTGTCTAGTATTACTATTGCGGCCATGCTTTCGGCAACTGGAATTATTCTTGGTGCAAGGCAGCAGTCGTGGCGCCCAAGGGTTTTGATTGTTGTATTTTTACCATTTTCTGTGATTGTTTGTAGCTCAATACTTGTTGATGGTACTGGTTTTACTGCTAGGCGCATTGTGATATCTGCTCCTGTTGATATTCCTCCTAAGATACCTCCTGCGTGGTTACTTAAGAAATCTATTTTTGATCCTTTTATTTTCATTTGGTCGTTATGTTCTGATCCTGTCATGTTTACTGAATCAAAACCTGATCCAAACTCTATTCCTTTTATTGCTCCAATTGATATCATGGCTTTCGCTAGATCAGCATCGAGTTTATCGAAAACAGGATTTCCTAGTCCCGCTGGAGCGTTTTTTACTATTATTTCGATTGTTGCTCCTAGTGTATCTCCACTTTTGAAGCGTACTTCTTCAATTTTTTTAATCATTTCTTTGTATGCTTTTTGGTCTGCGGTCTTAAGTTCATTTTTTTCTATAAAAGCTTTGTTGAAGTTGGTGGCTTTTATTTCTGCAATTTGGAGTGTGTGTCCAAAAATTTCAATATTATATTTTTCTTTTAGTACCTTTTTTGCAATTGCACCTGCCATAACTCGTGAAATTGTTTCGCGTCCTGATGATCTGCCTCCTCCTCGATAATCATTATGGCCGTTGTATTTGATGTGATATGTGTAATCTGCGTGCCCTGGTCTGAATTTGTCTTTTATATTGCTATAATCTTGTGACCTTGTGTCTTTGTTAAATACTATCATTGATATTGGAGTGCCTGTGGTTTTACCTTCAAAAACCCCCGAAAGTATTTTAACTTCGTCTTTTTCTCTTCTTGTGGTTGAAACTTTTGATTTTTCTGCTGGTCTTCTACGGTTTAGTTCTTTTTGAATGTCTGCTTCGCTTAATTTTATTCCTGCTGGGCAACCGTCAACTATAGCTCCAAGAGCTTCTCCGTGAGATTCTCCCCATGTGCTAACGACAAAGTTTGAGCCGAAAGTATTTGCAGGCATATTTTTTAAATATTGTTTATATTTGAAGTATAAACTACTCTGCAGATTCTGTCTCTGTAGTTTATACTGTTGTCATTTCTTCTTCAGAACTTTCTTCAGAACTAGCTGCTGCTTTGATTTTTTGAGCTTTTTCCATTTTAGCACGGAATTTATCAACACGTCCTGCTGTATCAAGAAGCATTTGTTTACCTGTGTAGAATGGGTGAGTATCTGAAGTTACATCAAGTTTAATAACGAAGTATTCTTTGTTTCCAATCTTCATTTTTTCATCAGATTTTGATGTAGATTGAGTTATAAATTGTGCTCCGCTTGAAGCATCAATATATACTACATCGTTCATTTGTGGGTGAATTCCTGTTTTCATTTGTACTTTGTTACTTGTGGCTTGAATTTTTAGCCTGCCTAATATACTTCATGTATATGACTAATGCAAGTAGAATTGCTATTAAAGTAGCAAAAATTTCTTTGTAAAGCCTGGTGTTAAGTACGTTAACTTGAAATTCTTGGCTTATTGACTGGCCTTTGTCGTCTGTGAGAGTTAGTTTTACTGGTGTTTTTCCTAATTTTGTAAAAACGTGGTTGAGGGTTTGTCCTTCGTATGTTTGTCCATCAATATCCCATTGATAGCTTACAATTTCTCCATCGTCATCGTACGATGGTGATGCGTCAAAAGTGTTTTTTTGCATTAAATTTACTTTGATATCGTTTGGATCAATTGCTTTGATTTTGAGTACAGGCTCTTTGTTGAGGGGAAATGGGTCTGTTTCATCCTTTATACCGTCGTTATCATCATCAGTGTCTATATTGTTTCCTATCCCGTCCTTGTCAGTGTCTAATTGTTCGTTTTTGTTTGATGGAAATGCATCTTGGCCGTCGATTGTTCCGTCTTCGTCTGTGTCTTCATTTAGTGGATTTGTTCCTATGTTTTCTTCTTCGGCGTCTGTGAGTTCGTCATTATCGTCGTCGTTGTCTGCGTTATTTCCAATGCCATCTTGGTCGGTATCTGTTGTTTCGTTTGGGTCTAGTGGGAGGTCGTCATGATTGTCTGGTACTCCATCGTTATCGTCGTCTTTGTCGGTGTTATTTCCAAGCCCATCTCCGTCTGTGTCGTGTTGTTCGTTCTTGTTTAGAGGGAAATCGTCTTCTGTGTCTGGAACATTATCTCCATCATCGTCTGTGTCTTTATCGTTTGGTGTTCCGTCGTGATCAGTGTCTTGTATTGAAAAAATGTTACTTACAATGTGATTGTTTGATGGGTCATCGATTTCTGGATTCCATGGGAATATTTTTACAGCAACTTTTTGTGAACCATATCCTGGTACCCAGTCTATAAAAACGTCGTCTGTTTTGTTGCCAAATATGGAAATCGCTTGGTCTGCTCCAAGTTGCTGATCGTTGATGTAGAATTTTACAACACCAAGGAGGTCTTTTGAGCTATTGTTGCTTACACTTGCGTAAATTCTTACTGCTTGCCCCTCTTGGAATGTGCTTGTGGAAAAGCGAATATTTTGTTGATTTATGGCGATGTCACCGGTGTATGCAAAAACTGTTGAGGTTAGGCTTATAAAGCATGCCAGAAAGCTGATGCTTTTTGTTAAGTTGTTCATTTTAGGAATTTTATTAAGCGTTAGCTATTGATGTGTCTTCCTCTTGATCGATAATTATTGATGATTGTGCATCGTTTAGAGCCTCGTCGTCTTCAATTTCTCTTTGCATAAGTGATATTGAGGCAACTTTGTCCGTTGGTCTTAGGCGCATTAGGTAAACTCCTTGCGTTGCACGCCCCTGTGAAGGAATGTGTTGTGAGTGAAGGCGTATTACTTGTCCGCTTTTAGAAATCATAATTAGATCTGCATCTGTTGTTTTTGCTATTACTTTTGCACCTATAACTTGTCCTGTTTTGTTTGTTACATTTGCGGTTTTTACACCTGTTCCGCCTCTTGTTTGAATTCTGTAATCGGTAATTTTTGTCATTTTTCCAAGCCCATTTTCCATAACAACTAGTAAGGAGGTGTTTTCTGGGTCATCAATTACATCCATTTCTACTACTGTGTCGTCACTTCTTAGGCGTATTCCTCTTACTCCGATTGAGGCTCTGCCCATTGAGCGTGCATCGTCTTCGTTAAATCTAATGCTTTTTCCGCTCTTGGTAATGATTATAACTTCATTGCCAGGGGATACTTCTCTTACCCATTCAAGTGAGTCATTATCTCTTAATTTAATTGCTATAAGTCCGGTTTTTCTTACGTTTTCAAAATCTTTTACTGGCGTTTTTTTGATTGTACCTGTGGTTGTTGCCATGATTAAGAATTCACCTGTGAAGTTCTCTTTTGCATTTAATATTGCTGTCACATACTCATCTTCTTGTAATTGAAGTAGATTTACGACTGCTTGTCCTTTTGCTTGTCTTGATGCTACTGGTATTTCGTATACTGGTAGTTTGAAAACTCTTCCTTTATTTGTGAAATATAGAAGTTCATCATGATTATTGGCTTGGCGTATAAGTTTGATTTCATCTTCTTCCTTTGTTTTTCCGCCTATAACTCCTTTTCCTCCACGGTTTTGTGCTTTAAATGTGCTTGGAGGTATACGCTTAATGTAGTTTTCACGGCTTAACATTACGATCATTGGTTCGTTTGGAATTGTGTCTTTTTGTGAAATGCTGTTTACGGCGTTTGGAATTATTTCTGTACGGCGTTCGTCGTTGTATTTTTCTTTTATTTCGGCTAGTTCATCTTGCATTATTTTTAGTACTTTTCCTGTATCTGCTAGTATTCCTTCTAATTCTGTGATCAGTGCTAGTTTTTCTGCTAATTCGTTTTCAATTTTTTGTCTTTCAAGCCCTGCAAGTGTTTGTAGACGCATTTCAAGAATGGCTTTACCTTGTTCTTCTGAAAGTTTGAATTGTTTCATTAATGCTGAAAGAGCATCTTCTTTTGTTGGTGCTTTTCTGATTGTTGCAATTACTGCATCAATTGAATCTAGTGCAATTTTTAGTCCTTCAAGGATATGTGCACGAGCTTTTGCTATTTTGAGGTCGTAAATTGTGCGTCTTGTGATTACTTCTTTTCTGTGTGAAATAAAGTGTTCGAGTACTTGTTTAAGATCTAGTAGGTGAGGTTGTATTTCGTCTACTAGTGCAATTAGGTTCATGTTGAATGAACTTTGTAATTGAGTGTATTTGAAAAGTTGATTTAGAATTTTTTTAGGGTAGCTGTCCTTTTTTAGTTCAATAACAACTCTAATACCGTCTTTGTTAGATTCATCTCTGATATCTGTGATACCGAGTACTTTTTTATCACGAACTAGGTCGGCAATTTTGCTTACTAAGTTTGATTTGTTTACTTGATACGGTATTTCTGTGACAATTATTGCGTATTTACCACCTTTTCTTTCTTGAATTTCTGTTTTTGCTCTACAAACCATTCCGCCACGCCCTGTTGCGTATGCAGTTTTTATGTCTGCTGTTGAGTATATTAAACCTCCCGTTGGGAAATCTGGACCTTTGATGTATTGCATAAGGTCGTCGATTGTTGCTTCGGGGTGATTTGATAGGTGCATAACTCCATCAATTAGCTCTCCTAGGTTGTGAGGGGGGATTGATGTGGCCATACCAACCGCAATTCCTGTTGTACCATTTAATAATAATTGAGGTACTTTTGTTGGTAGTACTACTGGTTCTTTATATCTTCCGTCATAGTTATCTCTCCAGTTTACGGTTTCTTTATCGATGTCTGCCATCATTTCGTCCGTAATTTTTTCCATTTTTGCCTCTGTGTAACGCATTGCGGCTGCGCCGTCTCCGTCTATTGATCCAAAGTTTCCTTGTCCGCGTACTAGCTCATATCTCATTGAAAAGTCCTGAGCCATTCTTACCATTGAGTCGTATACAGCGGAATCACCGTGTGGATGGTACTTTGCTAACACTTCTCCGACTACAGATGCTGATTTGCGGAATGAACTTGAGGATCTTAATCCCATATCGTTCATGGCATAAAGAATACGCCTGTGAACTGGCTTGAGACCGTCTCTTACATCTGGAAGGGCTCTGGATACGATTACGCTCATGGCATACTCTAGATAAGAGTTTTCCATTTCATTGGTAATGTTGGCATCGTGTAGGTTGCCTCCGGCTTCTTGATTTCCTGTAAATAGTTCTGGTTCTTGATCGTCAATATCCTCTTCTGTTTCTTCTATTTCGTCGTTTTCTTGTTGATCTTTTTCTTCGGGGTTGTGCTTATTTTCGTCTTGGTTAGCCATGAATATTAGTGTTTATTTGCTATTTTATCTTGGTCCGATGCTATCATATTGGACTTTGATTGTATAGTAAAGTAGCGGGTGAGTGAATAATGCTGTGTGTGAAAGGGGTTGACATTTTTTGTTTTTGTTTTTATATTCTTTGCACTGAGTTTTGCTCAGTACTGATTGTGGTTTGTTATGCTGGTTGTCTTGATGACTGATCTGTATACACCATTTACAGTTTTGACAACAAGATGATGAAAATTTCAGGGTTGGTTTATTAGTTATCAAATTTTGATGATTGATAAACCAACCTTGTTGGTATCGATCGAGGGTGCTGTTGTAGAGCTTCTGATGAAGTTCCAACACCAGTGTGTACTGTTGCGATTTTTTCGCAGGTCTGCACTGTGAGCTGCGGTTTTTTCGCAGCTCCCCTCACAAAACTTTCCTCGCCTGACTAAAAGGGTGAGGGGGGGTGTAGACGGGCGTCGAAAGGTGTTTGTCTACATATGCGGGGGGTGGTGGCGCGCTGATAGCGCGCCACCACCCCTACGCATGACCGTTTTTGTCATCTTGTTGTTTTTTCCACTTTATCTCTATTGTAAAAAATGTGTTTTTTTGCTATAATAATGAGATAAATTTCAAATAAATGGATACAAAACAAACACAAACACAAAACAATACTGGTGAATTGAAGAAGGATAATGCGGTTTTTACACGTAATTTGAGTGAAGATTCTTCTACGCCGGCTTGGCTTGCTGATGCTGCTGATAAAACTTCTGACCTTGGAATTGCTGGGTTAGATTTGCGTGCTGATAAGCCTACTGCTACTGAACTTGGGAATGATCCTTCGTCTACAATTGAAGTAACACCATCTTTAGAGGTGGTTGAGAAAGCTAATGAGGACGCTGCATTTAAGCTTAAAGAAGCTGGTTATGATCCTAATACTGGTATGAAAGTTTCTGCTGATATTAAAAAAGATGTTGATCCTGAGGCTTTAAAAAAACAGTCTGTGTTTGATAAAGTTAAAGGTTTGTTTTCTATTAGTGATTCAAAAAATAAAAACATTGCTGATAAAGTAGATAATGCAAGTGGTTCGATAAGTGAAAAGGAGAAAAAAGAGTATTTGGAAGCTGAAAAAATCTATCAAGAGGGTCTTTCTTCTATTAAAGATTTGATTTCTCCTTCGTCAATGGATATTAGATATGATTCTATTAAAATAGATGGTGTTTATACACAAAGTTTTTATGTATATGCTTATCCTCGTTATCTGGATGCAAATTGGCTTTCTCCTGTGATTAATTTTGATGTGACTATGGATATATCTCAATTTATATATCCAATTAGTTCTGAGCAAATTATGAAAACTTTGAAAAAGAAGGTTGCTCAGATGCAATCTAGTATGAGAATGAATGCCGAAAAGGGGCAAGTGCGCGATCCTGCCTTGGAAACTGCTTTAGAGGATGCGGAAACTTTGAGAACTCAAATTCAGAGAGGTCAAGAAAAATTTTTCCAGTTTGCTTTGTATTTTACAATGTATTCTGATGATAAAAAGAAGCTGGAAAAGGTTGCTAAACAGCTTGAAAGTTTGCTGGCTGGTAAACTTGTGATGACTAAAAGAGCGCAATTGCAAGCCGAACAGGCATTTAACTCTTCAATTCCTATGTGTTTAGACGAGCTTTACACTATTAGGAATATGAACACTGGTCCACTTTCTACAACTTTTCCTTTTACTTCTTCAGATTTAACTTCTGATAAAGGTATTTTGTATGGTCTTAATCGCCATAATGATAGTTTGGTAATTTTTGATAGGTTTGCACTTGAAAATGCGAATAGTGTTATTTTTGCTAAGTCTGGTGCCGGTAAATCTTACGCTGTGAAGCTTGAAATTTTGCGTTTAATGATGATGGGGACGGATGTGATTGTTGTTGATCCAGAAAACGAGTATGAGGCTTTAGCTAATGCTGTTGGAGGATCTTATTTGAAGCTAAGTTTGAATAGTGATAGACGTATCAATCCTTTTGATTTGCCTAAGTCTTTTGATGGTGATGATGTTCAGCCTGGTGATATTTTGAGATCTAATGTTATTACATTGATGGGTCTTCTTAAATTGATGCTTGGTGGTCTTACTCCTGAGGAAGAGGGGATTTTGGATAAGGCATTGCTTGATGTTTATGCTTTAAAGGGAATTACTATGGAACAAGTAAATCCTGGTGATTTTGAGCCGCCTACAATGCAGGATTTGTATCAAATTTTGGGTTCTATGCAAGGGGCGGAGTCTTTGGTTCAAAGGCTTGCTAAATATACAGAGGGTTCTTATTCTGGAATCTTTAATAAGCCTACAAATGTGGATTTGAGTGGTGGAATGATGGTTTTCTGTATTAGAGATTTGGAAGATGCTTTAAGACCTACGGCCATGTATATAATTCTTAATTATATTTGGAATCAGGTTCGTAGTGAGCTTAAAAAGCGTGTATTGGTGGTTGATGAGGCCTGGACAATGATGCAGCATGAAGATAGTGCAAAATTCTTGTTTGGTCTTGTGAAGCGTGCTCGTAAATATTACTTGGGAGTTTCTACTATTACTCAGGATGTTGAGGATTTCGTTAAAAGTGATTATGGAAAACCTATTATTACGAATTCTTCTATTCAGTTGCTTTTGAAGCAGGCGCCTTCTGCCGTGGACGTTTTGGCGCAGATTTTTAACCTTACAGAAGGCGAAAAATATGTACTTTTGAATAGTGGTGTTGGGCAAGGGCTTTTCTTTGCTGGTCAAAAGCATGTTGCTATACAGGTGATAGCTTCTTATACGGAGGATAAGATTGTGACTACAAATCCTGAGGCTATTTTACAGAAAAGACAGGATGACTCTTCTGCATCAACATCATCTGATGTTAGTTCGCAATAAGGCTTAGTGCTTGTTCTAACTGATTGTCTCCAGTTTCACTTCTTTCGATTGTGATGTTTGGTTTGAGCCCGTTTTTATCTATTGATGTGCCATTTGGTGTAAACCATTTTGCGATTGTGAATTTGAATAGAGATCCATCTTTGTATGTGTATAGTTGTTGTACGCTTCCTTTTCCAAAGCTGGTTGCCCCTATGCTTTGGCCAATGTTGTAGTCTTTGAGTGCTCCAGCTAGTATTTCTGAGGCTGATGCGCTTCCTTTGTTGATAAGAATTTTTATTGGTAAGTCTTTAACAATTTTTTCTGTGTTGGTTGTATATGGTTCTATAGTCCCGTTTGCATAGTGTAGTTCTACTGCTTTTTTATCGCGTCCTACAAATGTTCCAATTATGTGAATTGCGCTATCTAGATATCCTCCTGGGTTGTTTCTTAAGTCTATTATATAACCGCTAATGTTTTGATTATTGAGATCTTTTATTGCTTCAACAAAATTGTTGTAAGTGCTTTGTGAGAATGTTGTAATTTGGATGTATCCAATTTTTTTGCCATTTTTTTCTATTGTTTTGTATTGAACATCTTTGTAGTTAATGAGTTGGCGTTTTACATTGTAAGTTTGTTCTACTCCATTTCTGGTAATGGTTATTTTTACTGAGGTGTTTGCTGGTCCTTTAATTTTATTTACAATTGTCTGAAGATTTAGACCCCTGATGTCTTCGTCATTAATTTTTATAATAATATCTCCTGCTTGTAGGCCTGCTTGTTCGGCTGGTGAACCTATGAAAGGTGAAACTATTGTGGCGTGTTCATCAATCATTTCTAGGCTCATTCCTACTCCTTCGTATTCGTTTGATAATACTTGGAGAAATTTGTGGGCATCGTCTGGTTTTTGAAAGACTGTGTAGATGTCGCCATTGTCTTTTACTAGGCCTTCTGTTGCGTTAAGGATTAGTTTGTCGAAATCGGCGTCGTTTTTGTAGTAGTATTCTGTTTTTAACTTTTTCCATACATCAAGGAATGTTTTGAAGTTTGGATTGTTTAGTAGTTCTTGGTCTGTTTGGCTTAGGTTGTTTGTTGATGGTGTTAGTTGAATTGTAATTGCTTTTGGTGTTGTTGTTTGTGGAACTGCTTTAGGATCAAAGGTTTTTATTTTTTGAATGTAGTCTATTATTTCGGCTTTTGTTACTGTTTTTGCCATGCGAAACATTGCAGTGTTGTCGCTTTCCAAAATTCCAATTTCTGATGCCTTTTGCGCAATTGCGGCAATAGGTGATTCTGGGTTTAGATCTTTGAAAGGAAATGATGTTTTATCAAAAAAGTTTGAATATCCAATGCCTAGGACATCAAAAATTATTTTTAGTGCTTGATGTTTTACTAGTACTTTATCTTTTCTCCATGAGTTGATTTTGATGCTTTTGTTTAGCTCTTGTTTGCCGTAGCTTTCTAGTATCTCTTTAAGATCGTCTGTGGTTATTTTTGCATTTGGTTGGAAGTTTGCCGATTCTGGTAACTGACCAGCCTCATACATCTTTTTGATTGATTCGTAGTATGGTGTAGTGCTGTTTACGTCGCTGTAGAAGGCTAAAGCTTGAGTTGAACTGATTAGAAATATTATTAAACTTGTAATAATTTTGGTTATATTTTTCATATGTTTGGTTTTTAAGTGTTGATATAATATGCTTCTTTTTTGATTAGACAAGTTGCTCAATTGTTGTTTTTATGTTATAATTTAGTTATTAAAAATTAAAACAAAAATATATGAATAGAAAAATGATGTTAACTTTTGTAGCTGGTGTGTTTTTCGGAGCAGCTATGCTATTTGGTGTTTTGTATATAAATGGAAATACTGATGAGGGTTCTGTGAACTCGTTTAGATGGAATTTTAGTAGGTGTAAGGTAGAGCAGGGTGAGCCTGTTGGTGGTGTTACACCTCCAATGAAGGTTGGTGATGATTTTAAAAGTGGATCTTTTGAAAGTGAGTCTTTTGTAAATCCTGTTGGTGGTGTTACGCCGCCTATGAAAAGAAGATAGTTTTCTAAATTATTCTTTCAAAGTGTTCAATTTGAGTTTTTTTACCTTGTCTTATTAGGTTTGGAATTGAATTTGCTGGGCTTGTGCTAGTTCCATAGTAAATATCTTTTTCGGATACTGTTGATGTGTTTTCTGGAATTTTTGGTTTATGTTCTTGTAACTGTTCTTTAGTTATAAGTTCTTTGTACTCACTTTGTAGTGATTGTGCGAATTGTGGGTCTAGTGAATTCACTATTGCAAAGTGTTGAGCAATTATTGTGACGAATTCTTCTGGGAAGTTTTCTATACATACTTGTCTATTTTTCTTTATAGTGGCTAAGCTTAATATTATTTGTGATTTAATAATGTCTATATTTTCATTATTTTCTACCATTTGTGCCAAGTTTAGGGTGACAGACTCTGATATGTTAAGTGCATTGAATGGAGATTCTGGATCTAGTTTGTATAAATATGAATTTAATTCATAGTTAGTTTTTATCATTGTTGATCTTGTTTTTTGATCTAAATCTAGTTTTGCTTTGCAATAATCTCCAGCCAAGATTGCTAAATGTATAAAAATATTAGTTCTAATACTTGGGTGGGCAAAGCCTGCATAAGCTTGTGCAGAATTTAAAGCATTAATAATTGTGTTTAAATCTTTTCCATTGATAATTACTGCTGCTGCGTATGTGAATGCGGCCCTTGCTTTTGTCTCAGAGTCGTCGATGTTGAACTCTGTGGCATATCTTAAACTTTGCTTTGCGTATATTTCAGCTTCTGTGAGTGTAGCATTTATTTGTGGTTCGGAATGGCTTGCTGCTGCTTTGATTAGTGTGTGGTAATCGCCGCTGAATCTAATTTTAAGTGGCTCTATTAAGGTGAGAGCAAGGAGATAGGTGTTTGCTGTTATGAGTGTTTGAGATAGTTTTCTTCCAAGGTGATCTACGTTATCTAGCTCATTTTTTGCTTGTAATGCGTTTTGATGTGCTGTTTCAAAGCTAACTTCTGTATTTGCAAGTCCTGCAGCTTTACCATCTTTATTTGCTATTGCTTTGTAATGTGCAATAAGTGCTCTACCATATGGTAATGTGTTTAGAATTGGAGTGGCTTGCTCTATATAATTAGTGAATTCTTGGAATACAACACTTCTTAGGGGTTTTCGTGTTAATAGCAGTGATTTGAAGTATAAATCGTAATACTTGAGTGTTAATTCTGCTAGTAGTTGTTTTTCTCTATTTGTAATTGCTTTTTGGTTGGCTTCGCTTAGTTGTTCTTTTGCTTCTTCAAATTGTGAAGTAAAAATATGTGCTTGTGCTGTTGCTAGGTGCATTTCTACTTCTTTACTTGATAGATCGTAATTTTTTAATTCGGGTGGGCATTTGAAATAAATTTTTGCTGATTTTAGTGCATCTTGATATCTAGAGCTTTCTAATGCTTCAAATGTTGCTAGAGGCGAAATGTTCACCATTTGTTCTAAAATTGTTTCGTATTCTTCTTCGTCTTCGAGTGGATTTGTTGTTTTTGCTATTTCATATAGTAGTTCAAAGAGTTTTGATGGTTCAGTTTTTACTATTGTGTTTATGGCAACTAAAGCGATTGCAATTTCTTTGCTGAGTGCAATTTTCATTTCTGGATTTTCTGCAAGATATTTCGTTGTAAATTGTCTCCATCTTGGTGGCATTGAAACTTTTTCTCCATGTTCAAAGATGTCTCTGTTTTTGAGAGATTCTAATGTTTGTAAAGTTGTTATTCTTGATTGTAGTTTTTCGATATTTGCTGTTTTTACTCCTTGTAATAGAGCTCCGAGAAGAATTGCTTTTTGTTCTCTTTTATTAAGTCTTTCAAATTGTTTTGCGGCTTGGTCTTCTGGTTCTGTTGTTATTTCTGCTGCCATGGCTGCGTCGTAATCAACTTCTATTTCGTTTGTCTCTTTGTTGTAAGTTATGATTCCTAACTTTACCAATTCATGTGTTACATGGGCTAAATCGTATGGAGTTGCGACAATGTCTCCATCGCCATATTTTTTCTTTGCCAAATCAATTAGAATTGTTTGGTCTGATTCCCACATTCCAATTCTTCTTGCGTTTGCAATATCAAAGGAGATTAATCCTTGGTTTTTGTATGATGATAGATCTATGTTGAGGTCTTCTTCTACATCGTATAATTCTATTTCTGAAAGGCCGACTTTTTTTGCTTTAATTAACTTTTTTACTAACTCTATGAATTTTGTAGTTCCGTATTCTTGTGCAAAATTATCCCAGAATTCTGCAGGAGTTATTTTGGCACTATCTGCTAAGTTTAGAGCTTGGTGTAAACTTTCATCTCCATATTCATCTGCTATAATTTCTATAATTGGTTTTGAAGGTGCTTGTTTTCTGCCGACTTTGCTAAAGTAAATATTTCCAATTAGTGTTGGATTTTTTATTTTTATGGCGTTTATTTTTTCTTCTGATAAGTCTAAGTTTAAAATGTCTACAGTGTGGCCAACGGCGAAATCTCCCATCCAATCTGCATATTCTAGGTTTGTTTTTTCATTACCAAGTCTTAGTAATGAAAGTGTGATTTGGTTTTCTCTAACATGATAGTTTAGTAAGCTGTTGATCGCGACATATGATGCATTTGAGTCTGCATTATCTTTTTTGTCTGTTCTTTGCATGTCCTCTGAATACTGAACGTCATTTCTGCAGGTAAGGCAAAATACAATGTTGGCAAAATTTGGATTAGATTTTATTTCTGGAATTAAATCTACGATTACTGATAGGGAGTCTGGAGTAAGTCCATCGATATCATCTATTACTATTCCTATTTTTTGGTCTTTTTCTCTTAATTTTAGTGAAATTTTTCTTAAGTTCTCTAATATTTTTTCTTTAAATTCGACGGTATTGCAGGTGTCTGCTGAAAGTGTTTCAAAATAATCATCGTTTTCAATATTTAATGTTTGAGATAGTTCGCCAATTCTTTTACCTAATTGGACTAGTTCTTCTTTGTTTCTTCCTGTTCCATCTTCTGTTGTTGGCCTTATAAATATACTGTTTTCTGGAAGAGTTTGTCTTAGTAGTTCAGTTTTTCCTCCTCCTGCTGGGCTCAATACTGCTCCTACAAAAACTGCTGTAACTACTGCTCCTTCTTCGGAATTTTGGAGCCATCTTTGAATTTCCTTTACTTCTTTTTCTCTGCCAACATATCCGCGCTTCATGATCTTAGTTGTTTTTCCTAATGATTCTAAAATCCAGTAACTGTCTCCATCTGCATTTTTTCTTTCTGCTATGTTGATTCCTGAATCCCAGTAACGAGAAGTTGTGAATTTTACAAGTTCTGCCTGGCTGATTTCTATTTCATTGGGTGCTGATGTTGCTGGGTGTAGTGCTTTTACTAGGGCTTTCCCTTGAATATTGGTTGTGTGTGTTAGGTCATTTGTTTTGAGGTCGTCGTGCACTAGTTTCATTTTTGCACTTATATTTAACTCTTTTAGTAATGTGGTTATATCTTGGATAGTGTTTGTGATTGCCGTTGGTCTTTCGCTTTGTTCAAAAAACAGTATTTTATTTCCTATGGATTTTGAATGACATTTATACTTTGTGAATGCGGCTTGTGTTGCTTTTTCTGTGAAATCTATGACTTGCTCTGTGGTTAAATCTTCTGGAAGTTCCACGGCAAACATAAATGTTTTTTTGTTGCTAAGTGTTGGTGTGTGAAATGATTCAGATATGATTCCAATTTTTTCATCAACTAATGTTATTCCGTATTCTGTTGCTTTAACAAAAATATTGCCTCCATTATTTATAGAGCTTAAAACTTTTTTGTTTACTGATGATGCTGAGTTTAGGGTGTTGCTATATTGCACTTCAGTTATGAAATGCAATATGGGATTGCCGTTTGATACATTGATAGTGCTAGCTATTAAGTAAGCGCCTGGATCAATGTTGCGAATATCTTCAATTTCTTGAAATGTGGTTTTTTTATCTATTTCTAGCGAAATTAGAGTTAAGCCTAAGTCTTGGAGTTTGGTTATGTTTTGAAATTCTCGGTAGCTCTTTAAAATGCTGGTTCTGTCTTTTGGGTTTGTTGTATCCTGAGGATTTTCTTTTTTATCTCTGGCTGCTCTTGTTGCATCATTGTCGCTTATTTCTCCCCACATGTCAGCTAAAATATCTGCTGCTTGAATTTGTTCTTTTCCTGGTGTTTCGTGTCTACTTGCAAGGAATGCTTGGTGTTTTGGGTTTGTGGTTGCTTTTGGCTGTAGTCCTGCTAAAAAGCCTGTCGCACTGAGCTCTGGGCTTGGTGTTCCTCTTGGTGGTGTTACTGGCATTTCGTCTGTAACTGCTCCTGTTAGTTCTGCTATTTTTCTTGTACGATCTGTTGTGTCGCCTGTGAGATTCGCTACAGTTTCACTTGTAAGTACAATTGCACTTGGAGTTATTGGTCTTGGAATGGGAGCATTTGTAATAGGAAGTATTTCCGTTTGCGGAACATATGGTTCTGTTATTCTAGTTTTTTTATCTCCCTTGTTTGACATATGTAAAAATAAGGTTCTAATCTAGATCTTTTTGTTGGTTTTGTCAAGCATTTTGTGCTTACATCATACTCTCTATTTGTATCTGTTGGAAGCGTTGGATTATTGATTTTTTGGCTTTTTTGTGCTATAATGTTTGGATGATTGAATTTAAAAAACAGTTTGGAGTGGATGTTTCTAGAAGGGCTTTGAAGTCTGTGGCATTTGCTTTGATTTCTTTGCTTGTTGTTGTGGCTAATTTCTGGCTTGAGAGTGCTATTTCTGCCGATTCTACCTCTGTTGATATGGAAAATGTTGCTGTGGATTATAAAAAATCTAATGAGCTTGAAAATGGTTTAGTTCTTAGGTTTTCCGGTGATGATAATGATTTTTCTGTTTTTGCTGAAGATGATGGGGTTTATGAGCTAAAAAGTGGAAGGGTGTGGGTTAATAGTATGGTTGACCCAAATACTATTAACATTTTACTAGATAGATTGGTTTTAATTCCTAAAAATGCAATTTTTGATGTTGATTTTCATGATGGTAGAGTCTTTTTGAATGTTTACGACGGTGATGTTTATGTTGGATTTCTTCCCGAGGATATAGATTATACAAAAAAAGCTGATCAATATGATGAACTTTTTTTGCAAACCATGTTGGTTCCTAGGGGTAGCTCGGTTACTATACCTATGTCCAAAGTGGATTCTAGGATTGAAAAACTTCTTTATTTAAAACTTGGAAAGGAGTTTAAATATTCTGCTGTAGATTTATCTGAAAGCTCTTCTGATTGGGCTAAGTTTAACTTGAATCAGGATAAAAAATATTTCGAGAAAATTAAACAAAACGTTATTTCTAATATTATAGATAGGGGAGAATTTAGTACTAATGGTGTATTGGTTTCTTTTTTGCGTGATAGTTTAACTTTTTTCCCAGAAAAAAGGTTAGGTAATTCAACTTTTGATACTTTTGCTACTCTAAATAATGCCATATATTCGAGAACCGTTTCTGATACTGTAAAAACGCCATTATCAAATTTTGCTATTTCGGATGATTACTTTAATGAGTTGTTTGTTTTTGCTCCTGATTCTTATCAATATGAGGTTTATCGTGAGCTTTTAAAAGAGCGATTTGTTAATGGTGATAAGATTCAAGTTGTTGAGAATTTTTGGAGAGATGTTTATAGAGGTATGAATATTAGTAATGTTAAAGGTATGGAAGCTTTTGATAATTATTACCAATATTTAAGTCAAATGTTTGGTACTGATGATGAAAAGTATAAAATTTTTATAGCATATCAAAATCAGTTAATGGATAATTTGTTTTTAAGATACTCACTTTTTTATGGTGATAAATATTTTGATGCAAAACATAGTCTTGAACAGGAGATGTTGAGATTGGAGAATGATTTTGATCAAAAGAAAGAGTTAAGACAATCTTTTGTTAGTAATAAGATTGATTTTTTGAAGCGCTTAATGAAGTTCTTTTTTGAGGAAAAATTTAGTGTAAACGAAGCAAAAGAAATGTTAAGTAAGTTGGTTTCTGAAGTTAATGATTTAATGCCTGATGGTGATTCTAATGTTGCTGTTATTGAAATTTTTGAGAGTCAGTTAGATGATATAGGTGATTTTTGGGGTTATCTTTCTAGTCCTGAGTATCATGTTTCTAAAACTTATGGAAAAAATCATAAGGAAAGATATGCGAGTTATTTGAATGATAAGGATAGGGTTTGGAGCTTTATAAATATCCAAGAAGATGTTTTGGGTAATTATAAAAGAGGTGAATTATCAGTAATGGATGTACAGGCTGAAGTTGAGAAAGCTTTTGACTCTAATAAGGATCTTACAGAGTTTGAGGTTATAAAGGTTGAAAGCGCTGATCAAAGGTTTATCCCTGTTGCTGGAAGCATAGGTGGTTATCCATTTCAGGCTGATTATGATAGAGATAAGGGGTGGCTCAAGGAGGTTTACGCTTTTGGTGAATTGGTTTATGAAGATTCTATTTCTTTGGATAGTCTGCTTGACCTTTTAAAACAAAAATTTGCTACATTTGAGCCTGCTCAAATTGATGAGGAAACTCCTGGTGAAACTTATGCTCAAAGGGTTGCGAGAGCCTATGTATTGCAAAAACTTGAAAGAGCGGGGTTTGTTTTGAAGCTTGAAAATGTATCTGTTGTAAATGAATTGAATGCTATTTATAGAGTAGAAAAAGTTATGCTTAAAGATAAGAAAGATTTAGAGTTGTTGTTTGATTTTAAAATGAACGGTGAGCTTGCTAGTAATGTTTATTTGAAATCTGAAGGTAAAGGTGTGGTTATTGAAGGAGAATTTGAGCTTAATGATCTTTATAAAATGGCTTTGAGCGGTAATTTAGCAATTTCTAAGTCTGGTTTGCCAAGGTAGTCTTCACATTTTTTCTTTCATGTGATAAAGTCTCGAAGGTTTTTTAACATATATTTATGGCAGACGATTCCAATCAAAGTTATGGTGCAGATCAGATTCAAGTTTTAGAAGGTCTTTCGGCTGTTAGAAAGAGGCCGGGGATGTATATTGGTTCAACGGATGTGAGAGGTTTACATCATTTAGTGTGGGAGATTGTTGACAACTCTATTGATGAAGCGATGGCAGGCTATTGTGATACTATTGATGTTATTATTCAAAAAGATGGAGGGTTATCTGTTGAAGATAATGGGCGTGGTATTCCGGTTGATAAACACCAAAAAACTGGTAAATCGGCTTTGGAAACTGTAATGACAGTTTTGCATGCAGGTGGTAAATTTGGTGATGGAGGTTATAAGGTTTCTGGAGGTTTGCATGGTGTGGGTGTTTCTGTTGTAAATGCACTTTCAGAAAGAACAATTGCAGAAGTTTATAGGGATGGAAAAATTTATAACCAAGAATATCATAGAGGTGATGCTGGGGCCGATTTAAAGGTTTTAGGTGAAACTGAAAAAAGAGGAACAAAGATAACTTTTTATCCTGATAAAGAGATTTTTGATACGATTGAGTTGGATTTTCCAACGATTATTAATCGTATGCGTCAACAGGCATATTTAACAAAAGGTGTTCAGCTTTCTGTTACAGATGAAAGAGAGCCTGGTAAAAGATTTAGATTTTATTTTGAAGGTGGTGTGAGATCTTATGTACAGCACTTAAATAAGAGTAAAGAATCGATTGGTAAGATTTTCTATGTTGAAAAAGAGGTAGATGAGGGTGTGGTGGAAATTTCTTTACAGTACAATAATTCTTTCCAAGAGACTTTATATTCTTTTGCAAATAATATTCACACAATTGATGGAGGTTCGCACTTAACGGGTTTTAAAACTGCATTAACTAGAACAATCAATAGCTACGCTAGAAGCCATGAGATTTTGAAGGATAAAGATGATAATCTTCAATCAGAAGATGTTCGTGAAGGGTTAACGGCTGTTATTTCTGTTAAACTTGGTGATCCTCAGTTTGAAGGTCAAACTAAAGGTAAGCTTGGTAATGCTGAAATGAGAACTGCGGTTGAGTCTGTTTTTGCTGAGACTTTTGCACAGTTTTTAGAAGAAAATCCTAACGATGCTAAGGCAATGATAGGGAAGTGTTTGTTGGCATCAAGAGCGCGTTTGGCTGCTCGTGCTGCTCGTGACACTGTAATTAGAAAAGGTGCACTTGAAGGTATGACTTTGCCAGGTAAATTGGCAGATTGTTCTTCTAAAGATCCTGCAAAATCTGAATTGTACATAGTGGAGGGAGATTCTGCGGGTGGTAGTGCCAAGCAGGGCCGTGATAGAGAAACTCAAGCTATTTTGCCTTTAAGAGGTAAAATTTTGAATGTTGAGCAAGCGCGTTTGGACAGAATTTTGGCTAATAATGAGGTTAAGAATCTTGTTATTGCGCTTGGTGTTGGTATTGGAGAATCTTTTGATGTTGCAAGATTGAGATATCATAAAGTTGTGATTATGACGGATGCCGATGTTGATGGGGCGCATATTAGAACACTTATTTTGACTTTGTTTTATAGGTATTTCCGTCAATTGATTGATGATGGTTATATTTACATTGCTCAGCCACCATTATACAAAATTGCTCAAGGGAAAAAGGTGAATTATGCCTATACTGATGTGGAAAAAGAGGAGATTATCAAGGGTTATGCTGCTGATGCTCGTTACAGTATTCAACGTTATAAAGGTTTGGGAGAAATGAATCCTGATCAGCTTTGGGAGACTACTATGGATCCTGCAAAGCGTTCAATGTTGAGAGTTACAATTGAAGATGCTGAAAGAGCCGATGAGGTGTTTGATACTTTGATGGGGTCTGAGGTGTTGCCACGTAAGAAATTTATTCAAGCATACGCCAAAAAAGTTACTAATTTGGATATTTAGTTTCTCTTGCATTTTAGAATTTTGGCTTTATAATGCCATAGAATTTTTTAACTTTAGTGAAGGAGGTGAAAAACATATGAAAGTACATATCGTAAAAACAGATAAGGAATCAAATGAAAGATGTATTGCTAGATTTAACAAAGCTGTTCAATCTAGTAGAAAAGTCCCACAAATTCGTGGAAATAGATACCATGCTCGCTCTTTAACTAAGGGTAAAATACGTCAATCTGCGATAATGCGTGAATTTTATCGTGCAAAACGTTCTAAGAGTAAATTTTACCAATAGAATGAAAATTGCTGAATTGTTACAAAAAGGGACCAGTTTTCTTCATGAGAGGAAGACTGGTCTTTTAGAATCTGAAGTTTTGTTGGCTTATGTTTTGGGGGTTGGTCGTGAATATTTGTTTGCACATAGTGAAGATCTTGTTGATGGAGATTTAGTGGCATTATATGAAAAATATTTAGATAGGGTTTCTGATGGTGAGCCTTTGGCTTATATTACTGGTGAAAAGGAGTTTTATGGTTTGAATTTCTATGTTGATAAGAGGGTTCTGATTCCTAGGCCTGAGACAGAAGCTTTAGTTGAAGAGGTTTTAAAATACTTAGATGGTGGGAGTGGTAAGGTTTTGGATGTTGCAACCGGTAGTGGTTGTATTGCTGTTTCTGTGGCTAAAGGGTGTGATGAATGCGAGGTTTTGGCTTTAGATTTAAGTGAGGATGCTCTTGATGTTGCTCGTTTGAATGTTGAGCAGCATGGGGTGGAAGATAGAGTGCAACTAGCTATTAGTGATTTGCTTGATGTTATCGATGAGCATGAAGAGTTTGATGTGATAGTGGCTAATCTTCCTTATATTGGTGAAGTTAGAAATAGATTTGTGGATGCTGCTACTTTTGACTATGAGCCTAAAATGGCTTTATTTGGTGGGGAGGGTGGTTTGGAACTTTATGAAAAAATGTTTTTAGAATTAAGTGGAAAGAATATAAAATTTGGACTTTTGGTTGGGGAATTTGGTTTTGGACAGTCTGATGAAATGGCTGCGTTGTTAAATAGATTTTTTGTGGATAGATGGCAGATTGTAAAAGATCTGGCTGGTATTGAGCGTATGTTTGTAGTTAGAGGGTAAATATGTTTAAATGTTTGCATGTTAGATAAATTGGAAAGATTAAAATCAGAATATTTGGAGCTTCAGGGGCAGTTGTCTGATCCTGAAATTATTGCGGATCAAAATAAGTATCGTGATTTATCACGCAAATATAAAACTTTGGAAAGTGCGGCAAAATTGGCTACTGAACTAAGACAAGCTGTTGATGCTAAAACTGAAGCTGAGGAAATTTTGGCTTCTGGTGATGCGGAAATGAAAGAGCTGGCTCAGGATCAGTTAAACGAGGCGAATGAGTTGATACCAGCTTTAGAAGAAAAAGCTAAAGTTGAACTTTTACCAAAGGATTTGAATGATGCGAAGGATTGTATTATAGAAGTGAGAGCTGGCGCAGGTGGAGATGAAGCCGGTATTTTTGCAGGAGAACTTGGTAGAATGTATATGAGATTTGCTGAAGCAAAGGGGATGAAAATTGAGTTGATTGAAAAAAGTGAGGGTAGTCCTGGCAGGATTAAAGAAATGATTTTTGCGGTGCGTGGTGATGGGGCTTATGGGCTTATGAAATATGAGAGTGGTGTTCATAGAGTGCAAAGAATTCCTGTGACTGAAAGTCAGGGGCGTGTACATACTTCAACTGCTTCTGTGGCGGTTTTGCCGGAAGCTGAAGAGGTTGATATTGAGATTAAAGATGCGGATTTGCGTATTGATACTTTTAGAGCGGGTGGAAATGGTGGTCAATCTGTTAATACTACCGATTCTGCTGTTCGTATTACTCATATTCCTTCGGGGCTTGTGGTGAGTTGTCAGGATGAAAAATCGCAATTAAAAAATAGAAATAAGGCGATGAATGTTTTGAGGGCTAGGCTTTATGCAATTGAGGAAGAGAAGTTGGCGGCTGAGCGTGGAGAGGAGAGATTGAGCCAAATTGGTACTGGTGATAGAAGTGAAAAAATTCGTACTTATAATTTTCCTCAAGATAGAGTTACTGATCATAGAATTAAGGAGAGTTGGAGTAATTTGCCTGGGATTATGGAAGGGGATATTGGTGATATTATTGATGCATTGATTAAAGAGGATCAGGAGCAACAGCTTGTGAAATATACTGCTTAGAGGTGATGCTAATTTGACTTTTGTTGGTTTTAGTGTTTTAATTTGGTCTTAATTATTTATATCCAAAAGATGGCCCAGTGTGTTTTTAAGGTTGGTGGTGTTGAGTATGCTTTTGGTGATGTTGTTGAGGTTGAAGGGAGTAAGTATGGCCTCGGTAGGTTTTTGGGGAGTGGTGGTTTTGGTGCGGTGTATGAAGCTTTTGATCCTGATTTGAATGTGAAGGCTTTGAAGATTTATCATGAAGTGGGTGAACGTACTAGTGGCCTTTTGTTGGATGCTTTTTCATTGCGTCGTGATGTTGCCACTCTGTCACCTTTTGAATGTGCTTTACCTGAAGCGGTGGAACAGGTAAATGGTGTTGTTAAATTTGTGGTAATGAATCTTTTAAAGGGTTCTGATTTGGATGACTCTGATAGTTTGTTATTTCCAAAAAGTGATGTGGATTTGGTTTCCTTTTTAAGACTGGCTGTTTATGATCTTTTTGCCAAGTTGGTAAAATTGATTGATGTTGGTGTTGTACATGGAGATTTTAAATTTTCAAATGTTGTATTCGATGAGAAAACTATGAATTTTGGTTTGATTGATTTTGATGTATTTAGTAGGAGTGGTAAGCAGAAGTCTTATATTGTTGGTACTCCTTTTTCAATGGCTCCCGAATATTATTCAAAAAAGTATATTAGCTCAACTGTTGATGTGTTTGCATTGGCTGTGGAAATATCTAGTTCAATCAAATCTGTACGAGAACATACGGGTTTATTGAATTCTACTGTTATTTGTCGGACAAATGGTCTTTTCGCTTCTGATAAGGAGCCTGCCTTGCGAGTTTTGCGTGATTGGGGAAGATATCCCGAGGAAGTTCGTAACGAAATTGCCGGCTTGGTTGAGTTTATTATTGCCGGTTTGAATATTAATCCAAATGCGAGGCCGAAAACTATGGAGGAAGTCGATCAGTTGTTGGATTTTGTTCCTAATCTTTCTATGGTGTGATTATGAAGAAAAATAAATTTGTTATTGATGGTGTTGAGTATAAGGATTGTGAATATTTGACCAGAGGTGGGTGCGCGCATTTGTATAGGTCTGTTGATTCTGTAAGTGGTTTACCTGTCGTTATAAAGGATTATTTTGAAAATCTTGATCCTCGTTTTAAACTTAGATTGGCTGCATGTTTGGAAAGAGCTGTAGGTTTGGAAGTTTCAGGTGTTGATATTGTTACGCCTATTCGTTGTGAAATTAGAGAGGGTGTTTTAAAGCATTCTGTTATGAAATATGTTTATGGAGAAGATTTGGGGGATTTTGATTTTAGTTATTCGGTGAATTTAATGGGAATGCAGGATGATGTTGGTTTTATGAGAAATTTTTTTGGAAGAAATTTTTTTAAGTTTTTGGAATCTCTTATGTCTAATTACTTTATTTATCGTGATGTAAGTGATTTTGGCTACTCAATAGATTTAGAGAGTATACCAGAAGGTTGTGATTCTCTGAGGAAATTTTTTGTAAGAAATATTTTTGGGGTTTTAGAATTTCTTATGTCTCAAGGTCTTGTGCATCGTGATGTGAAACCATCTAATGTAATGTTTGATTATATTGATAATAGATTTTTACTTTTGGACTGTGATTTTATTACAGAAGTTGATGCTTCTACTGATGGATTTGTATTTGGTACCCCACCTTTTATGGCACCTGAACATTTGTGTGGTAACTTGCATATCACTAATGACGTTTTTGGTTTAGCATCTACACTTGCTGATATTTTAGGATTATTTGATGATGTGGGGTTGGCTCATTTTGGAGGTGGGTATCATCGTCGGTGTGATGGCCTTTTTTCTGAAGATAGAGATGAGGTTGAAAATGTGAAAGCAGGATTAAGGAAGATGATTGGTTTTCCTGAATCTCAACATAGAGAAGTTGCTGGTTTGGTAGAGTTTATGCTTGCCGGTTTGAATATTAATCCAAATGCGAGGCCGAAAACTATGGAGGAAGTCGATCAGTTGTTGGATTTTGTTCCTAATCTTTCTATGGTGTGACAGCCTAAGGTTTTTTTTCTTTTGGAGGCGGCGTTAAGGATTTCGTGACTGCATTTTGCCATGTTTCGGGCTTCTGCGAGGTCTTGATTTGTGCCTTTTATTTTTTCTAGGTCTTTAATGATTTGTTTCATTTTTGGTATTGCTATGTTTTGAATTTGTTTTGTATTTCTGATAATTCCTGCGTAATTCCACATTATTTTTTGGATTTCTTTTTTAGCTTTTTTGGCTAATTTTGTTTCGTTTGAAAGTTTTGGTGAGTGTAGTTTTAGTGCTGGTATTTTGCTGGTTTTGAGATTTTTTAAAATTTGATTGCTGAAAACTAGGGCTTCGAGAAGTGAATTGGAGGCGAGACGATTTGCCCCGTGTACTCCAGTGTGAGCAACTTCTCCGAAGGCATATAGGTTTTTGATTTTTGTGCGGCCGTGGAGGTCTGTGGATATTCCTCCGCAGAGGTAGTGGGCCGCTGGTGTGACAGGAATTAGATCTTTTTCCATGTGGTAGCCTTTTTGGGTGAGGTGTGCGTAGATTTGTGGGAAGCGGCCCAAGAGGTAGCTTTTTGATTTGGAGGTTATGTCTAGATAAACGGGGCCTTTTTTTAGTTCTTGGTAAATGTCTTTGGAAACTTTATCTCTTGGGGCGAGGGGGTCTGTGAATTCTTTGTGTTGGTGGTTTAAAAGTTTTGCGCCTTCTCCTCTTACTGCTTCTGAAATTAGGAAGCGGGGAAAACTTTGTACGTCTAGAGCTGTTGGGTGGAATTGGATGAATTCCATGTCCTTTGCTTTAAGTCCTGCTCTAATCCCCATGGCAATTCCGTCGCCTGTTGCTATTTTTGCATTTGTTGTTGATGTGTAGAGTTGTCCAATTCCTCCTGTGGCAAGGATGGTCTGATTTGCTAGTATGGCTTCGACTTTACCTTTGTGAATGATGTAGGCGCCGTAGCATGATTCTTCTTTTGTTATGAGATCTAGTGCAAAGGTGTTTTGTAGAATTGTAATGTTTGGATGTTCTTTAACGCGTTTTATAAGAATGCGTTCGATTTCTTTGCCGGTAAAATCGCCTACATAGGCGATGCGTCTTTGGGAGTGTCCACCTTCTTTTGTAAGTTTTAGTTCTCCGTTTTCTTTTTCAAATTCAACCCCAAGGTTTATGAGGTGGTAGATGGCTTGGGCGGAATTTTCTACTAGAAATTTTACGGCTGATTTTTTGTTGTGGTAGGCGCCTGCTTTGAGGGTGTCTTCTATATGTTTTTTAATGTCGTCTGTTTTGTTCAAAACGGCTGCTATTCCACCTTGGGCATAGTTTGTGTTGGAATCAACAATTTTCTTTTTTGTGGCTATAATAACTTTGCCTTTTGAGGCTGCGTTGAGGGCAAAGTTAAGGCCGGAAATTCCGGAGCCGATTACTAAAAAGTTAGTTTGCATTTATTTAATTTGTCTCCTGCAATTTTGGACGAAGACGGCTTTTATAAACTTGTAGTGAATTTTCTACTTTGAAGTTTTTTCTTATTTTAATTTGTTCTTCTTCTGGAAGGTTTATAATTTCTTGGCATTTTTTACTGCAACAATTTTCTAGCTTATTTTTGCAGTTTTGACACTGAATAAATAGTAGGTGACAAGCCTTGTTTGCACAGTTTGTATGGTCGTCACATGGGTTATTGCATTGATGACATTCTGAAATAATATCTTCACTGATTCTTTCTCCCATTCTTTCATCGAAAACGAAATTTTTCCCTTTAAATTTTGATGGAAGTTTTTTTTCTTTAATTTGACGGTAGTAATCTATGATTCCACCATGCAATTGATTTACATCTGTAAATCCTTGATATTTAAGATATGCAGATGCTTTTTCGCAACGAATTCCACCAGTGCAGTATAATAGAACTTTTTGGTCTTTTTTGTCCTTGAGTTGTTCTACTACCATTGGTAATTCTTCTCTGAAAGTATCAGCATCTGGACAAATAGCATTTTCAAAATGCCCAACTTCACTTTCATATTGGTTTCTCATGTCTACTACTATTGCTCCCTTTTCTAATTCTGCGTTGAATTCTTCTGCTGTAAGATGTTTTCCAACATTGCTTGTATCGAATGCTTTATCATTTAAACCGTCTGCGACTATTTTAGTTTTGATCTTTATGTCTAATTTGTAAAATGATTTTCCATCATCTTCAACTGCTATTTTGAATGGCATATCTTTAAATTCTGTGCGAGATTCTAAGTTTGCACGGAATTTATCTAGATTATGAGTAGGAACTGAGAATTGAGCATTAATTCCTTCTTCTGCTATATAGATTCTTCCAAAAACTCCTAAATTTGACCATTCTAAATATAATTGATCTCTTAGTTCTGGGAGATTTTCGAGTTTGGTATATCTGTAAAATGAAATTGTCGTTCTTTTGAACGGTTCTTCCATGAGTTTCTTTTTTAACTCTTCTTTATTTATTAAGTTTCTTAGTGTTGTCATGCTGTAGTTTTATAACGAAATTTTTATGTTTTTTCAAGGTTAGTCCATATTTTTATTAACTCTTCTAAATCTTTTTCGATATCATTTGTTCTTTGTAAAATTGAGTTTGAGGATTTTTTGTATTTTTCATTTCTAATTTTATAAATCTCTTCGAGTTCTTTAAGTTGTGAACTGTGGTTTGTAAGTGCTGGTCTGCTTGAGTCGTTTTCTGTGTATATTAAGCATTCTTCTGGTGTTCTGTGCAGATATATTATTTTGCCGAGTCTTTTTAAGGTTGAAACATTCTCTTGGTTTAGTATCACTCCTCCCCCTGTTGCTATGACTGAATTTTTTATGTTCTTTAGGTTGTTGATTACTTTGTTTTCAATTTTTCTAAAATAATCCCATCCTGTTTCCTCAATTATTTTTGCTATAGTTTTATTTTCTTCGATTTCAATTAATGTATCTGTATCAACAAAATTACATTTTTTAACTTCTGCTAACTTTTTTCCTAGGGTGCTTTTTCCACTTCCTCTAAGTCCAACTAGTATTAGATTCATTCTTTTTCGCTTGTAATGATGTTTATGTAGGGAATGGCTACAAATAGCGATAGTAATATGCTGAGTCCGCCTGTTGCCATTGCAATATGGTAACCATACATTTCTCCAATTGGTCCAAAAATTAGGGAGCCAATAGTAATTCCAATATTTAGGATTAAAAGTTGGATTGCGTTGAGTCCACCAATTCTTTTGAGATTAAAGAAGTTATTAATTATGTAATAAATTGCAAAAAATACTGCTGCATCACCAATTTCATGAAGTGTTCTGAATACAAAAGAAAGATAAGGGTTTTTAACTATCATTATTGTGTGAAAGATACCACTTATTAAAAGGCCTAATATTACTACCAATTTTGGTGTTATTTTTTTGAGATGTTTGTCTATTAAAATTACGGTTATTCCCATGAAAAATATTGCTATACCCATGTAGGAGCCAATTTGTAGAGAGTTTAGTTGTAGATATTCTTTTAGGAATAGCCCATAACTTGTGACCTCTGCTCCAATGTGTAATGAGAAAATAAATATGATTGTTAGAAATGCTATTACTTTTTTTTGCCAGAGCTCTTTTTTGTATTCTAAAAGTTCCAGTTTGATTGTGTCGTTTTTTGGTAGAATAAATATTGATAATAGTCCGCTTAAAATAAAAAGTGTTCCAATTATTTTAAAGAGTTGGTTGAAGGTATAATTGATTTCTAGTAAGTAGCCAGAAAGTATCATTGCACCAGCCATTCCTGTGTAGAGTATTCCTTGATATACTGCGATTTTTTTTGATACTTCCTTTTTTTCTGAAACTTTATGAAATAGGCTTTCTGCTGAGGTTTTATAGATTGCTGTACCCATTCCTCCTAGAATACTTAATGCTGCTAGTGGAATAAAAGATGTAGTGTAGGCATATCCTAGAAGTCGAGTACCTGAAAGAATTAGTGCAATTAGGATTAAAGTTTTTGAATGAATTTTGTCGTTGAAAAAGCCTGAGGGAATGATTGTGATTAAGTTCATTATACTATATAACGCAAAAATGATTCCGATTTGTGCTCCACTTAGTCCTATTGTGGCAAAATGTATACCTAGAAAGAAGGTGAGCATCATGTTGAAGCTGCGTATGAAACTGTTGAAAAGTGATAGTTTAAACATTTTTGATTTTTTTAAGTTCTTGCCAGTAGCTTGGAAAACTTTTGTTTACGCAGCTTGGGTTTTTAATTTTTACATTTGGTAGAATTCCAAAGGCCATTGCAATTCTGTGGTCTTCGTATGTCTCTATTTCTATTTCTGGTATTTCTAGTTCTGGATTTCCTGTTATTTCAATGAAGTCTTCACCAGTTTCTACTTTTATACCAAATTTCGCAATTTCATTTTTGAGGGCTTCTATGCGGTCTGTTTCTTTTATTTTTAAATTGCTGATGTTTGTGATTGTGGTTTTTCCTGGTGTGAACATTGCAAGTACGGCGAATGTCATTACAAGATCTGGTGTTTTATTCATATCTATTTCCCCTAAGCTTTTGAGTTCTCCTTCCCTAGTTATTGTGTTTTTGTTTATTTTGCAGCCCATTTTTTTTAGATAATTTAGGAATTCTATATCTCCTTGTAGGGACTTTTCTGTGATGTTTAATTTTATTTCTTTTTTGGTTAGTGCGCTTATTGCCCCAAAATATGAGGCTGATGATGCATCTGCTTCAACAGTGTAAGATGATGGTGGGGTTGGTTTTTGTTGTCCTTTTATTGTGATTTTATTTTCATCTATTGTGCTTTTAAGTCCAAAATTTTGCATTATTGAAGCTGTCATTTTTATGTATGGAGTTGAATAAATTTCATTTTCAATGGCTATTTCTAGTCCATTTTTTGTAAATGGTGCGATCATCATTAGGGCGGATATGTATTGGCTACTTATGTTGCCTGGTATTTTAATTTTTCCTCCCGTTGGATTTGATGGTGATATTTGTACTGGAGGGCAGTTGTTTATGCTTGTTACATTTGCACCAATTTCATTTAAAGCATTTACAAGGAGTTGTATTGGTCTGGAATTCATTCTTTGGTTGCCCTCTATTTTTATATTTTGGTTCTTTAGTGTGCTTAAGGCTGTAAGAAAGCGGGTGGTTGTTCCTGCATTGTTTGTAAATATTTTTATCTCCTTTTTTTGAGATTTAATTTTTCCTGTTAGGTATATTTCTGTGTTAGTTGTTTTGATTTCGTGTCCTAGTTTTTTGAGTCCTTGTATCATTGCTTCTGTGTCTTCACAAAAAATTGCATTTTCAATTTTGATTGGTTTTTCGCAAAGTGCTGCGAGTATTAAAACCCTGTTTAAAATACTTTTTGAACCTGGAATATTTATTTCTATTGGCATTGAGTTTTTTTTATGACAGCTTCTCCTATCTTTGTTGGAAGTATGAAGCTGATGAAATTGCCTTCCTTTTTTTTGTCTGATAGAAGGTCTTTTAGTTTTGGTTTGTGAAGAGTTGTTGTTGGTAGACCTGCTAGTTTAATTAGATTTTTAATACGCTCTGAATCGGTCTGTTTGAGTATTTTTTCTTCTACAGCAATTTTATTGGCAATTACCATGCCGATTGCTACTGCGTAGCCGTGCAATAATTTGTAATTTGAAATTTTCTCGATAGCGTGTCCGTATGTGTGGCCATAATTTAGAATCATCCTTATATTTGATTCTTTTTCATCTTGTTCTACAATTTCTGCTTTTATTATTACTGATTTTTTGATTATGTAATTGATATTTTCTTCTTTTAAATCAAGAATGTTTTGCATGTTTTTCTCAAGATATTCAAACAATTGTTTACTAGATATCACTCCATATTTAATAATTTCTCCTACACCATTTTTTATTTGTTGTTGTGAAAGTGTTTGTAGGTAATTTGTGTTTATTAAAACAGCTTGTGGTTGATGAAATGTTCCAAGTAGGTTTTTGCCTGATGAGATGTCTACGCCTGTTTTTCCTCCAATGCTTGAGTCCACCATTGCGAGTAAGGTTGTTGGTACTTGTATGTAGGGGATGCCTCTCATATATGTTGATGCTAAAAATCCCGCTAAATCACCAACTACGCCACCACCCAATGCAATAATGGCGTCTTTTCTGTCGAATCCTTTTTCAACCATTTGGTTAGCTAAGGTTTCTAGGGTGTTGATTGTTTTTTGTTTTTCACCGTTTTTAAATGAAAAAATTTCAGCTTCGATTTTGTTTTTTTGAAGTTCGTTTTTGAGTTTTATTGCGTAAAGTTTTTTAACTTTGTCATCGGTTATGATGGCATACTTTTGCCCAATTTTGTTTTTTTTGAAAAAGGATTCTATGTTTTCATTAATGAAAATTTTGTAGGATTCTGTTGAGAGTTTTATTTCTTTGATTAGCGCCATTTTTTAGATTTATTGTGGTTTCATGTTATTGATGTAAAATGGCTCTGTCAAATAACTATTTTTATGTTTATCGATACTCATGCACATTTAATGATGCAACAGTTTGAGGGAGAGGTTTCTGATATTGTATTGCGCGCTAAAGATGCTGGTGTGGAGCGTATTATTAATATTGGAATGGATGAGTTGAGTTCTGCTCAGGCTTTGGAGTTAGCTCATGAATTTGATGGTTGTTTTGCTACATTTGGTTTTCATCCTTATGAGGCTAAAAATGCTACAGACTCTGTGATGAATGATTGGAAAAAGATAATTGAAAATAGTGCTAAGGTTATTGGAATTGGGGAGTGTGGGCTTGATTTTGTGAAGACGGAGGTTGATAGAAGTGTGCAGGAGAAGGCTTTTCGCATGCAGCTTGAGTTAGCTCAAGCAACTAGTCTTCCTGTAGTTGTGCATTCTAGAGGTGCTGAAAGAGAATGTTTAGATATTTTAAAAGATTATACTGTTGATGCTGTTTTTCATTGTTACGGTGGTGATGTTACGGTTGCAAGAGATGCCTGGGAGGCTGGATTTTATACTTCATTTACGGGGATAATAACTTTCCCTAATGCTGCTGAACTTTGTGAGATTGTGAAAGAAGTTCCTATGGATAGATTTTTGATAGAGACTGATTGTCCGTTTTTGGCGCCGCAGGCGCATAGGGGAAAGAGAAACGAGCCTTCTTTTGTAGTAGAAGTTGCTAAAAAAATTGCAGAACTAAAAGGTATACCTTTGGGTGAAGTGGAAGAGTTTGCTTTTAATAATACCGAGAAATTTTTTCCAAAACTGATTTAACATCTTTGTGTTCGTTAGGACTGATGATTTCACTAAATTCCATTTTTTGTGCTTCTTTAACCCGTTTTTCGTTTTGAGTTACTCTTCTTAACTCTCCGGATAGCCCTACTTCTCCAAATATTGCTGAGTTTTTTGGAAGAGGTTTTTTTAGTAGTGATGAGGCTATTGCTGTTAGTACTGCGAGATCTGCAGCTGGTTCTGTGAGTTTGATTCCTCCAACAACATTTACAAAAACATCTTGATCTTCTAGATTTAAGTTTCCGTGTTTTTGAAGAACGGCTATTAATATTTGTAGCCTGTTTAAATCAAACCCATTTGAGGTTCTTTTAGGATATCCAAAATTGCTTTTTGATACCAATGCTTGTACTTCTATAAGTATTGGGCGTGTTCCTTCAATGGTGATGTTTATTGATGATCCTATGGCGTTTTCTTTTCTGCCATCAAGTAGGTGAGCGGAGGGGTTTTTAATTTCGTGCATTCCATTTTCATTCATATCAAAAATTCCTATTTCGCTGCATGATCCAAATCTGTTTTTTGCGGTTTTTAGTACTCTAAAATTCTGAAATCTATCTCCTTCTAGATGTAAAACTGTATCTACTAAATGTTCTAGTACTCTTGGTCCTGCTAAGTTTCCGTCTTTGTTTACATGCCCGATGAGCATTGTGGAAATTGTTTTTGTTTTTGCGAGTTCCATGATTCTTTCTGTGCAATATCTTACCTGTGTGATTGATCCTGCGGCCGATGGGAAATCTTCAGAAGAAATTACTTGTATGGAATCTATTATTACAAAATCTGGATTTTCTGATTTTATTGTTTCTAAAATGTTTTCTAAATTGTGTTCATTGAGTACTTTTAGTTTTTCAGGAGTGCTTTTGAGTCGTTGTGCTCTTGCGCATATTTGTTCTACTGACTCTTCGCCTGAAATTATTAATACATTTTTTGTTTGAGCTATATTGCTGGCAATTTGTAATGTAAGTGTTGATTTTCCTATACCTGGTTCTCCGCTTAATAAAGTTAAGCTACCTGGAACTATGCCGCCTCCCATGACGCGATCAAACTCGTCTATTTTTGAAGAAGTTCTTTCTTGGGTGGAAAGTGGCTTCGATATTGGAAGGGGGGAGGCGGCGGACAGCCGAGGAGTTTTAGAAAGGCCTTTTTTGACATCAATGACATCTTCTGAAAAGCTATTCCAGGCGTTACATTCTGGGCATTTGCCAAGCCATTTTTGGCTTTCATGTTGGCATTCTCCGCAGATGTACACAGTTCTTAGTTTCATGTCATTAGTATAGGTGAGCGTACACTCACCGTCAAGCTAATTTATGTTTTTGTATATTTTTTCGTACTTTTCAGCCATTTTTTTTGCTGAAAATTCTTTTTGAAGTCTTTCTTTTCCAGCATTTGCCATTTTGTTTCTGAGCTCTGGATTTTTGATAAGTTTTTCTAAGGCTATCCTTAACTCCATTGTGTCTTCTTTTGGTACTAAGATGCCTGTTTTTCCGTCTTCTATTATTTCTGGTATACCGCCAACTTTACTGGCAACTATTGGAAGTGGTGTATACATTGCTTCCAAATTTACCATGCCAAAAGCTTCTCGAATTGATGGTAGTACGAAGATGTTTGAGGCTTTTAAGAGTTTAGCAATTTCTTTTCTGCGTCCTAAAAATTTAACACAATTATTTATTTTCAAGTTCTCTGTGAGCTTTTCGAGTCTTTCTTTATCTTCGCCTTCTCCAATAATAATAAGTTTTACATTCGGGTATTTTTCGATAATTTTTGGCATTGCTGCAATTAGGTACTTAATTCCTTTTCTTGGGTGTAGTTCTGCTATTGTTGTAATGATCAAGGTGTCTTTGTGAGCTTCGAATGTGTGAACTTTTATGTCTTCTAAATCTTCCTCTGTAAATCTTAGTAGTTGAGAATTCCACCATGTAAGGTCTAAACCATTGTGAATAACTGAAACTTTATTTTTTTGGTCTGGGTAGAGTTTTTTTATTAATTTGGCGTTTTCCTGTGAAACTGTAACTATTTTTTTTGTTTTTTTAAGGGCAATCTTTTTGAAAATGTTTTTAATTGGATTTAGTTTAAACGGGTCGTGTTCTGTGATTATTAATGGAATATTTTGCATAAATGCATATCTACAGCTTGCCGGATTCCATACATGAGCGTGAAGTATATCTATCCCGTTTTCTGTAATGATTTTTTTTAGAATTTTGTAATGATTTGGGTCGTGTTTGTGTTTTACATTCATACGAATTACATGAATGTTTTCTTCGGCAAATTTTAAGCACCAACTGTCTAATTTTGTATCCGCTGAACAGGCGATTATGGGTGTAATAAGTTCTTTGTTTAGAAACTTTGCTAGAAGGAACATTTGTAGCTCTGCGCCGCCGATTTGTGTTGTGTCTGTATAAAATAGAATTCGTTTCATGTTGTGATTATATAGGTGTATTATGTATTTTGGTAGTGTCTTAAATAACCAAAAATTTATGAAAATTCTTTCATTGTCACACTTTTGGGAAATGTTTAGAAAGCCGGCTCAAAAGTATCCTTTGTCTGTGCTTTTTTCTTTTATGTTTTCCTTTTTAGCAATTTATACGAATCATTTAGACTATGCTGCGAAAGAAGAGTGGCTTTCTGCTGTGATTTCTTTTGGGTTTGGATTTTTGTTGAGTGTTGCAGTTGATTTATTTATGGAATCTCGTGGGGCTGATGATGGTAAAAAATCTTTAAGTAGACTTTTGGTTTTAGCAATTGTTGGTATTTCTTATTGGTTTTTGTTTAGACATGTAAATGAGTGGTTGGGCTGGCAGGAAATTACTGCTATTTTGATGTTTGTTATTGTTCTTGTTGGTATTTTTATAGCTCCGTTTTTTGTAAAAGATAAATTTCTTGGGTTTTGGAATCATACTGTTTCTTTAGTGGCTAGGATATTGACATCAATGTTTCTTTACGGTGTTTTGTTTTTAGGAATTGCGATGTTAATGCAGTCCGTGGACTTTCTTTTTGAAGTTACTATTGATGGTGAATATTATTTTGATGTTTGGCTTGTTTTGGCTGGTATTTTGGCGCCTATGTATGTTCTTTCCGGTATGCCTGATAATTGGAATGCTTTAGAAAAACAAAAATACTATCCTACAATTTTGAAATTTTTAACTCAGTATTTGCTTGTTCCTTTGGTTTTTGCTTATTTTGTGGTGCTTTATGCGTATACTGGTAAAATTGTTTTTACATGGAATTGGCCAAATGGTGATGTGGCTAATTGGATTATTGCTTTTTCTGCGGTTGGGGTTTTAACTTACTTTTTTGCATCTAAAAAAGAGGATTTTTTGCCTTATGTAGAGCCTTTTAAGAAATTGTATTTTTGGGCATTAGTACCTCAATTAATTGTTCTGTTCATGGCAATCGGTATTCGTATTGGTCAGTATGGTGTAACTGAAGCTCGTTATTTTGTTGTTCTTGCTGGTGTTTTGTTGCTTTTTAATGCTTTATACTTCTTGTTTAGTCGCGTGAAAGATTTGAAGATTTTCGCTTTTTCATTAATGGTTGCTTTGTTGTTTTCTATGGTTGGCCCTTGGGGGGCGGTGGGTGTTTCAAAGTGGAGTCAAATGAATAGATTTGAATTTTTGTTGAGTGAAAATAATTTGTTGGTTAATGGAAAGGTGGTAGCTGTTGATGCTGATTTGGTAGATTATAATGATTATGAAAACATTTATTCTGTGGTGAACTATTTGGCTAGTGTTCATGGAAAAGATGAACTTAAGGATTATTTTGATGAAAAAGTTTTTGCTGAAGATGGTTGGTATTATGGACCTGATAGTGTTTTGGAATTGATGTTTACTGGTAATCGAAAAAGTGTTGAGGGCTGGGCTCGTGGAAGATATTTTAATAATGCTGATTTTTGTAGAGAAAATGGTTGTTTGGTTGATGTAAAGGGTTATGATTTCTTTTTAGCTAATATTTATTCTTATGATGGTGCTAAATTTAATGGAAAAGATGAATTTGGTTTTACTTTGGGAATTGATGGTAATGAACTTGTGTTTAAATCTAAAAATGGTGAACAAAGATTTTCACTTAACCATTTACTAAAAAATAAGAATGATTCTGTTCCTGGTGCTGATTTAACATTTGATGTTGATACGGTTGATATAACAGGAAAACTAGAGATTGAATCTTTAAGTTTGAACTCAGGTTCTAATAGCTATGTTAGTGGTCGTATGAAATTTAACATGAAGTAGGCTTGCCATGTTGAAGTGGTTTTGGTAAGTTTTCTCTTGTTTAAGAATGTGGGTCAGTAGCTCAGTCGGTAGAGCACTTGGCTCTTAACCAATTGGTCGTGGGTTCGAATCCCACCTGACCCACCATGAAGTTTGAAACCTTTAAAAAAGGTTTCAACGCTTCCAAAATAAAGGATACTCATAAAAACGATTCCTCCCTAGCTTCGTATTTTTCTTGTAGGAAACCACGAGACCTACTGCAAAAAATTTACTACGCTTGGTCGGAATGTTTTTATTCATACTTATTAGCGACAATTAATTTGAAACCTTTAAAAAAGGTTTCAACGCTTCCAAAATAAAGGATGCCACATCTTGCCATTCGCTTTTTTTGCTGCCAGAATGTCGCTATGAGATATTCTGTTGTTATTCCGGCTTATAATGATGCTAAAGTTTTGGATCTTTGCTTGCGTCATTTGGAAGAAGTGGATTTTGATGAGGTTTTTGAGGTTGTGGTTATTGATGATGGGTCAACGGATAATACTGTTGAGGTTCTTTTGAATTGGCAAAGAAAAGCTGAAAATTTTGAACTTAGGTTTGAGTCGCAAGAAAATCTTGGTGCGGCGGCTGCGAGAAATAGGGGAGTTGAGATGTGTTCTGGAGATATTATTTTGTTTATTGGTGCCGATATTTTGGTTAGTAAAGGGTGGATGAAAGAGCATGCAAAATTTCATCGTAATGCTGTGAATGCGGTGGCTGTTGGTTTTATGACATGGTCTCCCGAGCTAGCCAAAGATAGATTTAGAAAGTTTCTTGAGGAAAAGGGGATTGCACTTACTTTTGAGGGTCTTAAAGATAATGAGGAAACTGATTTTTGGCATTTTTTTACTGGCAATATTTCTATGCCTAAAGGGCTTTTTAAGAGGTTTTTGTTTGATGAAGATTTTAAAGGTTATGGTTTTGAGGATATTATGTTGGGTTATAGGATGTCTAAAAATGGTATTAAAATTTTTTACTTGGAAAAGGCGGTTGCGTGGCATCATCATGCTTTAAAGGAGTCTGACTTTTTTCCTGACAGAATGAGGAAAATAGGAGAGTCTGCGGTTTTGTTTAATGAGAAATTTCCTAATTGTGGGGTTTTGCCAAGTGGGATTAAGTTGTTTGTTTTTAAGGTTTTAGCTTTTTTTAGTGGCTTTTTGTTTGTTTTAAGAAAAGAGTGGGGTTGGTATGCTAAAGTTAAGAAACATTTTCTAGAGGGAGTTGCTTTGGCTTCTGCAGAAAAGTCTGTTTTGATTATTGGTTCCTATGGTGCTGGTAATTTGGGTGATGAGGCTATGTTGGAGGTTATTTTGAGGGAGTTACCGGTTAATTACCAGAGGAGAGTTTTGAGTGGTGATGTTGCTGACACAAAGCGCAGGCATGGGGTTAAAGTTGCTCCTCATTTGCCATTTGGTGTGAGATCTTTTTTAAGTTTCGGGTGGTTAAAAAGTTTGAAATTTTTGAGGAAGTCTTCTTTGGTTTTGCTTGGTGGAGGTGGTCTTTTTACTGATAGTTATTCTTCCAAAGCTGTTTATCTTTGGGCTTGGCATGTTTTTATTGCTCGTATGTTTGGGAAGCCTGTTTATCTTTTTGCTAACTCTTTTGGGCCAGTAAATGGCTTATTTGCTAAACTGGTGGTGAAAAAAGTTTTAAAGGCTTGTGAGAAAATAATATTGAGAGATGAGTTGTCTAAAAAAGAGGTTTTAAAATTTGGTGAGTTTGGTGTGGTGGTTGGTTTTGATCCTGTGATTTTGTTTTGTGAGCCTATTGAGAATGTGTCTAAGAAAAAAGTGGCGATAAATGTGCGACCTTTAAAGGAAAAGGTTGATTATGGGGAGTTTATTAACGATTTGCGTTCTCAGGGGTATGAGCTTGTTTTTGTGGCTATGGAGCCTATGGATGTGCTGATGATGAAAGAATTTGGTGAGGTTGTTTATCCTAGTGATTTTAATAGTTTAATTGAGCTTTTAAATGGTTGTGAATATGCCGTGGGTATGAGGTTACATTTTTTAATTGCTGGAGTCTTGGCTGATTGTAAAGTTGGAGGATATGCTTATAATCTAAAGGTTGCAGGGGTTTTAGATGTCTTAGATTTACCATATATTGAGAGTGGTGATTTGAGTTCTGTTTTTAATGAGGCAAGAAAAGTTAAAGATTTACAGCGTGTTATTAGGGATGCAAAATCTATCTTTGGTTATTTGAATTAATTGATTTTTAATTGTGCTAGTGGTATAAAACTCTCCTATTTTTAAATCAAAAATATATGATGAGTGAGATTCAATCTTTGTTAGGTTTGGAACCTATTGATGGTGTGGATGGTTTTGAGTATTTGGTTAAGCTTGAGGGGAGAATGGGTGATGATAATAATGTGGATTTGGATATGAGTGCAGGAAGTGTTGGTGTTTCGTTATTGAAGGCAGATGGTGGTTTGTATGTAGGGGTTAATTTTCCTGGTGTTGGAGGAAGGTCTCTTGATGCTATTTTTATTGATTCTAAAAACGGTTCTGTAGTTACAAATATGGGTAGGGAAGATGCCCTTAAAGTTTTGGAAGATATTTCTTAAAGTTTGTTATTATGAATAAAGTTGAATTTGATGATCATGTGGAGCGTGTATCTGAGTTGTTAGTTCCTGAGGTTGGTGATGAAAAGTATTTGGCTATAGTTGAAGGTACGGGGTGGCCTACTGCTTTGGATGGTGTTTTTAATGAGAGTGCAAAATTTTCTTATGGTGAAAGTGATACTTATAACGATCAGAGTGCTTTGGCATTGCCTGGTGTTAGCAGTGGTGGAGGAGTTGCTGGTCATAAAAAGAGATTGGCAATTGGTGATATTGATGGGAGAGGTGTTTTAAGATTAGGTAGAATGCACCCTTATGAAGGTGCGCCATTTGCTGTACGTGTTGTAATGGCAGCTTTGAGAGATAGAATTGATGGTGTGATTGTTACAAATGGTGTTGGTAGTTTTGCAGGGAGATGTTATAAATTCCGACGGTTCTGTAAGCGACGGAATGGCGCTTGATATCTTAGGTGACATTTTCCGTATGCATCCTAGAGAAGAGCATAAAGTTGGTGATTTAGTTGTTGTTTCTGGTGCAGATTTTAGAAATTTGCCCGCTCAAGGTAAGCCACTTTTGGGTTCTGTAGGTGAGTTTTTGGACTTACATAATAGTGGTTATCTTCGTGAAGATGGCCGTTATATGAAATTGGCAATTGATGCTTTAAGGAAGGTTCAAGGAGATGCGGCTAGAGCAGTTTTGGCTTTTTATATGGGGCCGGATTTTGAACCTCCAAGTACTAAAAAGAGAATGAGAGCTGATGGTTGTGATGTTGTTGGTATGAGTGGAATTGAAGCTTTTGCTGCGACTGCAGAGGGAATTCCTTTTTCACATATAGCATTGGTTACAAATCCAGCCTTTGGTTTACATGATCATCATGATAATACGGCTGCAGGTCAAAGGGCTGCTGATAAAATTCAACAATTAGCTATGGAGCTTGTAAAGACTTATCCATCTAGATAGACCTTAAGGTTGATAGATACTGATATCTTGCTATACTTACATCATATGCAAAACTTCGAACAAATTTTGAATTATCAGTTTGGAACTAATACTGTAAGTACTTATTTGTATGCTCTTGGTGTATTTTTTGCGATTTTAATTGGTTTTAAGGTTTTTAAATCTGTGTTGGTGGGTAGGCTTAAAAAAATGGCTTCACATACTAAAAATGTTTTTGATGATGAATTATTAAATATTGTTGAAGAAATTCCTGGTTATTTATATTTTTTGGTTGCTGTTTATTTCCCTTTGAAATACTTGGATGTTGGTGATTTTGTTGCTCACTGGTTTAGAGTTTTGTTTGTGATTTTGTTTTTTTACAACCTTATAAAAATCGCGCAAAACTTGGTTGCTTTTGCTATGACAGTTCATGTTTCAAAACAAAAGGATAAAGAGGCAGATGTTGCTGCTCATGGACTTGGCTTAATTGCTAATATTGTGATTTGGGTTTTAGGTATTATGCTTGCTTTGGCAAATTTAGGCGTAAATATTAATTCTTTAATCGCTAGTTTAGGTATCGGTGGAATTGCTGTTGCACTTGCTGTACAAAATATTTTGGGTGATATGTTTAGTTCTTTTTCTATTTATTTTGATAAACCCTTTAAGGTAGGTGATTTTATTGTGATTGGGGAATATATGGGGACAGTTAAAAGAATAGGTTTAAAAACTACTCGTTTGGAAACTTTGAGTGGTGAAGAGTTGGTTTTAGCTAATAATGATCTTACAAATGCAAGAGTTCAGAATTACAAAAAAATGCGAAGAAGAAGAGTTCTTATGACTTTAGCTTTTGTTTATGATACTTCTTCAAAGAAACTGCAAAAAGTTAATAAGATTGTTGAAGATGTTGTGAAGGGAGTGGAAGGTGTGGAATTTGCCAGATCACATTTTAAAAATTTTGGTGATTTTAGTTTGAACTTTGAGGTTGTCTATTATGTTTTGAGTAATGACTATAATGTTTATATGGACAAGCAGCAGGAAATAAACTTTGCTATTAAAGATGCTTTAGAAAAAGAAAAGATTGAATTTGCTTTTCCTACACAAACTTTGCATTTGCAAAAATAAGTTTAAGCTTGGTTGTTTACTGTTTCCATGAAGGCTTTTTCTCCTTGTGAGCTCATGTGAAGATTATCTGAGGCATTCATTCCTTCTTTCCACTCGTTATTGGCTGTTGTGATGCTTGCGGCTGTATCAACAATGTATTTTGAGTATTTAGGGTTTGTGCGAAGCTCGGTGTTGAAGGCTAGAATTGTTTCTTTTTTTGGTTTGTACGGTTGTAGTGTTGAAATTTTTACAGTTATTCCTTTCGCTTCTAAAAAGCCTACTATTTCCATGTATTTTGATAGTTGCTGTTCTACGGTATCTTTGCCTTTTTGTTTTAGTCCATTTACAGCTAATCCAGCCAAAATAACTTTAGATGGTTTTTGTTTTTCTATTTGTGGCCAAAGGAATTTTAGATTTTTTAGAAAAACTTCTGGTCCAGCTCCTCCAATCCCAAATACATTTGTTTTATCTGCTAAGTTTCTAGCTGTTGAGCTGCCAAAAATGGCTGGTTCGTTTTCTTTGAGACTTATAAGTGCAGGTAGTCCCTCTGGCGTAGTAAAGTCCTTTAGGTTTTCTTTTAGAACTTTATTTGGGAAAAGGTTGTATAGTGCTGCTATTCTTTGATCGTTGTGTGGAATTCCTGGTCTTTCTACATATTTTGAAAATAGTATTACGAGTTCTGGTAATGAAGCTCCGTTTTTTTCTGCTTCAACTAATCTGTCTAGTGATCTCTTTGATCTACTGATGATGTATTCAGTATTCTTTTTTGGATCCTTTCGTTCTTCTTCTGAAAGTCCTTTTCCTGCTCCTCTATCATTTAATTGGAAAAGTCCTACTGAGTGTCCACCATCTCCAACTGCGTTTTCATTTAAGCCTCCAGATTCTACCCAAGCGTTTGCAATTGCTGCAGCTGCAATTTTTTTAGAATATCCATTGGCGATGAAGGTGTCTTCAATGATCTTGATGTTATTTTTAACCTTCTCAGTGTTTTCTTCTTTTATGTGATTTAGATTTACTTGGTCATATAATGATTTTTCTTCAAGAACTACGTCATACATTGAAGGGTTTTCTGTACTTGTTGTTACTTCCTTAAATGTTTCTGCAAATTTTTGACGAGCTATTGCTTCTTGTTCTGCAACTTTTTGATAATCTTCTTCTGTGGCTTCATCTATTTCTAGTTTATTGTCTAGAATTTGAAATTTATCTCCTGTGTAAGTTGCGATGTATTCACCTGTTTCGTCGTTTACAAAACCTACACGGCCTTGGTGTTTTCCTGATTTTACTATATCTCTGTGGGCTTTGATTGTTTCGCCGTCTTTCATGATTAGTACATTCTCAACTGCTGGATCTGTGATTACATCTGCAAGCCCTATGTTTAACTCATGCTTCATTCCTCCAACCTGTTTGTAGTCTAATGTGTACCATTCTCCCTCGTGTGAGCTGGTGTATGCGGATAGGCGAGCTGATGAACTGCTTTCTAGCTTTTCGTGGATGTTGCCTTCTTCTGATAATAAATCGTTGCGAGAAATAATATCTTTTATTGATGCATTTGCTAGTATATTGCGATTTTCTGTAATTTTTTCGTTAGTATATTTACCGACTTTTTCTTGGTACTGAGTGTGTAAAGTGCCGATTTTGAATTCGGTAGGTTTTATTTTATTTCTTTCAGTTTGTTTTCTTAGCTTACCAAGTGCATTTTCTGTGTTGTTTTGAACTTCTGTACGCGGATCTGGAGCATTTTCTGTGCTTTCTTGTTCTTGATATTGTTCTGGATTTTGTGTTGGTTTTGTCATAATTATCCTATTATTATAGCAGAAATATGGCTTTTTTGCAATTAGCGTTAGGTGAAAACTTATTGATTTTATTGTGAAAAAAATGAAGAATGTTTGTAAGTAATGCCCGGGTGGTGGAATTGGTAGACACGCAGGACTTAAAATCCTGTTCCTTTACCGGAGTGCGGGTTCGATTCCCGCCCCGGGCACCACAAAAACCCTCTATTGACTTTTTTAAATTATTACATTAAAATCATATCTAATAATTTTTTGATATGAACAGTTTAAAATTAATTACTAGTGATGTGGATAATAACGGCATTGACGCTGAAATTATACCGTTCCCAAATAATGATAGTTTAAAGACCGCTTTTGTTGAATGGAGAGAAAGTTTATATAATGACTTAGTATTGGCTGAAAAAAAATCAGATTGGGTTAAAGGTGGAGGTAGATACGGATTTCGCGATTTAGATTTTAAAGATGAGGGGCTTGTTTTAACTCAATATTGGGAAGATCAAGCTGGTTTTGCTATTAATATGATTCATTCTTTGGATGTTTTGATTGATAGAATTGATGATGTTAGGAGTGCTTTGCAGGCAGTTTCAAAAGTCGGTTTAGCAAGTCCTGCTAATTTTATGGTTAGTGATGTAGATGATGTATGGAAAGCTGTTTTAAAAGCAGTTGGTGTTGAAAATTTGGTGATTGAAAGACCGGTTTATTCTGTTGATAAAGCTATAAAAACAGCTGTTTTGAATATGCTAAAAGCTTAATCGTATTTTTCGAAGTGAATATTTTCTTCTTTGAATCCGAGATTTTTTAGTTTTTCTATTACTGCATCTATCATTTCTTTCAGTCCGCAAATATAAATTTCGGTTGTTTCTGGATTTAGATTGTCTAGGTGTTCTGTAACTCTTCCTGTTTTTCCTTGCCATGATTCATTTTCTGGACGAGAAAGTGTTATGTTGTAGCTGAAATTTTCATGTTCTGTACTAAGTTTTTCTAATTCCTCTGTATAAAATACATTCTTAATGTGTCTTAGTCCGAGTAATAGATGTAATTTTTGTGTTGATCCTTTGTTTAGTTCTTCATTAATCATTGATAGAAAAGGAGTAATTCCTGTTCCTGTTGCAACAAATACGGCAGTTTTTTCTTTTGGCGTTGTGAAAAGAAATTTTCCACTTGGTCCTAGAAAGTTTATTTCGTCTCCCACATTGAGTGAAGCTAGCCAGTTAGAGCCTCTGCCTCCTTCAACTACTTTGAGGCAAGTTTGAAAGTGTCCAGGGAGGGAGCTTGGAGCAGAAGAAATTGAATATGCTCTAAAACAAGGTGTAGGATTGTTGTCTTGTATGCGAATAGTTGTGAATTGACCAGCTGCGTAATTAAAATTTCCTTCTACTTTAAAGGTTAATTCTACTACATCGTCTGTTAAGTATTTATGATCTGTTACTGTGGCTTTTTTCAACATGCTGAGATTTTAGCAAAAATAAAAGGGCCTTCGCAATGGAAAGCCCTTACTTATTTAATTTATGCGAAGTATGAGTAATAAGTTAGAACTCCACCTGCTAGTGTTCCAATTAGTCCTCCTAAGTAAATCATTCCTAGATTTTGTTTCATTGAAATTATTGCTTTAAGTACACTTCCTGGAAGTAGTAAATAAGCAGCTCCTTTTAGGAACATTGCCCATCCTGAAATTGTTACTAGTAGCCAAATGTGCCATGTCCAAACATTGTATGTGTGAATAATTATTAGACCAAGCACCATTGAGAACATAATTAATGGTATTAAAGAGAAGTGGTCTTTTGTCCATCCTTTAATAACTTTTTGCCATTGTGAAGCATAAATTAGCATTGATAGGCCGAACAATGCGTAAATAGGCCCGATAATCAGGGCAATTGCTTGTGCGTTTTCCATATTAAAATGGTTTAAGAATAAGGTGAACTTATTGTAACATTTTTTGTCTACAATATGGTAGTTTTTCTTGTTTGAATGGAGGCGCCACCCAGATTCGAACTGGGGAATAAAGGTTTTGCAAACCTCTGCCTTACCACTTGGCCATGGCGCCGTGAAGTATTATTTCAACGAAAATGAGTCTAGCATCTCATCTAGGTCTTTGACAACACTTTCATCTTCGCCAGGTATGTGGCTTGTTGTAACTATATAACTCATATCTTGGTTTGTTGTGATTAGTTGCGCAAAGTTAATAATCGCTTCATTTGCAGATTTCTTACCACTAAACCTAATAAGATTGCCGTTATCTTTTTTCGTTGTTTCAGTTAATTCAAAATTAAGTAGGCTGTTTTTTAGTTTTTCAATGTTAGCTTTTTGAAGATCATTTGCTGTCATGTCTTTTACTTGTCCACTTGTGATGTTTAAATTTGCAGTAAATATGTCGCTTTTTATTTTGTTGCGAATTGATACAATCGTGCTGTTTGGTACCTGATTATTGAAATTTTCTTGTGTTAATACTTCCCAAGTTTCTGGGTATGTAATTTGGAGTTCATTATTTTCGAAAATTTGGTAGCCAAGAGGCGCTTCTGTTATAGGCGCATTTCCGATTCCAAAACAGCCTGTTAATAATATTGTTGTAGCTAAAATGTATGTAATTTTTTTCATATTTGCATTTTAGCATGAATCTATATAGACTTTGCTAGCATTTTTTAAGAAAGGTTATGAAAAAGCTAAAAATCGGTATTTTATCGTTTAAGGGGACAGAAAGTAAGGCAGCGCCAGAAGAAATTCTGATGCAAAAAGCTGCAAGAGAATTGGGGCATACTGCGAAAATATATAAGGCTAAAAAGTTTCAATTAGTTTATAATCAAACTTCACCTTGGATTATGTATGATGGTAAGGCTTTTCCGAAGTGCGATGTTGTAATTACACGTCCATCTGTATTAAAGAGTGTAGATTTATATTGTGCTTTGATTGATCAAATGCAAATGGCAGGTATTTTGTTGTTTAATAATTATGATGCAATTTTGAATGCTAAGAACAAGGTTAAAACAATGCAGATTTTAGATCATTATGGTATTCCAATTCCAAAAACCGTTTTTGTATCTCGTCCGGAAGATTTAGTGAGTGGTGCTAAATTGGTTGGAGGGTTTCCTTTAATTGTAAAGCAGCCTGTTGGTTCTTATGGTAATGGTATTACAATTGTTGAAAGTATGCGTGCTTTAAAATCTGTTTTGCTTTGGGATAAGCCAATGTATCTTTTGCAACAGTATGTTAAATATGCGAAAGGGCAAGATATGCGTGTATTTGTTGTAAATGGTAAAGTGGTTGGTTCAATGATGAGATCTGCTCAAAAAGGTGAATTTAGATCTAATATTGAACTTGGTGGAATTGGTAGACCAGTTGAAATTACAGATGAAGAAGCTTCAATTGCTTTGAGGTCTGTGCAGGCTTTAGATTTAAATTATGGTGGAGTTGATATTATGAGATCTAAAAATGGCCCCCTTGTTTTAGAGGTTAATTCTAATCCAGGATTTAAGGAGCTTCAAAAGGTTACTGGCGTTAATGTTGCAAAGACTATTGTTGAATATGCCGTTGAGTTTGCTCATCGACATATCCAACATACTAGCCGTTAGTTTTATCTTTTTGTAAGGATGTGGTCTACAAGACCGTAGGCTTTTGCTTCTTCTGCGCTCATGTAATTGTCGCGGTCTGTATCTTTTTCTAGTGTTTTAAGAGGTTTTCCGGTGTGTTTTGCTAACATTTGATTTAATCTGTCCTTTGTTTTAAGGATGTGAGTTGCTTGAATACTGATGTCAGATGCTTGACCTTCGGCTCCTCCAAGTGGTTGGTGAATCATTACTTCTGCGTTTGGAAGACAGAATCTTTTTCCTTTTGCCCCTCCAGCAAGTAGTACTGCTCCCATTGAAGCGGCCATTCCCAAACATACTGTTGAAACATCTGGTTTGATGTATTGCATCGTATCATATATTGCTAGTCCTGCAGTAACGTGCCCACCCGGACTATTTATATACATTATAATGTCTTTAGTTGGATCGTCATTTTCTAGGAATAACAATTGTGCCACTATAAGGTTAGCCATGTGTGGTTCAACTTGTGATCCTACAAAAATTACACGGTCTTTTAATAACCGTGAATAAATATCAAAGGATCTTTCTCCTTGATGTGTTTTTTCAATCACAGTTGGTACTAGGATTGAATTTGTTATAGGGTCATGCCCTTTTGTTGATTTATTTGTTATCATTATATTTTGTTAGTTTATCATATTAATTATACCAAAACTTAGCTTTTAAGGCAGCTTTTAGTGGTTGACTAATGGTATTATTGGTTTGTTAATTATGGTTATTAAATATTTGTAAAAAATGTGTTGACTTTGCTTTTGAGATTAAATACACTGCATAGGCTTTAATTGAAGTTAGAGCGAGATTGATCTTTAACATTTAGAATGTAGTAGAGAGACTGATGGGATTAAATTCAAATATTTTTTTCGTTTAGTCTTGAAACTTTGAAGTTTTATAGACGAGACTGAGATTACAACTTTTTTTACGAAGAGTTTGATCCTGGCTCAGGGTTAACGCTGGCGGTATGTCTAATACATGCAAGTCGAACGGTTCACTTCGGTGAATAGTGGCGAACGGCTGAGTAACACGTTGGAAGCTGCCCCGCACTCAGGGATAACCCGCCGAAAGGCGTGGCTAATACCGGATGGTCCCGAAAGGGTAAAGTTTTTTCGGTGCGGGAGGCGCCTGCGGCCTATCAGCTTGTTGGTGAGGTAAAGGCTCACCAAGGCTATGACGGGTAGCTGGTCTGAGAGGATGACCAGCCAGAATGGGACTGAGACACGGCCCATACTCCTACGGGAGGCAGCAGTAAAGAATCTTCCACAATGGGCGAAAGCCTGATGGAGCAATACCGCGTGGGGGATGACGGTCGAAAGATTGTAAACCCCTTTTCTGAAGGAAGAATTATGACGGTACTTCAGGAATAAGCACCGGCTAACTCCGTGCCAGCAGCCGCGGTAATACGGAGGGTGCAAGCGTTACCCGGAATCATTGGGCGTAAAGCGTCCGCAGGTGGTTTCTTAAGTTGAATATTAAATCTCGGGGCCCAACTCCGAGGCTGTGTTCAAAACTGGGAAACTAGAGCATTTCAGAGGCATGTGGAATTCTGTGTGTAGGGGTAAAATCCGTAGATACACAGAGGAACACCAAAAGCGAAGGCAGCATGCTGGGAAATCGCTGACACTCATGGACGAAAGCGTAGGTAGCGAACGGGATTAGATACCCCGGTAGTCTACGCCGTAAACGATGGATACTAGTTGTTGGAGGACTCGACCCCTTCAGTGACGACGCTAACGCATTAAGTATCCCGCCTGGGGAGTACGGTCGCAAGATTAAAACTCAAAGGAATAGACGGGGACCCACACAAGCGGTGGAGCATCTGGCTTAATTCGATAATGAGCGAGGAACCTTACCTAGGCTTGACATCCCGAGAATTCTCTAGAAATAGGGAAGTGCCTTCTGGAACTCGGTGACAGGTGCTGCATGGTCGTCGTCAGCTCGTGCCTTGAGGTGTTCGGTTAAGTCCGTAAACGAGCGCAACCCATGTCCTGTGTTGTATTTTTCACAGGAGACTGCCGATTCAAAGTCGGAGGAAGGTATGGATGACGTCAGATCAGCATGGCCCTTATGCCTAGGGCTGCACAGGTGCTACAATGGGTGGTACAATGGGTAGCAATGCCGCAAGGCGGAGCCAATCCCCAAAGCCACTCTAAGTTCGGATTGAGGGCTGCAATTTGCCCTCATGAAGTTGGAATCGCTAGTAAACGCGGATCAGCAATAGCGCGTTGAATATGTTCCTGGGTCTTGTACTCACCGCCCGTCACACTATGGGAGGTGGGGGCACCCGAAGTACCCTTAGCTTTGAGCGGGGTCCTAAGGTGAAACCACTGACTGGAGTGAAGTCGTAACAAGGTATCCGTAGGAGAACCTGCGGATGGATCACCTCCTTTCAATAGGAAACATAGCCACTGATTTATTTCAGTAGGCAATGGTCGAGATCTCATTTATGAGATCACAAATGTCCCGCTAGTCGGGGCCGAAGTCAGTGTCTCTATTACATTCTGGATGTTAAATTAAAAGAGTTAATTTATTAGCTCTTTTTTGTTTGTGCAATAAGGCTTCTAACTAATTCTTGTAATTCTTTTATTGCATCTTCGTTTCCATTTAGTATTTCTAGTTTTCTTTTGAAGTGGTATGGGGTTGAATTTGTCATGTATATTCCACCTGAAATTGAGTATGAGATAATTCTTGTGTCCTGTTTTGATGCAATATTTTGTGCGAGTTGCCACCCTCTGTAATCTCTGTAGTCTCCATCTGACTTCATTTCTTGAAACCCATTAGAGTTGAGATTGTTATCTATGATTGCTATTTTTATTCTGGTGTCATCTTCTATTAGTTCGATTGCATCGTATAAATTGGTTGGCGCGACGATGTCCCACCCTTTTGGAATTATTTTCGCTAAATTTATAATGGTTGATAATCTGATTTCTGGATTATCATCTATTATAATTATGCTATTTGTTTTGCTGTGCTTTTCCATAATGTTTTATTATATGTTTTTATTTGTTTTTGTCAAATATCTATTATATTTGTCTTGCATTTAGGTTTCAAATTTATTACTATTAGCGTCGCTTATTTAGAAATTGTGGGGCTGTAGCTCATTTGGCTAGAGCGCCGCGTTTGCACCGCGGAGGTAAGGAGTTCGACTCTCCTCAGCTCCACCACATTTAAATCAAGCGCGTGATTTGAAATAGGGGCGATTAGCTCAGTTGGTTAGAGCGCTACACTGATAATGTAGAGGTCGGAAGTTCAAATCTTCCATCGCCCACCATTTTATAGTCACATTAAATCCATCTCCTTATATAGGAGATTTTTTTATGCTTGAGTGAATGGGGGATTTCTCTTATTATTTATCTATGAAATTTCTCATCCTTATATTGGGTTCTGTTACTTCCTTTCTATTGTTAAAGTATAGGGGGGCGATCAAAATGTTTACTGGAGATTTTTCTTGGGCGGAAAAATATTTGGGAAGTGGTGGTACTAACACCTTTATAGTACTTTTTGCTATTGGAGTTTTTATTCTTTCTTTGATGTATTCTTTGGGTACTTTAGACTCATTTATAAGCAATTCTTTGGGTGTTTTGTTCTAATTAAAGTTTTTTTAATAAATGTGTTGACTTTGTGCTCGGCGATAAATATAATCTCTAGGCATTTGACTGAGTTTGAGAAGTTTTTTACCGTCTAAATGCAGAAAAATAGCTGCTTATCCCTTAGGTTAACAGGAGTTTGTTAGGTTAAGGGATGTGCAGAGGTACATCCATGATCTTTGAAAATTAGTGACAATTGAAAATGCAATTTCAAATTTTAAAAATATAAGTTTCTTTTATCAATTACTAGTTAAAGTAATTGATTCTCTAAATAAGTTACTTAAAAGCATAAAGTGGATGCCTCGACTCCAGATTCCGATGAAGGACGTGGTAAGCTACGATAATCTTCGGCGAGTTGCTAAACAAACTTTGACCCGGAGGTTTCCGAATGGGGAAACCCACCTGCCGTCATGGGCAGGTACGGTACGCTGAATACATAGGCGTATCGAGGACACTTGGTGAACTGAAACATCTAAGTAGCCAAGGAAAAGAAATCAAAAGAGATTCCCTTAGTAGTGGCGAGCGAACGGGGAAAAGCCCAAACCAGTTGCTACGGCAATTGGGGTTGTAGGACCTCAACACGAGAATTATTTCTATTAGCCAAACGACCCTGGAAAGGGCGGCCATAGAGGGTGATAGCCCCGTCGGTGAAAATAGGGTAATTTTCCAGAGTGTTCCTGAGTAGGGTCGGACACGTGTAATCCGGCCTGAATCCGGGAGGACCACCTTCCAAGGCTAAACAGATCTGGAGATCTATAGTGAACTAGTACCGTGAGGGAAAGGTGAAAAGCACCCCGGGAGGGGGATGAAATAGTACCTGAAACTTTATGCTTATAAAGAGTCGGAGCCTTAGGGTGACGGCGTACTTTTTGTAGAACGGGCCAACGAGTTTGCTGTACGGCGCTTGGTTAAGGAAGTAATATCCGGAGCCATAGTGAAAGCGAGGGTGAATAACCCGATTGTGTCGTGCACAAGACCCGAAACTGAGTGAGCTAACCATGGCCAGGCTGAAGCGCGAGTAAAATCACGTGGAGGGCCGAACCAGGGCATGTTGCAAAATGCTTGGATGAGCTGTGGTTAGGGGCGAAAAGCCAATCGAACTCAGAGATAGCTGGTTCTCCTCGAAATAGCTTTAGGGCTAGCCTTATGTTAATAGCAGTAGGGGTAGAGCGCTGTTTGGGCTAGGGGGCGAAATAAGTCTACCAAACCCAGATAAACTTCGAATACTACTGTGAATTTCATAGGAGTCAGACTATGACAGCGAAGTGCCATAGTCAAAAGGGAAACAGCCCAGATCACCATCTAAGGTCCCAAATAAAGCTTAAGTGGTAAAGGATGTGAAGACGCGTATACAACCAGGAGGTTGGCTTAGAAGCAGCCATTCCTTTAAAGAGTGCGTAACAGCTCACTGGTCTATGCGTCTCCGCGCCTAAAATATAACGGGGCTCAAAGCTTTAACCGAAGATGTGAGTGGCACATAATTGATTGTGTCGCGGTAGAGGAGCGTTCCTGTCAGCGTTGAAGCAGAATCGGGAGGTTCTGTGGAGCGTCAGGAAGTGAAAATGTTGGCATGAGTAACGAAATTGAAGCGAGAAACTTCAACACTGAATACCCAAGGTTTCCCAAGCAACGGTAATCGGCTTGGGGTTAGTCGGGCCTAAGGCGAGGCCGAGAGGCGTAGTCGATGGACAACTGGTTAATATTCCAGTACAACTTAATTTTCGCCAGAGCAATCCTGGATGACTTTCTTTATCAACCGCTTAAGGACTTCGGTTCTTTGTGGGAGACTTAGAAGGCCTGAAAGAGGCGCTAGCTCAGGAGGGACGTGGTTGGATATCTGAAGCGTGTTAATGAATTCACGTACAAACTATAAGTTTATGCTCTTCGAGGTAAATCCCTTAGAGTTCGCGAGTAGTGATGTAAAATGTTCTACCTTTGGTGGAATGATTTCAGAGATTTCAGCTGACAAGAAAAACTTCGGTAGCGAGAAAATTAGGTTTCCGTACCTCAAACCAACGCAGGTGGGTAGGTCGAGTAGACCAAGGTGATCGAGATAACTAATGTTAAGGAACTCGGCAAAACAGCAGGTGTAACTTCGGGATAAACCTTGCCTCTGTGAAAATGGAGGCCGCAGCTAAAGATTCCACGCAACTGTTTACCAAAAACACAGGTCTCTGCTAAGTCGTAAGACTATGTATAGGGGCTGACGCCTGCCCAGTGCCAGAAGGTCACGAGGAGGGGTTAACGCTCTGAATCTAAGCCCTGGTGAACGGCGGCCGTAACTATAACGGTCCTAAGGTAGCGAAATTCCTTGTCAGGTAAATTCTGACCCGCACGAATGGCGTAATGATGTGGAAACTGTCTCAACATTAGACTCGGTGAAATTGCAGAACTGGTAAAAATGCCAGTTAATCATGGAAAGACGGAAAGACCCCATGGAGCTTTACTATAACTTGACATTGGTTCTGGGTATAGCCTGTGCAGAATAGGTGGGAGACGTTGAAGCTTGGACGTTAGTCTGAGTGGAGTCACCTTTGAGATACCACCCCTGCTATACTTAGGATCTAACTGATACCATTAATCTGGTAGCCAGGACAGTGTTTGGTGGGTAGTTTGACTGGGGCGGTCGCCTCCTAAAAGGTAACGGAGGCGCGCAATGGTTCTCTAGGGCCGGAT
>PFDP01000014.1:0-165401 GCA_002772535.1 Candidatus Peregrinibacteria bacterium CG10_big_fil_rev_8_21_14_0_10_36_19 | reverse complement strand
GGATAACAGGCTTATAGATTCCAAGAGTTCACATCGACGAATCTGTTTGGCACCTCGATGTCGGCTCGTCCTATCCTGGGGCTGGAGAAGGTCCCAAGGGTTTGGCTGTTCGCCAATTAAAAGGGTACGCGAGCTGGGTTCAGAACGTCGTGAGACAGTTCGGTCCCTATCTTCCATGATCGTAGGATATTTGAAGGAACTTGTCCCTAGTACGAGAGGACCGGGATGAACGAACCTCTGGTGTATCTGTTGTCGCGTCAGCGGCATGGCAGAGTAGCTACGTTCGGACTAGATAACCGCTGAAAGCATCTAAGCGGGAAGCTACGCCTAAGATAAGATATCCCCATGAGCCTCCCCGAAGACTACGGGGTTGATAGGCCGCAGATGTACGCACAGTGATGTGTTCAGTCGAGCGGTACTAATAGGCCATTGACTTATCTAGAGAATTTTTTCTTTGACTAGTAATTGTTGAAAGAAATCTAATTTTAAGATTTGTTTGCGTTAAAATTGTCACTAATTAAAATTGTTGAAAGAAGTTATGCTCTTGGCAGCTATCGAGGTAGAGGTACACCTGTTCCCATCCCGAACACAGAAGTTAAGTCTTCCATCGCCGATGATACTGCGGCTCGACCGTGGCAAAGTAGGTCGCTGCCAAGATCATGATTTCTTTCAACTCAAAGATTTATTCTAACTTCCATAATTTAGAGCCTTTACTTGACATCATCTAGATGTGTGTTTAAAATGCGTGCAAATTTAAACTAACTAATATGTCTAATGTGGATGCTGTTGCTGAAAATCCTGGCTTGTCTTTGAGATCTAAGATGGATGTTGTGATGGCTATATCTCAGTATATAGATGGGACTTCAATGACGCCAGAGCAGAAGGATTGGCTGTATGGGTTTTTATATAGGCAAGTTCGCAGTTTTAACTATTTAACTGTAATGAATCAGGCTACTTTGGATGATTTTTGTAGTGACGTACTTGCAGCTTTTGATCTTGTTGATGTTATTGATGGCAGCTATGCTGCAGAGTCATTTGATGGTTTAAAGGATTTTGTGCGAGGATTGATTGGAAATTTTAGAGATGATTCCCATTTTGGGGAAAAATTTGAATGTATGACTGGTTCTAAAAAGAAAGTCGATGGTAATTCTGGAGAGATAAGTTATGAAATGGTTGCATTTGGGGATGTGCCTTCTTCTGAGGTCTTAGATTTTTTAGAAGGGGGGTATGATCCTAATAGTATTGCTATTAATGATTTTTTAGGACGAGTTTTTGTAGATAAGGCTTCTTTGACCCTTTCTGAACAAGAGCGTCAACTTTACTACGAGAATGCTATTAAGTATTATGAAAGGGTATTGGATTTGATGGGTAATGAGCAAGGTTTTTCTGAGTATATATCTACATCTCCTGCTCAATTTTTACGTGCAAATATATTGGCGAACTTGACTTTGCATTGCTCCAATATGTTTAAAAATTTGTCAGATGGTATATTTGTTGATTCTGGTTCTAATTCTATGATTCCTGAGTATGAAGCTAAAACACGAATGTATTTTAATCTCTTACGGTCTTGGCTGGAACATAAAAAGGGATTTGCTCAAAGTTTATCTTACAGTATAGTTTTTGTGCTTTTAAATTTGGGTGAGATAGACGAAGCTGATGAGGTTTTGAAAGAAATAATTACTTTTCCAGATAGTGATCCTAAAAGAGTTCTTGAATTGAGTTGTTATGTGCATGCTATGAAGTTGGTTAATATGTTGAAAGGTTTGGAGCCTAGTGCTAATAATATGATTTTGACTAATAATTTAGAAGAGATAGGTATGGAGGTAAATAGGGCTTTGAAAGAGGCTCTTGATAGAATCAATGGTGTGGAAGAGGTGTAGTAGTTTTGACATTCTTTGAGGTTGTTTTTAAACTAACTAATATGTCTAATGTAGATACTGTTGCTAAAGAAGTTTAATCTTCTACTTCTTGTTCATTGATGTTCGTATCGTCGAGGTTTTTTATTTTTTGTGTTCTTGAGAGTTTTGGATTGTAGGTGCGGTAGAATAGCTCAATTATTTCTTGAGTTGTTAATTCTTCTGCTTTTAGTCCACAATTTTCAAGTCCTGATTTAACAATGTTGACTCTGTATGATAGAGGTTTTTTTAGGTTGTTGAATTCATTGTGGCGTTTTTTTACGTCACTGTAGCTGTCTTTTGGTGTTAAGTGCTGTATGAATGATTGAAAAAGGCTTTGTCCTGTTGATCTAAGTGGGTCATACGGAATAACAACATAGAATTCTTTTTCCATAATATCAGCGTATTCAACTAGTTTTTTGATGTATTCTGAGTATTCATATGTTTGTTCTTGTAGAAGTTTGTTTTGTTGCTTGTCACCAAGTCTTCTTACTTGTTCTATGTAGTCATCGATATCTAGTTTTTTTGATCTAACAACAATTTGAATTGGGAACTCTAGTGAATTTAGGAAACCTTGGTAGGCTGAAATGATTGCGTTTTGTTCTTGTTCAGACTTAAGGTTAAAGTTAATGCTTGAAACCTTTAAAATTGATCTTTGTCCGCCGTTTTTTAGCACAAGAGTGTTGTCTCTGATTTCACCAATTCTTAAATAAGTTTGGGTGCTTTTTTGTGATTGTTGCTTATTTTTTTTGCCTGGGGCAATTAAATCTAGTAATGACATATTATTTGTTTAAGTTTTGGTTAGCAATTTCTTGAATTGCAGAATGTTTTTTACCTTTTGAATCAAGAATTTCTGCTAGTTCTTCTATACTTTTTTGTTCTTTTTTAGGGGCTGTGTCTATCTTTTTTTCTATTTTTTTCTCTTGAAATGGTGGAACAAATGGAGTTCCTGCTCCTTGTATCCAAATTCTTTTTTTAGGTAGATAGTGAAATTCAATTAAGCTCATTAGATAGATATGGAATGGTAAGTTGTGAACTTTTAGAAAGGCGAATGCAAGGGTGATCATTACTACAATTCCTGTGGGTGGAAGCCATACTTCTATCATCCAGTTTTTGGCTAGTGTTACATAAATAGCATAGGCAATACCGCCACCAATTCCCAATATTCCAATTTGTTTTAGGGTTAGTGGTCCTATAATTGTATCCTCTCTTTGTACGTCTTGTGGTACTTTGTATTGCATTTTGTTTTTATTTATCTGTGTATTATAGCATATTTGGCTTTTTGTAGCAATAGGCTTGTGAGATTTTTTTCTTATGAAAAGTTGCTATTTTTTGTTTTAGGTTTCTGCTAAAATGGCGCTCGATGAGTCAAAAGAATATTAGAAATTTTTGTATTATTGCCCATATTGATCACGGAAAATCTACCTTAGCGGATAGATTTCTGGAGATTACTTCTACTGTGGCTGGTCGTGATATGAAGCATGGTCAGATGCTTGATACTATGGATATTGAGCAAGAGCGTGGAATCACGATTAAGTTGCAGCCTGTAAGGATGGATTGGGTGTGCAATGGTGAAAAATATGTTTTGAATTTAATTGATACTCCAGGTCACGTTGATTTTTCTTATGAAGTTTCAAGAAGCTTAGCTGCTTGTGAAGGAGCTATTTTGGTGGTGGATGCAACGCAGGGAATTGAGGCTCAAACTTTGGCAAACTGTTACATGGCTATTGAACATGATTTGGAGATTATACCGGTTTTAAACAAGATTGATTTGCCTTCTGCAGACCCTGTTGGACGAGCAAAAGAAATTGAGGATGCTTTGGGTATACCAAAAGAGAGTATTATTGCTGTTTCTGCTAAAGAAGGTACTAATGTTGAACAGGTTTTGGACAGGGTGGTGGAAGTTATTCCTGCACCTACTGAAACAAGTGTTGATGATGAGCTTAAGGCTATGATTTTTGATTCCATATATGATTCTTATAAAGGAGTTGTTATTTATGTGCGTTTAAAATCTGGCTCTGTAAAACGAGGAGATACTGTTTATTTCCTTAATACAAAAAAGAGTATTGAGGTTTTAGAAGTTGGTTATTTTAAGCCTAAATACACACCTACTGATGTTTTAAATGCTGGTGAGGTTGGGTACATTGTAACTGGTTTGAAATCTGTAAGAGATGCGAGAGTTGGTGATACGGTTTGGAAGTCTGGTGCTGCTAAAATGGAAATGACAGATGCGAGTGCTTTGCCTGGTTATAATGTGGTTCGTCCTTTTGTTTTTGCTGGTGTGTTTAGTACTGATGCTGATGAATATCAGTTACTTAGAGATGCGCTAGGTAAATTGCAAATGAACGATAGTGCTTTAACTTTTGAGCCTGAGCATAGTGGTGCTTTGGGGCATGGTTTCAGGTGCGGATTTTTAGGACTGTTACATATGGAAATTGTACAAGAGCGTTTAGAAAGAGAATATGATTTAACTTTAATTGTTACTGCTCCTTCGGTTTCGTATGTTGTGGTTACAAAAGATGGTGAACAAACTATATCTAGTCCTTCTGAGTTGCCAGATCCATCTGCAATTATTGAGATTAGAGAACCATGGGTAAGGGTGGAGATTTTGGTTCCTAAAGATCACGTTGGTGCAGTTATAACTCTTTGTACGGAAAAGCGTGGAATTTCAAAAAATATGCAGTATTTAGATCAAAATAGAGTTCTTTTGGTGTTTGAATTGCCGCTAGCTTCTATAGTTGTTGATTTTTACGACAATCTTAAGAGTGCTACAAGTGGATATGCTTCTATGAATTATGAGTATTTGGATTATAGAGCTGGTGCACTTGTGAAATTGGATATTATGATTGCTGGTGAGGTTGTTGATGCACTTTCTTTGATTTTGCATAAAGATAATGCTTTTTATGTAGGGAGAGATTTAACCTCTCGCCTTAAAGATTTAATTCCTCGTGCAAATTTTGTGATTCCAATTCAAGCTGCTGTTGGTTCTAGGGTTGTTGCGAGAGAAACTTTGTCTGCTTATAGAAAAGATGTAACAGCTGGTCTTTATGGTGGAGATATTAGTCGTAAGCGAAAACTTTTGGAAAAACAGAAAAAGGGTAAGAAGCGTATGAAGATGGTTGGAAAAGTTGAGTTGCCACAAGAGGCGTTTTTAGCAGTTTTGAAAAAAGGTAATTAATCTGTGATATAATATTTTCATGTTGAGATTTTTTAAATGGTTTTTTGGCTTGTTTTCGCCTTATGTTCATCCTTTTGAGAAAAAGGTTGATAAGTTTTTTATGCGTATAAAATCTACAGATAGTATTGCTGATGTTCGTACTGAGCTTCTTACTTTGATGCAGGAAAATTTGATTGTGTTGAATGTTTGGATGGAAAGAAAGTTTAAGGGGTATAAATATCTAAATAAGACTACTCGTAGAAAAATGTATGAAGATGTTGAGGGTATTAAGAAAAAATTGAATGAATATTCTGCTGCGAATCCTGTAAGTGTTATGGATGTAAAATTTGCTGTTGAAGCTGTGGGTTTGGATTTTGTTGATTCTTATAAAGACCAATTTGTATATTTATTTGAAATAATGCAGTTTTTAAGTCCAGGTTTGTATTATCACTATATTAAGACTGCAAGTTTTGGGAAACTTTTACGAGATCCTAATGATGCGAAATTAGAGGGGGATTGTAATCAGATTGTGACTTTATACATTTATCTTTTTTCTTTGAAATATCCTTTGGTGGATCTATCTATTAAGCTTTTGCCTGAACATGTATGTTTGCATTTTAAGGGTGTGGATATTGAGGCTACAAATGCGACTTTTCATCATTACAGTGAAAATTTGGAGGTTTTACCTGTGACGGAAATAATTTCAACAAATTTGTTAGATTTAGCTGATTTTAGAGAGGATGTTCAGGTGGTTGATGAAAGGATGATGCTTAAAAGTGCTCAATTGGCTTATGCTTTGAGTAGCTTAAAGTCTTTGGTTGCTAAAAATTTGAACATTGCATATAGAAATATGGCTGTTTCTTCGATGCGTCGTAAAGATTTTGATACAGCGATTTTTTATTTTACTAAAATGGGGGATAGGGATTTGCTTGTGAGTGCATATCATAATGCTGCTGCTTATTATATGGATTCCAAAAATTTTAAATTAGCTAAATTTTACGCTTCTAAAAGCGGTCAAACAGATTTTCTTAGAGTTGTTTCTCATAATGAAGGTGTTTTTTATTATAAAAATGGGCAGGTTGATAAGGCTATAGAGGTTTTTAAGAATTTAGGTGATGATGAGATGTTGAAGGCTTGTTTGGCAAAGAAATTTAATGAGCTTCATAGGAAAGTTTCAGGTGTAAAGACTATAAAACAGGCAAAAAGTTATAAGTCTGTTTATTTAAAAATGTTGGATATTGCAAGGCAGATGGGTGACTCAAAATTAGAGTCTGATTTAAGAGATACTTTGGCTAAATTGTAGTTGAAAAAAATCGCTATTTTTGTTATAATATAGGGATATTTTCGAAAAAAATAAAAACAAATGGAAAGTAAAATATGGAAAATTTTGAAGGCAATAGTTTATGGCATTTTTGTGCTTGTGTTTGTTTTTGTTACTTTAAAGCTGTTTTTTGCTGATTTTATTGATAATAAATCCTCTAATTTAGAGGAAAATGTAATGAAGAAAAAGGAAGTTTTAACAGTTATTTATCCTGATGAAATTGGTGAATTTGAGCCAACATTTTTTAATCCGACTGCTAGACAGAGATTGGTGAATGTTTATGAGCCTCTTGTTGTTGCGGATAAAGACTTAAACATGAAGCCGTCTTTGGCAATTTCATGGGGACTTTTGGATGATTATACTTGGGAATTTCGCTTAAGATCTGGTGTGAAGTTTCATGATGGTAGTGCGTTTGATGTGCAAGATGTTTTAGCGAGTTTTGAAAGAGCTGCTAGGTATGAGAGGTCTGAGTTAAAAGATTTACTTTCAACAATTAGATCTGTGAAAGCGGTGGACTCCGCAACAATTCAAATTACAACTTTGAAGCCTGATCCTTTGCTTTTACAAAAGGTTTCCAATGTTTTAATTATTTCTTCTGATGAAGTGGAAATGCCTACGGGGACAGGCCCATTCATGCTTTCTAGCTGGAAATTTGGTGAAAGAATGGAGCTTATTAAGAATGATGAATATTGGGGTGGTGATGTTCCGTTTGATACCGTTGTTTTAAAAGTTGAGATGGATAAATCGCTTCGTGTTAACGATTTCTTAAACGGTGGGGCTGATATGTTGGCATTTGTGCCGTTTGATGCGGTTGCTGCTGTGAAGGAGCGTGGTTTTGAAACTGTTTCGGTGCCTAGTTTGGAAGTTCAGTTTTTGTTGTTTAATGTTAATTCTTCTTTATTGAAAGATGTTAAAGCTAGAGAGTTTTTGGCTGGTGTATTTGATAAAACAGCATTATCTAGGGAGTTAGGTGGTTTTGCGTTACCTGTTGATCAGTTTGTTAGTGATGGGGTTTTTGGGTTTAATCCAAAAATTCATAATTTTCCTAAATCTGATGTTGGGCTTCTAAAAGGGAAAACTTTGCAATTGCATCTTTTGAAGGGTTTGGATGTTTTGGGTGAGTTTGTTAGAAAATCCTTAAAGGATTCTGATGTAAATGTTATTGTTTCTTATTTGGATGGAAATGATTTTTTGAAAAGTTTAGACGCAAAAAAGGCTGATATGTATTTCTTTGGTTTTAAATCTGATATTGGTGATTCTGTAGATTTCTTTAAGACTGTTGTTAAATCTGGAGCTGATTTTAATGTTATGAATTATAGTGATGCTCAGGTTGATGCTTTAATTGATCAAGGTTTGACTGAATTGGATGCGCGCCGAAGGCGCGCAGTGCTTCAGGAGTTAATGGAAATTGTTGTAAGGAAGGATGTTTTAGGATCTCCACTTTTTCAATATGAAACAGTCTTTGCTACTAACAACTCTATTGATTTCGTTCCACGTATTGATGGTTTGATATATTTTAATGAAATAACTGTAAAATAATGAAATTCAACATTCGCAGTAAGCTTGTTATGGCAATTTCACTTCTAATAGTGATACTGTTTTCTGCTGTTGCTTTCTTGTTTATTAGTGAGAAAAAAGTTGAACTTGCTGATGATATATACTTGAACACTTTAGCTTTTTCTAAATTGACAGCCGGTGATGTTGTAGACAACTATGAACTTTATTTGGAGGCTAATAGTTTTGTTTATTTTAATAGGGAGGTTCAGTCTCTTTTTGAGCAGAATGATGATGTCTCTAATGTTAAAATGGTTAGTTATGGTGGTGTTACTTTGTATGATTCGCTTTTGGATACTACGAAGCGTTACGATGGTGAGGATAGGCTTGTGGATAAATCATTGTTGGCACAAGTGCAATCTGAATATGTTTCTGTTAGAACTTTGGATGGTTTTGTTTATTTTTTGAAAGAAGGTTTTTATGTTAATCAAAATGGTGAAAAAATTGCAGATTTAGAAAAAGGCACTTTGGTGGATTTGTTTGTTGTGCCGGCTAGTGAAAAATATTCTGTAGTTTATAAAGTTGATTATAGTAATTTGAATATGAGGATTGAGGCCATGCGTCAGCGTATTGTCTATTTAGCATTGTTTGGTGTTTTATTGGGAATGATGATGTCTTTCTTTATGTCTACACAAATTTCTCGACCGGTGTGGAAATTAGTAAAGGGGGCTGAGGAAATTGCTAAAGGTAACTTTAAAACTAGAGTTGAAATTAAAACTAGTGATGAAATCGGTTATCTTGGTGGGGCGTTTAACAAGATGGCGGTGGATCTTGAAGCGAGTATGGATGCTCGTTTGTATAAGGAGCGTGTAACTCGCGAGCTTGAATTAGCGACACAGATTCAAAATCAACTTGTTCCTAAAGTGATACCGTCTGTAAATGGTTTGGATTTAGCTGCTAGTGTGGATCCTGCTGGAGCGATTGGTGGAGATATGTATGATTTTATTTCGATCAATGAAAATAAAATGCTTATGTATTTGGGGGATGTTACTGGTCATGGTGTGCCCGCAGGTATAGTGAGTTCTATTGCTAGTGCTTTGTTTTATGGTTTTAGTGACAAAATTGATTTGAAGCAAATTATTTTAAAGGTTAACAAGGTTTTGAAGGTTAAAACTATGCCAAATATGTTTATGACTCTTTGCTTGATGGAGTGGGATTCTTTGCTTGGTAAATTTAGTTATGTAAGTGCTGGTCATGAGCAGCTTATTCATTATAAGTCTGACTCTCGAGATGTTGTTCTTGGTAAGGCTGGCGGAATTGCGCTTGGTATGTTGCCAGATATTTCTAAATCAACTCATGCTCAGGATCTTGACTTAAAAGTTGGTGATTTCGTAGTTTGTTATAGTGATGGTATTCCAGAAGCTTGGCAAACAGATAAAGAATGTTACGGCATGGATCGTTTGCAAAGTGCTGTTAAAGCTTTTGCTCAAAAAGCAAAAACCGCCGAAGATCTAAAGAAGATGATCCTCGACGATGTTTATGCTTTCATGGGTGACCATGAACAAATGGATGATATTACAATTGTTGTAATAAAAAGAACTGAGTAAATTTATACTTTGATTCCTGGTACTGGGAATTTTAGACACATTTCTTTTACCTCTTCTTTTATTTGTGCGTGTAAGGCTTCGTCGTCAATGTTTGAGATAACTCTGTCCATCCAATCTGCGATGCGATCCATTTCTGGTTCTTTCATTCCGCGAGTTGTGATAGCCGGTGTTCCAAAACGGATTCCTGATGGATCCATAGGGCTACGAGTTTCTCCTGGAATTGTGTTTTTGTTTAGAGTGATTCCTACTTCATCAAGTACATGTTGTGCTTGTTTTCCTGTTACTCCTTTGTTTGTTAAATCTGCAAGTAATAAGTGAGTATCTGTTCCATCAGAGATTAGTTTAAAGTCTCTCTCCATTAGTTTTTCTGCAAGATATGCTGCATTTTTCTTTACTTGTGCGCCATATTCTTTGAAAGACGGTTGTAGTGCTTCTTTGAATGCAATAGCTTTTCCAGCAATGGCGTGTTCGTGCGGGCCGCCTTGTAATCCTGGAAATACTGCTCTATCAATTGCTTTTGCAAATTTTTCTTTACACATAATCATTGCTCCACGAGGCCCTCTAAGTGTTTTATGAGTTGTGCTCATAACCACATCAAAATATGGTACCGGTGATTCCAATACTCCACCAGCTATTAGTCCTGCTGTGTGTGAAATGTCTGCCATTGTAATTGCTCCAACTTCGTCTGCAATTGCTTTAAATTCTTTCCAGTCTATGTCTCTTGGGTAGGCTGTAAATCCTGCTACGATCATTTTTGGTTTATGTTCGTGAGCCATTTTTCTTACCTCTTCCATGTTGATTCTTCCGGTTTCAATATCTACTCCATATTGAACGAAATTATATGCTTTTCCAGAAAAGGCTATTGGTAAACCATGGGTGATGTGTCCTCCATGTTCTAGTTTTAATCCCATTACTGTGTCTCCAAATTCTAGTAGGGCAAAGTAAATTGCTGTGTTAGCTGGTGATCCAGAATATGGCTGAACATTTACGTGCTCTGCACCAAAAAGTTCCTTTGCTCTTTCAATGGCAAGTGTTTCTATGTGGTCTATATTTTCTTGTCCTCCATAATATCTTTTCCCTGGATACCCCTCGGAGTATTTATTTGTAAGGATGGATCCGCAAGCTTCCATTACTGCTTCAGATGTGTAGTTTTCTGAAGGAATTAATTCGATACCTTCGGCTTGTCGACGTTTTTCACGCTCAATAGCCTCATAAATTTGAGGGTCGCTTTTTTGAATTGCGCTCATAGTTTTGTGGGTTACTTATATTGAAACCGTAGTTATTTTCGGTGATTTGTTTTTATGTTGCAAGGGCAAGTTGTGATCGTCGATTGCGATTTTTTGAAATAAGGGTAAAATTTTATTGATGAAAAACTATCATATTTTATTTTTGGCGCTATTTCTGGGTTTCGTAGGTGGATTTGCCGGTAGTTTTGTTGGTAAATCGCAAATTGCTCATGATGTTTTCTTTATTGAAAATTCTGAAATGATTAGTGCTGTGGATGCTGTTTCTGATTCCGTTGTTTCTATTCTTGCATATACCAATAGTGGTCAGAAGGAAACTGGTGGTACTGGATTTTTAGTTGATGAAAGTGGAATTATTTTAACAAATAGGCATGTTGTAGAAGATTTGAGTTTGAATTATGTTGTTGTTTTTAATGATGGTGAGCAGGCTAAGGCTAGGGTTTTAAGTCTGGATCCTTTTGATGATGTTGCAGCAATTAAGGTTGAAAGTGATAGGGAATTTAAGGTGGCTAAGTTTGGTGATTCTGATGTTTTACAAGTTGGTCAGCAGGTTTTGGCTATTGGTAATGCGCTGGCTCAGTATGAGAACACAGCCTCTTCTGGAATTATTAGTGCAATTGGTAGGGATGTAACTGCTTTTAATGATTTTGGTTATGGGGTTGAAAATCTTTCTGGACTATTACAGACTGATGCTTCTATTAATTTAGGTAGTAGTGGTGGACCGCTGATAAATATGCAAGGGCAGGTGATTGCTATGAATGTTGCAGTTGCTTCATCGGCAAACGGTATTGGTTTTGCAATTCCTATCAATGATCTTAAGCCTATTGTTAAAAGTTTGGTAAAGAATGGTGAAATAATTAGGCCTGTTTTAGGTGTGAGGTTTTTGATGTTGAGTAAATCTCAGGCATCTGAATTCTCTAAGGATTTGGTTGGTGGTGCTCTTGTGGTTGGGGATGGTTCTTTGAAAAATCCAGCGGTGATTTACAAGGGGGCTGCCTTTGATGCGGGTGTTAAGGAAAAGGATATTATATTAAGTATTGATGATATTGATTTGTCTGTTGATATGCCTTTACAAAAAGTTATTCGTGAGCATGTTCCTGGAGATAGGGTGAAAATGAAAATTTGGCGTAATGGAAAAGTACAATACTTAGATGTTGTGCTTAAAAGTAATAAGGACTTGGAAGACTAGATATTAGGTGATAGAATCCTCTTGTTTTAACGTGCCCAGGTGGCGGAATGGTATACGCGCTACCTTGAGGTGGTAGTCCATGTATTTGGGTGGAGGTTCAAGTCCTCTCCTGGGCACCAAATTAAATTTTTTAAAAGTAAACATATGAATTTGTCAAATGGTACATCGTTAATTTTTTTGATTTTAACTGTTGGTATTCTAGGGATGATTATTATTCCACTGATTACTTCTTTGATTTTGCGCTTCTTTGCACGTCTTTTGAAATTCGCAAAAAGTGATTTTAAGACTGCCTTGTATTGTAATTTAGTTATTCTCGGCATACATTTGGGTATAACTATGAGTTTGGGCATGTTGTTTTTAGATCGAATTCAGGAATTGTCATCAGTCCTTAGTTTATTTTCCTTGGTGGTTTCGCTGATGGTGGGGGTATACGTTGTACATAAGTTTTATGGCTCTTCATTAATAAAATCATTTTTTGCTCTCTTTCTGACAGGTTTAACTTTGTTTGTCGGGTTGTTTATTATTGTATTATTTCTAGGGTTGGGGATTGTTTTTGTAAAGTAGTTAACTTATCTATGTAATTAATATAATCTAAAATTATGGAAAATAAACAAATTAAGAACGGGTTTCCGGTTGGTATGATATTAATCCTAATACTTGTTGGTTTACCTGCTGTGATGACCCTGTTCTCCGTCTTCAAATCACCTTTGTCACAATTGGGCCCATTACTACTTAGTGGTGTAGGAGCTGTTGTTGTGAATTTGGTTATATTTGTCATATTGTCAACAATTTTTTATGGTATTTTAAAAAGAATGATGTGGGCGAGAAAAATGGCGATTGGTTGGTACATTGTTTCAATGCTTCTCATTGTAGTCAATATGGTTTCGCTTCTTGGAAACAAAATGATGTATGATAGTTTTTATAAAGAAACATTAACGCCAGAAATGTATTCTCTTATGACCCCCGAATTAATAACGGCTTCTTTGATGTTTTCATCAGGAGGTGCTCTTTTAATTGGTATCATTGTGATAATCTACTTAGTTAGAAAAAAAGATTTTTTTGTTAATTAGTGTCCTAATTTAGCATCTTGCTTTGAGTTTTTATGGATTATCCCGCAGAAATTAGAATTGGTGATCGTAGCTATGATGTGGAGTATGAACAGGTTTTTTCTGGTAATTGTTCTGTAAGAATTCGTAAGAAGAAGGTTATTTTAAAATTGAGTAGATTTGCTGTTGGAAAAACTCGTGATGAAATGGTTGAAAAGTTTTTAAAATGGGCTGAGAAAAAATTGGCAAGTGTCGGTGGGGATTTTATTGAACCTGTTTATAAAGATGGTGGTGTGATTGCTACTCATAATAAAATATACAAATTGGAGGTTGAAATTGATTCCGGACGTGCAAATTCAAGAGCTTATTTGGATTGCGATGTTATAAAGGTAATTGTTCCTCACTTTGATGCTGATAGAATTAAATTCTTGGCACAAAAAGTTGTAATGGATGATCAAACATCTTATTTGCATGAAGTTGTTGATGAATTGAATCAGCTTTATTTTCAAGAGGTTTACTATGCTTGTCGGTTTAAGAGGATGGACTCTCGTTTTGGGAGTTGTAGTTCTAAGAGAAATTTAAACTTTGCTTACAAGTTATTGTTTGCTCCCCGAGAAGTGTTTCGTTATGTTTGTGTTCACGAATTGGCGCACTTGAAAGAAATGAATCATTCTAAGCGATTTTGGCAGCATGTTGAGGCAGCTATGCCGAACTACAAAGAGGCTGAGGGGTGGCTTTCAAAAAATGGTTTTCTTTTAGGTTGAAAGTTTTTTTTAATTATGATAAAAATGATTGGCATTTACATGCGGGCGCTTAGCTCAGTTGGCTAGAGCATCTGGTTTACACCCAGAGGGTCGGGGGTTCGAATCCCTCAGCGCCCACCATTTAGAAACATTGTAGGCTCCTTAAAGGGGTCTTTTTCTTTACATGTTGGTGTTTTTGTTGTAGAATTTTTTCTTAATTTTTTACTATTTTATATGGAAGCTGGTTTTAAAATGTTTAGCTATGTGCAGGGATGGGTTGACGATTTAGATGGTGAAAGGAGTGTTGATTATGAGGCTGCATTATCTGCTCGTAATGAGGCTTATGCTCCGTATTCTAATTTTTTTATGGTTGGTGCTTCTTTGAGAATGGGAAATGGGAGAGTTTTTACTGGTTGGAATTCTGAAACTATTTCTTATGATGGTGTGCATGCTGAAGAATCGGCTAGGGGGCGTGTTGATTCTGCCTCTCGCCTGTCTGGTTTAAAAAGAGTTACGATTGTTGGTGCACCTGCAGATGAAAGTGTTTGTGAGCCAACAGCTCCCTGTGGTGCTTGTAGGCAGAAGTTGTTAGAGCTTTCTTGTGGAGCTGATGGGGTGGAGGTTGTGATGGCTTCTGTAAAGGGGAGGGTTATTATTGCTACTCTGAATGACTTGTTGCCATTTGCTTTTTTTCCAAAAGATCTTTTGAAAAAATAGTTTTTTTGGTAATATTTTATCTTATTTATTAATCAACTATTTTATGGGAGTTGAAGGTGGTTATGTTGAAAATTTAGGTGATGTGATTGAAGTTACTGCTCAGGAAGTTGCTGCGGCGATCGGTAAAGTTTTTCTAGGTAGGAGTGAGGATGTTTATAATTTCTGTAAGCAAAGGGAGGTTATTGGTTTTAGAATTGGTCAGGCTGTTTATTATGGTTATGAATCTTCCGATAAATAAAAAGAGCAGTTTATTTAGAACTACTCTTTTTATAAAAAGCTCTAATTATTTAGAGCAGTTACAGCAAGATTTGACTAGTTTCCAGATTGTCCATAGGGCAGATAGTCCTACTAGTCCGTAAACTCCTTGTTCTACCATTGGCCAGCTGTCTACTAGGTATGTAACAAGGTTAAAATCCCAAAATCCAACTAGGGCCCAGTTTAGGCCTCCAACTACTAATAGGACTTGAGATACCCATGTAACTGGGCACATGCACATGCATGAAGAACATGATGATCCATCTTTCATATTAATGAGGGTTATTAATAATAGGATTATTGTAATTTAATTTGCAGTTTTGGGCAAATTTTGGCTTGCTTGTCTTTTTATCTAAAAATCATTTCATCTCGTGCTGGCCCAATTCCAATTGAGGTAACCTTACAGTTTGAAAGCTTTTCAATTGTTTCAATGTATTTTTTTGCGTTTTCCGGAAGATCTTCGAATGTTTTTGCTTTGCTTATGTCTTCTGTCCAACCTGGTAATTCTATGTATTCTACTTCTATTTTATCTAGTAGTTTTGTATTTGCTGGAAATCCTCTAAGTTTTTCTCCATTTAATTTGTATGCTGTTGCGATTTTTAGATTTTCTACTCCTGTAAGTACATCTAGTTTTGTAAGGTTTAGCTCTGTTAGTCCGTTGATCATTACGCTGTAGGCTCCTGCCACGGCATCGTACCATCCACAGCGGCGTGGTCTTCCTGTTGTTGAACCGTATTCACCACCTTGTTCTCTTATTTGATCACCAAGCTCGTTTGTAAGTTCTGTTGGAAATGGTCCTGAACCTACGCGTGTGCAATATGCTTTCATAATACCAATAACTTGAGTTAGCTTGTTTGCTCCAAGTCCAATTCCTGTACATATTCCTCCAATTGTTGGGCTTGATGATGTTACGTATGGGTAGGTTCCGTGGTCAATATCTAGTAATGCTCCATTAGCACCTTCTACTAAAATGTTGTCTCCATTTTCTAGTGCATCATTTAAATAGTACGCTCCATCAACAACCATCTTTTTAATTTCTGGCAGTAATGACTCTAGTTCTGCGAGTTCTTTTTCTGTGTCATATTCAAAATCTCCATATAGGCTTTTGAGCATTTTAAGATTTTCGTGATAGGTGTCTTTGAAAGTTTCAAATTCAAGCAGGTCACACATTCTAATACCATTTCTTCTAACTTTATCTGTGTAGCATGGGCCGATTCCGCGCTTTGTTGTTCCCACTTTTTTGTCACCTTTCATGTCTTCCTGAATACCATCTACGATTTTGTGATATTCGAAGAGAAGGTGGATGCGGTCTGAAATTAGTACGCGTCCTTCTGTTTTGATGCCATTTTCTCTTAAAAGTTTTAATTCTTGGAAAAATGTTGGAATGTGTAGTGCTACTCCGTTTCCAAGTAAACATACGCAATTTTCATTTAGCATTCCAGATGGTACTAAATGGAAAACATATTTTTTTCTTTCTCCGTTTTGGTCTTTTAAATAAATTGTATGTCCAGCATTGGCTCCGCCTGTTGCTCTTGCTACTATTTTGTATTTTTCTGAGAGAATATCTATTAGTTTTCCCTTACCTTCATCACCCCATTGTGCGCCTAGTATCACAGCAACTTTTGAATTGGACATATTTAAAAGGTTATTTGTGCTTGCAATATATTATATATTTTTTTTATTATCAAGTTACCTTAACTTAATATTTTATGCTGACGAACGATCAATTGCTTGCCCAGATACCGAATTGTTTAACTGGGACTGCTTTCACAAACCTTGGTGAGAGGTATGAGGGTAAAGTTCGAGATAATTATACTAAAGACGGAAAGCGCATTATTGTAGTTACGGATAGGCTTTCTGCATTCGATAAGGTTATTACATTGATTCCTTTTAAGGGACAGGTACTTAATCAAATGGCTAAGTTTTGGTTTGAAAAAACTGAAGATATTATTGGGAATCATGTTATAGAGTTTCCAGATCCTAATGTTGTTGTCGCTAAGGAGTGTGTTGCGATGCCTGTGGAAATGGTTGTGCGTGGTTATATTACTGGTGTTACTAGTACGAGCATTTGGACGCATTACGAAAAAGGTGTAAGAAATTTTTGTGGAAATGAGCTTCCAGATGGTCTGAAGAAAAACCAAAAACTTGAATCTCCAATTTTAACCCCTTCTACTAAAGCTGAAAAAGGTGAGCATGATGAATCTGTTTCTCGTCAGGAAATTTTAGATCGTGGCGTTATTACAGCCGAAGAGTTTGATTATATGGCTGATGCAGCTATGAAATTATATGCCAGAGGTGTTGAGATTGCTGCTAAACAAGGAATTATTTTGGTTGATACTAAATATGAATTTGGTAAAGATTCTGATGGAAATATTGTTTTGATTGATGAAATTCACACTCCAGACTCTTCTCGTTTCTGGTTTGCTGATGAATATGAGAGTAGGCTTAGCTCTGGTGAAGAGCAAAAAAAGATCGATAAAGAGTATTTGAGAGAATGGTTAGCTGATCATGGGTTTAGAGGTGAGGGCGAAATTCCTGCAATTCCTGATGATGTTAAGGTTGAAACTGCACGAAGATACATAGAAGCTTATGAGTTGATTACTGGTGAAGAGTTTGTTGCTGAAGTTGGGGATGTTAAGTCTCGTTTACAAAATAATTTATCTAACTATTTATAATATGAAGGCTGTATTCTTTTTAGGTTCGAAAGTTGATATGGATCACACTGATAAACTTGTTGGTGGTCTATCTGAGTGGGGAATTGAGAGTGATGTACATGTTGCATCTGCTCATAAGGTTCCTCTGAAGGTGGTTAATTTAGTTGAGGGGTACAATAAAGAAGATGATATTGTGATGATTGGTATTGCTGGTAGAAGTAATGCTCTTTCTGGGGTACTTGCTGCTAATAGTTATCACCCTGTGTTTGCTTGTCCTCCATTTCAGGATAAGGCTGATATGATGGTGAATTTGAATAGTTCTTTAATGATGCCGAGTGATACTCCTGTGATGACAGTAATTGATCCAAATAATTTGGTTTGGTCTGTTGTAAAGATTTTTGCTTTAAAGGATGCTGCTTTGCGTGATAAGGTTGTATCTAGAATGGCTGCAATTAAAGACAGTTTTAACTAAAAAATAATATGGAACATAATCTACTTGCAATTTCTCCTTTGGATGGAAGATATAGAGATAAGCTTGAATCTGCTTCTCATTATTTTTCTGAAGCTGCGCTTATGAGGTATCGTTGTTTGGTTGAAATTGAGTGGTTGATTTTCCTTTTTAATGACTTGAAGTTAGATGGTACGAAGGAGCTTAAATCTACTGAGTTAAGAATTTTACGCAGTATTTATGAGCAATTTGATTTACTGAACGCAAAACGTGTTAAAGATATTGAAAAAACTACTAATCACGACGTTAAAGCAATTGAATATTTTATTAAGGAGCAATTAAAGGATGGGCCACTGGATCCTTATTTGGAATTTGTACATTTTGCTTGTACTTCTGAAGATATAAATAATCTTTCTTATGCTTGTATGGTGAGGGATTTTGTTCAACGCGAACTTGCTCCTTCTGCGAGTGGTTTGATTCAGGAAATGTATGAATTGGCCGTTGCGAATAAGAAGGTAGCTATGCTTTCGAGAACACATGGGCAAACGGCTACTCCAACTACTTTAGGTAAGGAGCTTATAAACGTAGTTGCTCGTTTGGAAAAAGAATTTTCGATTATGAATTCTATAATGATGCCTGGGAAAATCAATGGTGCTGTTGGTAATTACAATGCTCACATAGAGGCTTATCCTAAGGTTGATTGGGTGAAGGGGTCTCAAGCATTTGTGGAAAGTTTGGGTCTTGAGTTTAATAAATACACTACTCAAATTGAACCTCATGATATTTTTGCTCGTTTATTTGATTCAATAAAGCGCTTTAATACAATAGTTTTGGATTTTGATAGAGATATGTGGACATATATTTCTATGGGTTATTTTGGTCAAAGGGTTGTGAAAGGTGAAGTGGGTTCTTCTACTATGCCTCATAAAGTTAACCCTATTGATTTTGAAAATAGCGAAGGTAATTTGGGGTTGGCTAATGCTATGCTTGAACATTTGTCGGCAAAATTGCCGGTTTCTAGAATGCAGAGAGATTTAACAGATTCAACCGTTTGTAGAAATATTGGCTCTGCATTGAGTTATGCCTTGTTGGCTTATAAAAGTACAATTAAAGGTCTTTCCAAGTGTGAAGTTAATAAAAAGGTGATTTTGGATGATTTAAAAGATAGGTGGGAAGTTTTGGCTGAGCCTATACAGGTGGTTATGAGGAGATATAAAATCGAAGGAGCTTATGAAGCTTTGAAGGAATTAACTCGTGGTAAATCTGGTATTACAAAGGCTGCTATACATAAGCTTGTAGACGGTTTAAAGATACCTGCTGCTGATAAAAAACGACTTTTAGCTCTTACGCCAGATAAATACATTGGTGTTGCTGAGAAGCTTGTTGATGAATATGAATTAGATATTTCCGGTGGAGGTTGTGGACCTAGTGGTTGTGGAGGATGTCAGGGGTGTGGGTGAAATTAAGGATTTAAAAAAGCCCCCGCAGAAAGCGGGGGCTTTTTGTTGATTGTTTATAGTTTTCCGGCTTTTTGTACCCATGATTGAGCATCTGTTTTAGTGAGGAAGGATTCTGGGTAAAACCATCCGTTGTTTTTATCTATTACATCTGAATAGTACATAGATAGTATTCTCCAATAAAAGGAGGATATTTTTTCGTCTATTTCTGTCCATAGTTCGTATATATATTTTGTTGTAACAGGGTGTTGAAGGTCATTGTAAGGACTCTTCCAAAAATTGTATTTAGGGTTTTTGTCTGGGTATTTTAATGTTGGAAAGCTTTCTGTTATAAATCTTGTTGCATGATCTCTTTGAATAAAATTATCTGGTCTTAGCCCATCACTCCACATTTCAATTGGCGATTCGCTTTCTCCTGCTAGTTTGTAAAGGAAGCACATAGATTTTCCATATTTGTGTCCTTTTGTGTCTGGTGCGCAAGTGTCTGTGGACGTTGTGTCTATTCCGTCTTTTTTGTATTCATTTACAATGAGGTTTGCTAATTCGCCACGTGTTATTAGATTTGGGTAGTCTGTTATTGAGGTAGAGCTTGTGTATGGTTTTGGCGTTTCGTCACATGATGGGTAACTTGTTGTCATGTTTCTTGGCTGTACTTTGTATGGATTGCTGTAGCAATCTGGTTTTGGCGCAGCTGGTTTGTAATCGTTTATTTGTGCTGAAAGTTTTACTTTTATAGTTTTGTTTAGGTAGGAGTTGTCTTTTGCAGCTTCTGGAATGTTAAAAAAATTGTGTGCACTTGCAAATGTAGTTTCAAGATTGATGTTTTTAAATGTAAATCCTCTGTAATTTCTTATTCCTGGATATGGACTAACTATTCCATTTTCTTGAATGTATTTTCCTTGTGATGCAAATACTATTATGTCTTCTTTATAAGTTTCGCTGTCCTTTAATGTTGGGCCTTTTGGAAGTTTCTCTTTAACTATACAGGATAGATTAGCTTTTGATGGATTATTAATTATAAGGCCCCATCCTCCTGTTACAAGGTCATCACAAAGTCTTGTTGCTTGTAGCGTTGGTGTGTCTGTAACGTCTTCTTGTGTGTAACAGAATTTTTTATACTTCTTGTTTATAAGTTCTTCGTTAAGATTTAGTATGTTTTTTGCGCTGATGTCTTCCAATTTTGCAGTTTCTGTCGATGGATTTTCTTCGTATTTGGCAACATATTTTCCTTCAAGAACAGTTTCCCACTTCCCACCAAATTGTTCCTCACATGGGTCTATGGCTTTTCCGTCTGATCCACCTTGTACTTGGATAGTTGGTCTTTTTTCTTGCGGGTTTAGAACATTGTAGATTCTAGAAATTGGGTTTTGAGCTGGGTCTGTTTTTTTGTCGTATTGTGGTTTTTCTAAATCGATTTTCGAGTTTGGAGCTGTTAAATTGCGCGACAGCCTACCTTGAAAAAGATCGCTATTGTTTAATGTTAGTGCTATTGCAGCTGTGGCGATTACTAGTCCGCCAATAATTAAGTGTGATTTTTTCATATTTGTATTTATATTTGTATATTATAGCACAATTTAGCGCTTTTTGCAAAGCTTGCTGATGTAGGTTTTTTCTACTAAACTGTTTTTATGTTTAAAAAAGTTGATCCAAGGCAGTCGTTTCCGGAAATGGAGGAGAGAATGCTTGATTATTGGGATAAAAATAAGGTTTTTAAAAAATCTGTTGATTCGAGGGCGGGGTCTGAAAAGTTTGTATTTTTTGATGGGCCTCCTTTTGCTAATGGTCTTCCTCATTATGGTCATATTTTGGCCAATTGTTTGAAGGATGCAGTTACTCGTTATTGGACGATGCAGGGTATGTATGTTCCGAGGACTAACGGTTGGGATTGTCATGGGCTTCCTGTTGAATATGAAATTGAAAAGGAGCTTGAGCTTTCTGGGCGTAAGGCTGTTGTGGATTTTGGTGTGGAGAATTTTAATAATAAGTGTAGAGAATCTGTTTTTAAGTACACGAAGGAGTGGGAACAAACTTTGCGAAGAATTGGTAGATGGGTGGATTTAGAGGATTCTTATGCAACATTGGATAACAATTACATGGAGTCTATATGGTGGGTGTTTAAGCAAATTTGGGATAAGGGAATGGTTTACACTGGTCATAAATCGATGCATGTTTGTCCTCGTTGTGAAACTCCACTTTCGAATTTTGAAGTTTCTCAAGGTTATAAAGATGTTACTGATCTTTCCGCTATTGTTAAATTTAAATTAAAAGATGATGCTTTAGAGGCGATTGATGCTTTGGATGAGACTATTTATGTATTAGCTTGGACAACAACTCCATGGACTCTTCCTGGTAATGTTCTTTTGGCTTTTGGTCCTGATATAGAATATGTGAAGGTGGCTGGTAAGGATATGAATGATAGGGAAGAGACCTATATTATGGCTAAAGCTCTTGTTGAAAAAGTGTTTGGTGAAGGGCGTTATAAAATTTTGGAAACTGTTGATCAAGGAAAATTGGTAGCTAAATCTTATGAGCCTCTCTTTCCGTATTATGTTAATACTGATGTACCTGGTAAAAAGTATGTAATTGCTTTGGCTGATTTTGTTACAACTGAGGATGGTACTGGGGTTGTGCACATCGCGCCAATGTTTGGTGAAGACGATTACAAATTAGGTAAAGATCTTGGCGCTGCTGAAATTCAACATGTTCATATGGATGGTACTTTTACTGATGATGTGAAGGATTTTTCTGGCAAATTTGTTAAAGGGCAGGATGGGAATGTGGCAAATTGGCTTAATGAAAAAATGCTGTTGTTTAAAAAGGAGAATTATCGTCATAGTTATCCGCATTGTTGGCGTTGTGATACACCTCTATTAAATTATTCAACTCGTTCGCTTTTTATTAAGGTTTCTGAAATTAAAGATAGGCTTTTGGCTAACAATAAGAGTATTAGTTGGCAACCAGATCATATTCAGGATGGACGGTTTGGTAAGTGGCTTGATGGCGCAAGGGATTGGTCTATTTCTAGAAATCGTTTTTGGGGTTGTGCAATTCCGGTTTGGGAATGTGAGTGTGGGAAGCAAATTTGTATTGGTTCGATTGATGAGTTAAAGGAGTATTCCGGTGGGGATGTTCCTGAACGTGGAAGTGAACTTGATTTACATAAGCCATATATTGATGATGTGAAGTTTGATTGTGAATGTGGTAAGCAAATGTCTAGAATTCCTGATGTTTTTGACTGTTGGTTTGAGAGTGGTTCCATGCCTTATGCTCAGTTGCACTATCCTTTTGAAAATAAAGAGGAGTTTGAGAAAAACTTCCCAGCTAATTTTATTGCAGAAGGTTTAGATCAGACTCGTGGTTGGTTTTATACATTGCATGTGCTTTCTACTATTTTGTTTGATAAACCTGCTTTTCAAAATGTGATTGTTAATGGAATTCTTCTTGCTGCCGATGGTGAAAAGTTGTCTAAGAGAAAGAAAAATTATCCTGATCCAAATTTGCTTTTTTCAACTTTAGGAGCTGATAGTACAAGAATGTTTTTATATAATTCTACAGCACCGTTAGCAAATGATGTTAGGTTTTCTGAAGCGCATGTTGAGGAGGTTGTGAAAAAATTTACTTTAACTTTATGGAATACTTATAGTTTCTTTGTTACTTATGCGAATATTGATAAATTTGTGCCAAGAAAAGATTTTGCTTCTTTTAAGCCTAGTAATCAGCTCGATGGCTGGATTTTGTCTGAGCTAAATTCTTTGATAGAAGAGGTTTCCGTTTCAATGGGGGAGTACAACTTAACCAAGGCTACAAGACCTCTTGTAGATTTTGTGGATAATTTGTCTAATTGGTATATTAGAAGATCTAGAAGACGTTTTTGGAAAAGTGAAAATGATGGCGATAAAGATCAGGCTTACCAAACTTTATACATAGTTTTAGTTCAATTTTCTAAAGTTTTAGCTCCATTTATGCCATTTTTGGCGGATGAAATTTATCAAAACTTAACTGAGGAAGAGTCTGTTCATTTAGCAGATTGGCCGGTGGTTGAAACATCTTTGATAGATGCTCAATTAAATAAAGAGATTCATATGGTTAGAATGATTGTGAATCTTGGTCATGCAGTTAGGGCTAATGCGAAAATTAAAGTGAGACAGCCGCTTTCACGAGTTGATGTTGCACTTCCTAAAGATGTAGATGCTGATTCTGTTCATGCTTATTTAGATGTTATTTTGGATGAGTTAAATGTTAAAAATTTAAGTTTTATTAAAGAGGCTTCTGATATTGTTGAATGTTTAGTTATGCCTAGATCAAAGGTTCTTGGTCCTAAATATGGAGCTGATGTGCAGAAAATTATTGGGATGGTTAAAGCTGGTGAGTTTGAAGTTTTAGCTAGTGGTCAGGTTAAGGTTGGTGATTTTGTTCTTGAGGCTGATGAAGTTGATATTGGTTTTAGAGGAAAAGAGGGATTTGATGCTCAAAGTGCTGAAGGAGTTACGGTAGCTTTAGATACTGTAATTACAGAGGATTTGAAAAAAGAAGGTTATGCTCGTGATATTGTAAGATTTGTTCAAGATTTACGAAAGGAGGCTGATTATCAAGTTGATGATAGAATTTTAGTGCAAATTCTTGCTTCTAGTACTGTTGATGAGGCTGTTGTACAATTTGCGGAATATATTAAAGCAGAAACTCTTGCAGATGAGCTTTTGCAAAGCGGTGATTTTCAGTGGGATAAAGAAACTGAGGTGGAAGTTTCTGGTGAAAGTGTTAAGATAGCTATAAAGAAAAATTAATTTATGAGTCTATTATTAAAGCCATTTATAGGTATTATTTTGAACGGTATTTCCTTGTTTGGTTTGACCTATTTTGTTGATGATATTACTTATACTGGTGGTTTAACATTTTTTATCATTGGGTCGGTTTTAATGTGGCTTTTAAATACTATCGTAAAGCCTCTTATAAAAATTGTTTCTTTGCCTTTAATTTTTTTAAGCGCAGGTTTTTTTCTTATAATTATAAATATTGCACTTTTGTTTTTCTTTAGCTATTTCTTGGAAGTTGCGGCCTTCAGAGATGCTAGTTTGATCTTTGCAAATGCTGGTAGTTATGTTATAGGAGCTATTGTGTTTGGTTTACTTAACTGGACATTAGATTTATTTTTTAAATAACAATATGGAAAAGTTTTTAATGGTTTTTCAAGTTATAATTTCTATCTTACTTACTGTATCAATTTTGAGTCAAAACAGAGGTACTGGTCTTTCTGCTACATTTGGAGGATCTGGAGGGTTTTTCTCTAGTAAGCGTGGTGCGGAAAAAGTTCTTTTCAATTTAAGTATCGTTTTTGCCGTTTTGTTCGTTTTGAATTCTTTGGCATTTCTTTTTATATAATCAATGAAGTTTTTTCATCTCATACTTGAGGTTTTTAGGTCTTATGACTATCGAGATAAGCTGCTTGCAGCTTTTTCGGTAGCGCTTTTGCTTTCTATGATTGTGAAAATGATGGTTTTTCCTTATGGTTTCTTTGGCTTTGGTAAGCCAAATGTTTACACTGAGGGAGTGGTTTCTAAGGCTGGGATACAAAATGTAAACCCTTTGTTTGTTGATTATAATGAAGCTGATAGGGAGGTTTCTAGTTTGGTATTTTCTGGTTTAATGAAATTTGATCCTGATAAGCAGGCGATAGTCGATGATATGGCTGCTCTAAGTATTAGTGAGGATAAAACTGTTTATACTTTTAAAGTTAGGGATGGGATTCGTTGGCATGATGGTGAAAAAGTTACTGCTAAAGATGCATATTTTACTTTTCATAATGTGATTGGTGATTTGGGTTTTCAAAATGAAATTCTTAAGACTAATTTTGCTGGTGTTGTGATAGATTTGGTTGATGAGATGACGATTAAATTTACTTTGGAGAAGCCAAATACTTTTTTTGTAACTAATTTTACAGTTGGGCTTCTTCCGGAGCATGTTTTAGGAAAGGTTGATCCTGCAACTATTCTACAAAGTGATTTTAACAAAAAGCCGGTTGGTACTGGTCCTTATATGGTTGTTGATCCTGTTGAGGCATTTTCTGATAGTAGTATGCAGATAACTTTGGAAAGAAATCCTACTTACTACGGCGAAATTTCCGAAATTGAGTTTATGAAATTTATTAGTTATCCATCGATGAATGATTTGGTGGAAAATTTGAGTTCTGTAAATGGTGTTCCTAAGGTTACTGGTGAATATGTTTCTAATTTTGCAGGAAATGGTAGGTTCAATTTGTTGCCTTATGAATTGCCTCAATATACTGCTGTTTTTATGAATATGGAGAGTAAGATTCTAAAAGACAATCTAAATGTAAGACTTGCTCTTCAAAAAGCTGTTGATAAGAAAAAGCTTCTGGAAAGTTTTGTTGATAAAGTTCCCATTGATACTCCTTTAATGGAGCTAGATCAGGAAGATTGGGTGTATCAATCAAATGTTGATCAAGCACAAGGTGCCTTAAAAGAGGCTGGTTATTTGTATAAACGAAGTGATGCTGAGCAAACAGGTATTCGTTATAATGATGATGGTGAGCCATTAGAGCTTAATTTTATTGTTAGGGCTTATGATGATGGTACTCCGCAAAGTGAAGAGGTTAAAAAGGTAATTGGATTTTTAACAGATGCATGGAGAGGTATTGGTGTTGGTTTGAAGTTAGAATTTTTGGATTCTGATGCTTTCCGTGAGAGAGTTGCGAGTAGAAGTTATGATTTATTATTTGTTGGTCAAAGCCTTGGTTATAATTTAGATACTTATTCTTACTGGCATTCTACTCAAGCAAATCCACTTGGTCAGAATTTTTCAAACTATAAGAGCTTTAGGGTGGATAAATTAATCGAGTCTATTAGAAGAATGTTTGATGATTCGGAAAGGGAAGAGGATTTGAAAGAATTAGCTGCGAAAATTAAGGAAGATATTCCTGCTATATTTTTGTATAGGCCTGTTTACTATTATGCTACGGATGGGAAGATTGACGGAATATCTATGGAAGGTGTTGATTTTCCGAGTGATAGGCTTGCTAGGATATCAAAGTGGAAATTTAAATAATTGTTATTTTTTCTCTTTACTTTTATAGCTTGTTTCTGTATAAATAGTTGGCAATTAACTTGAAATTATGCAAGTAGTACTAAATGAGGATGTAAAAAAATTAGGTTATAGAGGTGAAGTGGTTGACGTTAAACGTGGTTACTTCAGAAACTTTTTGTTCCCTCGTGGTTTAGCAGATTTTGCTAGTGAAAGCCGTTTAAGAGTGGCTGAATCTAGAAAAGAATCTCTAATGTCTAAGAAACAACAAATTCTTGAAAATGCTAAAGAAGTGCTTGCTAAATTAGCGGATTTACAAGTTAGAATTACTGGTAAAGTTACTGAAGACGGTAAGCTTTACGGTTCTGTTACTGAGGATGATGTTTTGAAAGCTGTAAAATCTGAATTGGGAATTGAGCTTGATAAGTCTCAATTGAAAATGTCTCATTTTAAAGAGGTTGGAGAGCATACTGTTAAAGTTCATTTGGGCGAAGGTTTTGATGGGCAATTTACAGTGTTAGTTGCTGCAGCTTAATGAGAGTTTTGTCTTTAGATTATGGTTCAAAAAAGGTTGGGGTTGCTACTGGCGACTCTGATTTAAAAATTAGTTTTCCTCGTGATGTGATAGTTAATGAGGGGATGGATCTTTTGCTGAAAAAGGTTAAAAGTCTTCTTTCTGAGTATGGTTGCGAGATGGTTGTTGTAGGGTTGCCTTTGAATGTTGGAGGTGATGATAATCCTATTTTAAATGATGTGAAGAGATTTGTATCTTTGCTGACTGAAAATGGTGTGAAGGTTGAGCTTTTTGATGAGACTTTGTCTTCTTTTGAGGCTGATGCTTTAATGAAAGATGCGTTGGAAAAAAACGGTAGAAATGAGCTTAAGAGAGATGCTTTTGCTGCTTTGGTTATATTGCAAAGATTTTTTGAGAAATCTTTTTAATTAGAGTATAATCCGTACAATGAATCAGCTAGTTATTATATCAATTTTTATTTTTATTTTCGCCCTTTTTTTAGGGCTGTTGGCCTCTTTTAGGCTGTTTAGGGGGCAATATTTACAAAGATACACTGTCTTATCCGTAAGAGTTCCTAAAGAAAATGAGTCTGGGCCTATTGTTGCGGAGCAAATTTTTGCCACTTTGCATGGTATTGAGAGTGATTTTAGTTTTTTTCAAAAATTGTTGGGTTATAGCAGTGAGCATGTTAGTTTTGAGATTGCTAGTATTGGTAGAAATATAAAGTTTTATGTGGCATTTCCTGAGGCTTTGCGGAATTTGGTTGAAGGTCAAATTTATGCTCAATATCCTGATGTTGAAATTGAAGATGTGAAAGACTATTCTTCTATGGCTAAATTTGCCACTAACGCTGTTGGTACCGAGTTGATTTTTAACAGTAGCAATATTTATCCAATTAAGAGGTATTCTCAGTTTGAAGATAAATTAGCATCAATGGCTATTGATCCAATGGCTGGTATCACTTCTTCACTTGTGAAATTTGATGATATTGAGGATCAGGCTTGGATACAGATTGTGATAACTCCGCTCCCAGATAAATGGAGGGTAATACTTACAAAATGTGTGAAGCTTGTTAATAATGGTGTGATGTTTAATTCTGATTCTTGGTCTGATAAATACGCAGATGCGTTTATTACTAGGAAAATTTGGCCAAAAATTGCTTTTTTTCCTTTGTATATTTGGTTTTGGGTGAGAGGTTTTTTTGTTACTGCAAAAATTGATTTTTCTGCTGATTCAAAAAATTCTGATATAGATCAGTTAACTTCTAGGGCTCACGATAGAGAAAGTGATATAGATGCTGCGGTTGATAAGGCTGTTAGGCCTTTGTTTGAAACAACTATTAGAATTGTTGTTGTTCCAAAACATAAAAATGTTGAGAAGGCTAAGTTTAAGTTAAGAGAAATTGTTGGCTCTTTTAAGCAATTTAATTTTCCTCATTTAAATGGTTTTTCTATGGGGGATTTGTGGCATGGTTTAGATGTTGTGAATGCTTTTAACAAAAGAGTTATACGAAATGGTCTTATTTTGAATAACGAGGAATTGGCAACTATTTATCACATGCCAAATTTGCATGTTAAAACGCCTACAATCTATTGGGTGCAAAGTAGAAAACTGGAGCCGCCATCAGATTTGCCTTTGGCTGGAGGTGATGTTACTGCTTTGGGTCGTAGTAATTTTAGGGCTGAAAATCAAGAATTTGGTATTAAAACTATAGATAGAAGAAGGCATGTTTATGTTATTGGGAAGACTGGGATGGGTAAGTCTACTTTGCTTGAAAATATGATTTACTCAGATATTATCGCTGGTAAAGGAGTCGGAGTTGTTGATCCTCATGGCGACTTAGCTGATGCGGTTTTAAACTTTGTTCCTTCAAATCGAATTAACGATGTGGTTTTGATTGATCCTTCTGATAAAGACTATGCTGTGGCTTTCAATATGCTTGAAAATGTGGATCCCTCTCTTAATTCAATTGTTTGTAGTGGTCTTGTTGGGATTTTTAAGAAAATTTACGCTGATAGTTGGGGGCCAAGACTTGAGCATATTTTGAGAAATACTATTTTGTCTCTCCTTGAATATCCAGGTACTACTATGCTTGGTATTACAAGGATTTTACAGGATGATGATTTTAGAAAGAAGATTGTTAAGAAGATTGAAGATCCTGTGGTTAAAAGTTTTTGGGTTGATGAGTTTGATAAAATGCAAGATAAGCTGAAGGTTGAGGCAATTTCTCCGATACAAAATAAGGTTGGTCAGTTTTTATCTAGTCCTACAATTAGAAATATTGTTGGTCAGCCTAAAAGTACTATAGATTTGAGATTTGCTATGGATAAGGAAAAAATTGTAATTATAAATCTTTCTAAAGGAAAAATAGGTGAAGATAATTCTGCTCTTTTGGGGTCGATGTTTATTACTAAGTTTCAATTAGATGCTATGAGTAGGGCTAATATCCCAGAAAAGGATAGAAAAGATTTTTATTTGTATGTTGATGAGTTCCAAAATTTTGCGACAGATTCTTTTGCAACTATACTTTCTGAGGCGCGTAAGTATAAATTAAATTTAACTATGGCTAACCAGTATATTTCCCAAATGCCAGATGAAGTAAAAGATGCAGTTTTTGGGAATGTGGGTACTTTACTTTCTTTTCAAGTGGGATTTGATGATGCTGAGTATATTTCGCAACAATTTGGTGAAGAGGTTTTACCTAGTGATCTTGTTTCGTTGAGTAAATATACTAGTTATATGAGGCTTTTGGTTGATGGTATGCCGTCTAAAACTTTTTCTTTGAGTACTTTGCCGCCTGTCTCTAATGGTACGCCTGGTGGCTTTATAGAGAAGGTTAGGAAGGTTTCTAGAGAAAGATATTCGCGACCGGTTGCTGAAGTGTCTGAAAAAATTAAAAGGTGGAGTATTTCTAATAAATAAAAATGAAATTGTTTTTTCTTCAATTAGTCCATCATTGGAAGATTCTGCTTAAGGATAGAGCTTATGTTATTTCTTTTGTAGTTGGTCTTTTAGTCTTTTTTCTTGGACTTTCGTTTGTAAAAGCTGCTAGTGCTTATAAAGATTCTGTAATTTATGAGCCGGTTGGGGATTTGTTGTTGAATTTTTTGCCTACCTATAATTTAGAATTTTTATATTCGTGGGGTATGTATGGAATTGTTTTGATAATTATTTTATATCCGTTTTTGTTTAAGCAAGAGCTTGCTCCATTTATGTTTAAGACTTATGGGATTTTATTAATTGTTAGGTCTTGTTTTATTTTATTAACTGATGTTGGTCCGCCAGAGGGGTTTTATTTTGATGCAGGTTTTGGTGATAATTTTATTGATGAAATTATGTTTAGAAATGATTTGTTTTTTTCTGGTCATACCTCAATACCGTTTTTGGCATTTTTACTTTGGAAAGATACAAAATTCAAGTGGGTGATGCTTTTTGCGTCTATAACTATGGGGTTAACTGTTCTTTTGATGCATGTGCATTATTCAATAGATGTATTTGCTGCTTTTTTTATTACCCATGGTATATACTCTTTGAGTGACAAAATATTCAATGGTTTGAATGTGAGATTCGCAACTAGAATTAAGCTTTATGGCTTTAAGGCAGTAAAAAATAGATTAAAAAACATATATGAAAAAAGTAAGTACACTTAATGCTCCTCAGGCAATTGGTCCATATTCACAAGCAATTATTGCTGGTGAATATGTTTTTTGCAGTGGGCAAATTCCGTTAGATAAAGATGGGGTTTTGGTTAGTGGAGGTGTTTCTGATCAAGCAAAACAGGTTCTTAATAATATGAATGAGGTTTTAATTTCTGCTGGATCTTCTTTTGGAAAAGTAGTTAAAACTACTATTTTTTTAAAAAGCATGGAGGATTTTGGTATTGTGAATGAAGTATATTCTCAATTTTTTGTTGGGGACACTAAGCCGGCTCGTTCAACTGTTGAGGTTTCCAGACTTCCAAAAGATGTTTTAGTAGAAATTGACTGTATTGCTATGCTTTAAGGCATTCAATTCCTGGTAGCGTTTCTCCAGAGAGGTACTCAATGGCGGCGCCACCGCCTGTTGATATGTGTGTAAATTTGTCTTCTGGAATGTTGAGCCTTTTGATGCTGTCTGCGGTGTCGCCGCCCCCTAGAATTGTTGTTCCTTTGTTTTCTGCGACAGCTTCTGCTACTATTTTTGATCCATTTTGAAAAGGTTTTAATTCACATAATCCAAGTGGTCCATTCCAAATTATTGTACCTGCTGTTTTTACTTCTTCTGCATATTCTTTTGCTGTTTCTATTCCAATGTCTAGAATTTTCTCGTCTTCGGATACGGAATCGCTAGATATATTTTTTGTTATTGCGTCTTCTGATATTTCTGTGGATACAACTACGTCTTTTGGGAGTAGAAATAATTTTTTATTTCTTGAGCATTCTTCCATGATAGATTTTGCTAGTTCTGATTTATCTTTTTCACATAATGATGAGCCTACATTTTTTCCATTTGCAAATAGGAATGTGTTTGCGAGACCTCCGCCTATAAGAAATGTATCTGCTTTGTTTAAAAAGTTTTGTATTACTCCAATTTTGGTATCTATTTTTGCTCCACCAAAAATCATTACAAGTGGTCTCTTTATTTCTGAATGTAGTAGGGGTGATAGGTGTTCAATCTCTTTTTCCATTAAAAGTCCTGGATAGGCTGGTAGGTAGTCTGCAAGGCCTGCGGTTGAGGCATGTCTTCTGTGAGCTGTTCCAAATGCATCATTTACAAATATTTCTCCCAGATGTGCAAGTTCTTTTGTGAATTTTTCTTCACACTCTTCTTCCTCTTTATGAAATCTTATGTTTTCTAGTATTAATATTTCACCATTTTTCATTTCGGATATTGTTTGTTCTACTTTTTCGCCAATGGACTCTTCACTAAATTGTATTTTTTGATTCAATAGTTGTTCTAGGTGTTTTGAAATATTCACAAGACTTAGTTCTGGTGATTTTTCGCCTTTTGGTCTGCCAAGGTGTGATATGATTATTACTTTTGCTCCTTTTTCTTGTAGAAATTTTATTGTTGGTATTGATGCGGTTATTCTTGTGTCGTCTTGAACTGTACCATCTATTTTTAGTGGGACATTAAAATCTACTCTTAGTAGAACTTTTTTTCCTGAGATATCTCCTAAATCTGTTAATTTTTTAAAATTCATAGTGATATTTGTAATAATGCTGTTTGGGCAAAGTGTTTGCCTTTGTTTAGCCTGTCTATTGCTTGTTGTTTGTTTTCACAGGCTAATATTCCAAAAATAATTGGTGTTTTTAGTTCTAGTTGTACATTCATTAGTCCTTGATGTGTTATTTCATTCACGAGGTCAAAATGTTTAGTTTCTCCTCTAATTACAATACCTAATGCAATGATTGCGTCAGGTTTTTCTTTTTCGATAATTTTTTGACAGGCAAAAGGTAACTCCATTGTGCCAAAAACTCTTACTATTTGAATTTCTGTGGTTTTTAATGATTTTAATTCTTTTTCAGTGTTTTTAAGTAGTTCTGTTCCTAGTTCATCATTGAAATAAGGCAAAATTATTGTAATTTTTTTTCCTTCTCCACTGAGTTCTAAATTTGTTGGTAAATTTATTTCCATTATAAGAATCCTCTTTCTTGTAAAAATTCGTATTTAGTTTCTTTTTCTTTGTTATCTAACAGGTTTTTTAAGTATCGTGCAATAAGATCTATTTCTAGATTTACTAAGTCTCCAATTTGTAAGTTTCTAAAATTAGTTTCTTTGATGGTGTGTGGTATTAAACTTACTTCAAGCTCATTTGTGTAGAGTTTTGAAATGGTTAGACTTACTCCATTTATTGTTATTGATCCTTTGTGTGAAAGATACGGTGCTAATTTTTGAGGAAACTGTATGCGTAAGATTGTTTTTTCTGATTTTTGAAACTCGGTAACTTTTCCAACCCCATCTACATGTCCTTGTACTAAGTGTCCGTCGAGTGCTTGATTAAGAGTTAATGGGCTTTCTAAGTTTACTTCTGATTCAGGTCTTAGACTTCCTAGATTTGTTAACTCTAGAGTTTCTGGAATTGCATGGCATTTAAAACTATTTTCTTTTAGTTCTGTTACTGTTGTGCAAACGCCGTTTATTGCTATTGATGAACCAATTTCTTTATTTTTTACCGTTTTTGGGGCTTCAATTTCAAATGTTTTTCCATTGTTGCTTTCTTCAACTTCTTTGACTTTTCCCACTTCTGTAATGATTCCTGTAAACATAATATTTTGTTATTGGTCATGAGTTTAGCATTTTTTAAGAAAAACTTAAGATTTTTTTCATTTTCTCTTGGTAAAAATGAGTTAAATATTATTTAACTTTGTATTATGCGTCATTTAAATCGTGTTACTTTTATAGGGAGGTTAGCTGCTGATCCAGATTTGCGTCAAACCAAAGATGGAAAGGTGGTTGTTAATTTCCCTGTTGCTATTAATAGGAAAATTAAGGGAGATGGTGATCAATTAGTTGATGCTGTTGATTTTCATAGAGTGGTTGTCTTTTCTGGATTAGCTGATATTGCTAATCGTTTTTTAACTAAAGGTTCTCCTATTTATCTTGAGGGTAGACTTATTAATAATTCTTATAATGATTCTGATGGTAATAAGCAGTGGAAAACTGAAATAGTTGCTGATAGTTTAAACATTTTGTCTTGGAATAAAAAAGAAGATCCAGCGTCCTAAATAAAGTTAATTGCGGTTGTAGTGATGTTTATCTATAATGGGTGGTGTCTCTCAAAATTCCTATGAAATTAAAGAAAAAAATATCTTTCCTCCTTTTACTTGCATTGGTTTTTACGATTGCTTTAACTGGTTGTAGAAGAAAGACTCCACCTGAGGCTCAAAAAAATTATGCTGGAATTGAATTAACTTACTATAAATTTTTGGAGGATACTGATGTAATGCAGCCGTTTATAAATGATTATATTGCTAAGCATCCTGGTCTTAAAATTAATTATCGTAAATTTTCTGATTTTGACGAATATCAAAGGGTTTTGTTAAATGAAATGGCGGAAGGAGAGGGGCCGGATTTGTTTTCTGTTCCTAATACTTGGTTTGCAAGTAATTATAAAAAGATTTCTCCTTTGCCACTTGAGGTTGGTAATCCTGAGGCCTTTTCGGCTACTTTTGTTGATGTGGCAGCTAAAGATTTAGTAAGGCCAGATGGTGAAGGTGTAAAGCGTATATATGGCTTGCCAATGACTGTTGATAACTTAGCCTTATACTATAATAAATCTCATTTTGAGGACTCGTTGCCTCAAACCGGGAAACCTTCTAACACTTGGGAGGGGATTAAAGAGGATGTTAAGGAGTTGTCTAAATTTAACGATGAGTATGGTGTTTTTGAAAGATCTGGAATTGCATTAGGCCGTGGTGATTCTATTTCACGTTCCTTGGATGCAATTTTTGCTATGATGTTGCAAAGTGGTACTCAGTTTTATGATTCACAATTAAAAATGGCTACTTTTGCTAACAGAAAAGCTGACTTTCCTGCATTTGAGGCCTTGAAACTGTATACTAGTTTTTCTGATGAGAGAGTTGACAATTTTTCATTTAATGATGAGGTTGTTGAGGGGATTGATGGTAAAGAGGTTGAGGCGTTTGCAAGAGGTGATGTTTCTATGATTTTGGGGTATTCATATACTAATGATCAAATATTGAATTACATTAATTTATTAAACTCTAGGGGAGTGGCTGCAATTAAAAAGTCTGATATGAAAGTTGCCTTACTTCCTCAGTTGTATGATCCTCAAATTTCTTCTAATAAGCGTGTTACGTATGCTAATTACTTTGCTGAAACTGTTTCTCGCAATTCCGATAATCCAGATATTGCTTGGGACTTTTTGCTTGAATTAACTTCTAAAGAAAATTTAACAAAGTATTTTAATAAAACTCATAAACCAACTAGTCGTAGGGATATGATTAATGACCAAGTTTTGGATCCTGAATTTGGAGTGTTTGCTGCACAGGTTGGTTTTGCTGAAAGTTTTCCTGTTTTTGATTATGATTTGTATAAAAAATTGTTCTTAAGATTAGCTGATAATTTTAGTGAAAATGGGTCGACATTAAATGAATTAGTTAAGGCTCAGGAGGAGGTTAATAAATTAATTCCTAAGGGTGGTTTTATACCTTTTTTGACACCAAAAAATGATCAAGCAGGCTAAAAAAATTTCTTCTATTTTCTTTTACTTGTTTTTTGCGTGTTTACCTTTTCAAATAAGTGCATTGTTGTTTTCTGAGGGGATTTATAGTTCTGGTTTTTTTAATCCTTATTTAAGTCATTTTGTTTATTTAGCCGATATATTTTTGCTTCTTGGGTTATTGTTTTTGGCTCCTTGGTTTTTTAAGGAGTGTAAAATTGGTTTTAAAAAAATAGGTTATGCTTTTTTAGTTTTTTTCCTGGCATCTTGTCTTTCTCTTTTTCTTACTTCAAATTTATTTAGTTCTTTATTTTATATTTTTAGATTTTTAGAGTTTTTCGTTGTTTATTTGGTAATAGTAAATGGCTTTGTTGATATTAAAAACTTAGCCAAACTTTTTATTTACGTGATGTTTTTTGAGGCTTTGATTGGTATTGGGCAATATGTTTTACAGGAGTCTTTAGGTTTAAGGTTTTTTGGTGAACCTGTTATTTCTTCTGCTGAAGTAGGGGTGGCTAAGGTAGGTCTTTTTGATAAAAGTATTTTGCGAATTTACGGAACCTTTCCCCATCCAAATATTTTTGCGGCTTATTTGCTTACGGCAATTTTCTTTGCATTTAATTTTGTAAAAAGATCTTTGTTTTTTAAGGCAATTATTTTGTTATTACTTTTGGCACTTTTCTTAACTTTTTCAAGAAGTGGTCTTTTTGCCTTTATTTTTTCGCTTATGTTTTATATGTGGTTTTATCATGGAAAATTTTCTTTTAAGTCTATCTTTTATTTTCTTGGCCTAATTTCTTTGCTGCTATTTATTTTGGGATTTGGAAGAGTTTTTCTAGAAAGATTTGCTTTGAATGACGTTGCCATGATGCAAAGATATTTTTATCTTGATATAGCTTTCGAAATGATTAAATCTCATCCATTTGGCTTGGGTGTTGGTGATTTTACTGCAACTATGCAGGACTATTCTGAAATTAAAATTTTACCTTGGGTTTTTCAGCCTGTTCACAATATTTATTTACTTGTATTTGCTGAGTCAGGGGTTTTTGCTTTTCTCTCTTTGATCTATTTGTTTGTTGTTGTTTTCAATGGTTTATTTAAGAAATTAAAATCCTTAAAAGGGGATTTCTCTAAAAATATGACACTCTCTATTTTGGCAATATTAATGTCTTTTTCTTTTATTGGATTTTTTGATCACTATTTGATTTCTTTGTATCAAGGTCAGATGCTTTTTGCGACTGTTCTTGGTTTTGCGGGTTTTTATTTAAAGAGGGCTTGATTCCCATTTATAAAGCTTTGTGCATCCATGGGGTTTTTACCTTCTGGCTGTATTTTATTTATTTTAATTGATTTTGTTTTAGTACCTAAAAATAACTCTTTACCATGTTTGACTAAAGTTCCGGCTTGATCTTGATAATCTGAAATTTCTATTTCTAATAACTTAATTTTTTTATCATTTTGGATTGTATAAATTTCTGGCCATTCTTTGTATGCTCTATACATATTGATTATTTCTTTTGCACTTTTGTTTTTATGAATTTCTCCATCTTCTTTTTTGATTTTTTTACAGTAACTTATGTTGGTTTTTGATTGAGGTACTGAGGTTAGATATCCTTCCATAATATCTGAAAGTGTTTCTGGTAAGAGTTGGCTTGCAAGTAGGGAAGTTTTTATTGTTAAAGTATTAATGTCATCTGATTCATTTATTTTTAGTCTCTGACAAATGTACAAAGGTCCTGCATCCATTTTTGCACTCATTTCCATTATTGACACTCCTGTTTCCTGATCGCCGTGTAGTATCGCCTCATGCAATGGGGAAGCTCCTCGGTATTTTGGCAATAGTGATGGATGAATGTTTATACATCCGTATTTTGGAATGTTTAGTGTTTCTTGATTGAAGATCATGCCAAATGCTACTACTACAAAAAAATCAACTTTTAGGTTTTTTGTTATTTTGTTTAGTTCTTGACTATTTTCTGGTTGAAATACTGGAAGGTTAAATTTTTGAGCTGATATTTTTACTGCAGGTGAAATTGTTTCTTGTTTTCTTCCAAATTTTTTGTCTGGTTGTGTGATTACTGCAACTATTTCAATATTGTCTTTAGAAATAAGTGTTTCTAATATTGGTACTGCAAATTCTGGTGTTCCGAAATAGGCTATTTTCATAGAATGATTGTATCAAAGCCTACAGTAAAAATCTCTTGCTTAATTCTAGATTTCTTCTATAATACATCCTTTATCTACAATTATGATGGAAAATTTAGTTAAACAGTTGAAGGAGAGGGTTGATATAGCTAATAGAATTCTAGTTATATCTCATCGCAGACCTGATGCGGACACCTTGGGTGCCGGAATCGCTATGAAATTGTGGCTTGAGTCTTTGGGAAAAATGGTTACAAATGCTTGTGTTGATAAGCCTTCGAAGGCTTTTTCTTTTCTGCCTTTTATCGATTGTTATGTTAGGGAGTTTGATGTGAAGGAATTTGACTTAATAGTAATAGTAGATTGTGGTGCTTCATATATGACAGATTTTCACTTAAAATATGAGGATTTATTTAGCTATAAGAGTAAGATTGTGAATATAGATCATCATGCTTCTAATGATATGTTTGGTGATTTAAATATTGTTGATACTAAAGCTGCTTCTGCTACCGTAATAATTTATAACATTTTCAAGTTGCTTTGTGTGGACATAAGTGAAGATGTTGCAACCGCTTTGCTTGCGGGTATTTATGGTGATACTGGAAGTTTTATGCATTCTAATACCTCAAAAGATGTTTATGCTATTGCGGCAGATTTAATGTTACATGGTGGAAGGATTTCCGAGGTTGTAAAATCTCTATTTAGATCTAACACTGTTAAAACTTTAAAACTGTGGGGTAGTGTTTTGCAGAAGGCTCAAGTTACTGATGATAATGTGGTTATGAGTATTGTGAACGAAGAGGATTATTTGGCATCAAATGCTGGCCCGGAAGATTTGTCTGGTGTTATTGATTATCTTAATATGGTTCCTGATTCGAAATTTGCAGTGTTGATTAATGAAGATAGAAAGGGGAATGTGAAGGGGTCTTTTAGAACCCGTAATGATGAAGTGGATCTTTCTAGAATTGCTGCTGTGTTTGGTGGTGGTGGACATCCTAAGGCTTCTGGTTTTATGATGAAAGGTAAGCTGGAAAGGGAAATTAGTTACAAAATAGTTTCTGATGATATGTCAAAAAAATCTTTAGAGTTTTAGTTCCCTGATCTCTTTATTTTTGCTAGCTTATTTTATATGAGAAAGTTTTTCGCAGCTTTATTGATGTTGGTTTATGTTTTGTTGTTTTTTCCTGTAGCTCTTTCTTTTGGTTTTTTTCAGACATTTTTTAATGAGGCATTTTATAAAGGTGATTTTGTTGATGTAATGTATGAATTTGCTGTTTTTGAAATACCTATGCATATTGATGAAGACTTAAGAGCTCAGTATTTATTAGAAGATGAGGATGTTGAAAATATTTTAAGAAGCGTTTTTGATAAGGCGGATTTGGCATTAGTAATCGATTCTTTTATTACTGAAATTAAAAATGCGACTGTGGATGCTGAAGGTGATCTTGAGTTAAGGTTTCCTTTAAAGTGGTTAACGAATAAAAATGATTTAGTTGCTGATGAATTGGCTGATCTCTATATTTCAAAATTGGATAAATGTTCAGATGATATTGAAGATTTTGATGGTGAAAAAGCTTGTTTACCTGTTGGTTTTTCTAAGATGGATGTGAAGTCTAAATTAAAGAGCTCTTTGGATATTGGTCTTTTGAGTAATGTTCCGGATGAATTTGGTTACACTGTTTCTTTGCCAAGTTTTTTTGAAGGTAATTTATTTTTGTTCTTTAGAAATTTGATGAATGTGTTCTTTTTGTTTGGTGGATTGCTTTTGGCCTTTGTTTTAATGCTTATAGCTTTAATTGTTAATTCTCCAAAAATAAGAGTTTTGAAATGGGTTTCTAAAACAGTGTTTTTTGCTGCATTTATTTTTGTTTTAGCTTTGCTTACTTTTCTTTTTCTGCCTAAAAATCTGGTTTCAGAATCGGCCGCAATTTATAGTCGGTTTTATTCTTTCATGATGAGTAGTTTGCTTAAGGAAGTTTCATACTATTTATTCCCATTATTGTTTGTGAGTTTTGGTCTTTGGGTTTATGGTATTATTGCTGATAAAGGAAAACATAAATATGACTTATAATCGTTACATATCAATTATTGCTAGCTCTGGTGGCTTTGCTTGGATTGCTTGGTTTTTGGTTATTAATAAATTATCACCGTTTGTTTCTACTGGAGTTTCTATGACATTTTTCTTTTTGACTTTGTTTATTGCCTTAACTTGTACTTTTACAATTTTAGGTTTTTATTTTAGAGTTTGGCTTTTTAAGAATGAGATTTTTTATCAACATATTAATGTTGCTTTTAGGCAAGGTTTTTTCTTGAGTTTGATTGTAAATGTTTGCTTGTTACTTCAAATTCTCCGGTCTCTTAATTGGTGGACTGGTATTTTTTTAATCTTAGGGTCTGTGCTACTTGAATCTTACTTTTCTTCTAAAGATTCAGAGTTTATTGAGTAAGTTGGTGTTTCAAGTTTTCTCATGTTTTTGATTGGCCACAAGACTACTGCTGCTTTTCCTCTTATTTTCTCTTCTGGAATAAATGAATTTTCTGGGTGTAATCTGCAATTTTGAGATGGTGAACTTGCGAAACAACTGCGTGAATCTGTTGATGCTATTCTATTATCTCCAAGTAGGAAGTAGTGACCTTCTGGTATGTTAAATACGGTATATTCTCCATAATCTAGTGTGTTGTGTCTGTTTGTTTCGTTGAGATATGGTTCATCTATTACTTCTGTTTTTCCTTCTGTGTTTGTTATGTATACTTCGCCATTTAGTATTTCAACTGTTTCTCCAGGTAGCCCAATTACTCTTTTGATAAAGTATTTATCTCCTTCAGTTTCAGATGTAAAAACAACTATTTCTCCTCTTTTTGGTGAATTGAATAAATATAGTGCTTCATTGATTAAAACTGTTTCACCTTTGTCGTGTTTACATTGACCATCTATAACGTTGAGTGTGTCACACATTGAGGCTCCAGAAACTTCAAATGGGGCTACTAGAAATTTTTGTACAACGAGAACTGCTATTAAAATGATTACAACGTTTGTGAATAAATCTAAACTATTGAGGAGTAATTTCTTTTTTGTTTCGTTTTTCATGGTTTCAATCCTATAGTTTTTTTTCTTTTTTTACAATATAATGTAGTTATGACTTTTGCTGAAAGACTTTTTGCTGGATATCTAGATGATGGTGAGAAAATTTTGTATGTTGCTCATAGGCATATTTTGATTTTCAAGGTTAAAGCTGCAAAGACAACTTTTTTTGGCTTAACCGTACCATTTATTGGCTATCTTTTGTTTCCGCAATTTTTAGTGGGCTTTTTGATTTGGGCAATTGTTGGTGTTTTTGGTTATTTTTACCATTTTTTAGATTGGTATTTTGACTGCTGGATTCTTACTAATGCAGGTGTTATTGATATTGAGAGAAATGGTTTGTTTGATGTGACTACTACAAGAATTGATTATCATATGATTGAAGGTATTGCTTATACTATTAAAGGCGTTTTGCAGACGCTTTTTAATTATGGAGATATTACAATTGATAAGCTTGGGGCAAAAACATCGGTGGTTTTAAAGGATGCGGCTAATCCAAGAAGGCTTGAAAGGATAGTTATGCGTTATCAGGAGCAGTTTATTTATGAGAGAAGTGTGAGAGATCATCAAGCTTTGAAAACCATGCTTTCCGATATGATTTCTTATCATGTCCATCATCAAATGTTAAACGAAGAAGAAGATGGTGAATAATATTTCAATTTGGGTTCTTGCTTTAATTGCTTTTTTGGTTTTTGATTTTGTTGTTGTTGCTTACATTTTTTTTAAAAAGCTTAAAAAAGATGTTTATGATTCTAAGGAGTTGCAATATATAAAATCTCATTGGATACGTATCATTGATATGTTTCATGGCAATCCGAAGGCTGCTGTTTTGGATGCCGATAAATTGCTTGATTATGCTTTGGGAAAAAAAGGGTTTAAGGGGACTTTGGGTGAAAAACTAAAGAAGGCTGGTGGAAGATTTTCTGATATAAATTCTGTGTGGAGTGCTCATAAACTTAGAAATAAAGTGGCACATGAGCTTGAAGATATTAATTTAGTAGATGCTAAGGCTGCTTTGGCTAGTTTTAAAAAAGCATTAAATGACTTGGGCGCCAAGCTTTAGTTGTGTTAGACTTGCGTCTGTATTAATTATATAACATGGAACTTGAAGTAATAATTGGTTTAGAAATTCACGCACAAATTTCCTCTAAGACAAAGATGTTTTGTGGTTGTGATAATGATTCTTTTGGTAAGGATCCTAATGTAAATATTTGTCCTATTTGTACTGGAATGCCTGGACAGTTACCTGTTGTAAATGAAGAGGCTGTTCATAAAGGTGTTAAGGCTTCTTTGGCCTTAAATTGTAATATCCCGGAATTTTGTAAGTTTGATAGAAAAAATTACTTTTATCCAGATAGTCCAAAAGGTTTTCAAATTTCACAATTTGATGAGCCTTTAGCTGAGAAAGGTTTTGTTGATATAGAGGTTAATGGTTATACAAAAAAAATTGGAATTACTCGTTTGCATTTGGAAGATGATGCTGGGAAGTTAACTCATGTTCGTGATGGTTCTTTGGTTGATTTTAATCGTGCTGGTACGCCACTTATGGAGATAGTTTCTGATCCTGATATGCGAAGTGCGGCTGAGGCTGCGGCTTATGCTAGAGAAGTTCAGAAAATTTTAAGATATGTTGGTAGTAGTGATGCAGATATGGAAAAGGGGATGATGAGATTTGATGCTAGTGTTTCTATGAGGCCTGTGGGTGATGATAAGCTCTATCCTCGTGCGGAAATTAAAAATTTGAATTCTTTTAGGTCACTTGAGGCTGCAATTGAATATGAAATTAAGAAGCAAACTGAACTTTGGGAGAAAGGGGAGGCTTTAAGGTCGCCGGTTACTGTTGGTTGGGATGATTCTTCTAATAAAACTTTTTTCATGCGTGAAAAAGAGGAGAGTGACGATTATCGTTACTTTCCTGAGCCAGATATTCCAACTTTACATATTGGTAGGGAAATGGTTGATCAGTACAGAAGTGAGGTTCCTGAAATGCCGGTTGTTAAGAGGCATCGTTATGTGAATGAGTTAGGGTTATCTGAGGATGATGCTCGTATCATTTCTGAGGATCCTAAATTGGCTGTTTATTTTGAGGAGGTTGTTGAAAAAACTGATGATGCTAAGCGTGCTGTTTCCTTTATAAATACTATTTTGATGGCAAAACTTAATGAAGATATTTTAGGAATTAATAACCAAAAAGTTACTGCCGATTTAATGGCTGAATTAGTTAATTTGGTTAAGTCTGGTGAAATTTCTAATAACACTGCAAAGGGTGAAGTTTTCGATGAGATGTATGCTACTGGAAAATCTCCAAAAGTGATTGTTGAAGAAAAGGGATTGAAACAAGTGAGTGATGCTGGTGCGATTGAGGCTGTTTGTAAGAGTGTTGTTGATGGGAATCCAGGTCCTGTTGCGGATGTTAAAGGTGGTAATGAAAAAGCTATTGGGTTTTTGGTTGGTCAGGTGATGAAGGAAATGAAAGGGCAAGGAAATCCATCTTTAATTAATGAAACGCTGAGAAAGTTGATTTCTTAGTTGTGTTCATTTAATATTAGTTTAATTAACCTTTTCCTATGTTTAGTACTTCTGCAGATTTTTTAAATATGTCTTTGGCCATCGGGTGGATTGTTTTGGTGGTTTTTCTTTGTATGTTTATTTTTTATGCAGTTTTGATTTTGCGTGATATTTCTAAGGTTGTTGAAGATGTTGAAGAGGTTGTAGATAGAGTACATTCTACAATTGTTGAGCCACTTAAGGCTGTTGATTTTATGATTGCTAGTGCCAAGCCTTATATAGAAGCGTTTTTTGAAAAGAAAGCTTCTGAGGTTAAAAAGAAAAAGGATTAGTCTAAACTTCTTTTGATAACTTCTGTAGGGAATTTAATTGTTGCGTTGTAAATTCTTTTGATTCTTTTTGGTTCTTGAATGAGTCTGAATAGCCATTCTAGCCCTGTTTTGCGCATCCATTTTGGTGCTCTTTTTTTGTTTTGTGATATGAAGTCAAATGCTCCCCCCACTCCTAGTGCTAGTTTTACTCTTGGGATGTTTTTAAGGTTTTTGCTAATCCATAATTCTTGTTTTGGTGCTCCAAAAGCTACAAATAAAATATTTGCGTTAGATTTTTGAATTAGTTCGATTGATTTTTGGTTTTCGCTGTGTGGGCAACTGTATGTTCCTACGATATTAATGTTTGGGTATTTTCTTTCTAAATTTTCTTTAGTGATTTCTGCAATTTGCTCTGCCCCTCCGAGTAGAAATATTCTTAAGTGCCTTCTTTTGCCTGCCTCTTCGCATATTTTATCCATTAAGTCTGCTCCTGTAACTCTTTCTGGTAATACGCTGTGAATGAATTTTGGGTAAAATATAATGCTGAGAAGTGATACTGTGCCAAGCATGATTTTATAGAGATTGTATTTCCCTTTACTTATTTCTTGATATTTTGCTGCCCAAAGTAGGCTTATTCCATCTGCTATATTTAGATCTGACCTGTTGAGTATGGTAAGGAATTTTTCGCTTTTTTGAGCTTCAAGGATTATTTCTGCGTTTGGTGTTGTGATGATGTGTTGATTTACTGATTCAGCAAATTCTATAGCTTTTTTTGTGGCACTTTTTAATGTTGTTGCGTCTATTTTTACTTTGAGAATTTTTTGCATATGTAAACAAAATTGTTTGAGATGTGGTGATCTAAGATCTGAAAATTGGCCTGTGTTAGTAGTTTTTCCAATTCATTTTTTGTGAATGCGTAATAGTAGCGTTTTGCCTTGTTGTTCCAGGGGATGAATGTGTCTCTTGGGTCATATTTTCCAAGTGATAATAGTGATTTTATTCGTGATTGCCAAATGTATTTTTTGTACTTTGGCTGAAATAAATTCCAGACACTTAAAATTAATATGCCATTCTCTTTAAGAGTTTTATGCATTTCTGTTAGTGCTTTTTTTCTAAGTTTTTCTGATGGGATATGATGAAGTGAGGCGATTGAAGTGATAACATCTTGAGATTTTTCCTTGAAGGGGAGTTTAAGCATATCTCCATGCACAAATTTAGCTTGATTGAAGTTTTTTTTGGCAGCATCAAGTAGTTTTTTGCTTTTTTCTAGGCCGATGTATTTTATTTTTTTGTTTTCGCTTAGGAATTTATAAAGTCTGCCATTTCCACAGCCTATATCTAAAACTTGATCATTTTCTTTTATGTAGGGTAGGTATTGTTCGAACTCTTTCCAGTTGTATTTCCTAGTTGTGTCGAATTCTTGAGCAATGTTGTCGTAATCTTCAACAACTTTTTTTAGAATTTCTTTGGCTGTTTTTTGCTGCATAATATTGTTTTAACATATTTAATTACTGTGGTAAACTCCCTCTGTTAAAAATGACTATGGATTTTTCAAAGATAGATCTTTCTGACAATCAGGTGTTGGCGCGCGAGATTATCGAGCGCGCTAGTAAAATGAACTTTAAAAACCGAAGGGAATTTGAGAAATTTCGTAATTCTGTCATGAAGGAAAGGAAAGGGGCTATTTTTCATAACCTTTATTTTATCAAGGCTTATAATGATTTGATAAATGAAGAGGTTATTTCTCCTAATCAAAAACTTTTGGATTTGATTCAAAAGCGTAGTGTGAGAACTTTAAGTGGAGTTACTCCTGTTACTGTTTTAACTAAGCCGTTTCCTTGCCCAGGTAGATGTATTTATTGTCCAACTGATGTAAGAATGCCTAAGAGTTATTTACCAAGTCAGCCTGCTGCACAGAGGGCGTTTAGGCAACAGTTTAATCCGTATACACAGGTTTTTGTGCGTCTTAAGGCTTTGCATATGACAGGTCATGAAGTTTCTAAAGTGGAATTGCGTGTAATTGGGGGAACTTGGAGTTCCTATAGGCATGATTATCGTGAATGGTTTGTAGCACAGTGTTTGATGGCTATGAATGAGTTTTTTATGCAGGTTAAGGCTGGAAAAACTGATAAAATGGAGGATATTACTGAGGAGAGGGTTATTGAGAGTGATTATGGTCCTGAGACTGTTAATTCTGTTATTCTGGAGCCTATTGTTGAAAAGTCTTTGGAGGATGCTATTTTGGAAAATGAAACTGCAGATGTGCGTTGTATTGGGATAAATATTGAGACGCGTCCAGATTGTATTAATGAAAAAGAAATTAGACATTTAAGGCGCTTGGGTGTTACTAAAACAGAAATTGGTGTTCAAACTACTGATGATGATGTGCAGGAGTTTACAAAGCGTGGTCATGATTTAGCTTCTGTAAGAAAGGCAACGGCTCTTTTGAAAGATGCCGGATTTAAAATTGGCTATCATATGATGCCAAATTTGCCTGGCTCTAATGTTGAGTTAGACAAAAGAATGATTGGGGAGCTTTTTGAGGGAGATTCTTATCAGCCTGACTATTTAAAAATTTACCCTTGTATGGTAATTGAGCAAACAGAGTTATATGAAATGCATAAGCGTGGTGAATTTGAGCCATATGATGATAAGACTTTGGAGGAGGTTTTATATGAAGAAATGAAAGATGTTCCTGAGTGGTGCCGTGTTGACAGAGTTGCTCGTGATATTCCAGCTCCGGATATTGCGGCTGGTTCGAAAGTTTCTAATATAAGGCAGGTTTTGGAAAAACGTATGGAGGATGAGGGTGTTAGATGTAGGGATATTAGGTATAGAGAAATTGGTAACCATAATGTTGATATTAATGATGTTCAGTTTGTTTTGCGAGAATATGATGCTGGAGGAGGGAAAGAGCTCTTTTTAAGCTATGAAGATGTAAAACAGGATAAATTAATTGCTTTATTGAGGTTAAGATTTCCTGGGCAGGTGTTTTTGGAAGAGTTAGATGGGGCTGCTTTAATACGTGAAGTTCATGTTTATGGTAAGCAGATACCGGTTGGTAAGCATTTGATTGGTGAGAAGCAGCATATCGGGTGGGGAACTAAGCTAATGATGGATGCAGAAAAGTTGGCTAAAGATGCTGGTTATAAGAAGATGGCGGTTATTGCTGGTATAGGTACAAGGGAATATTATAGGAAGAAGGGGTATGAGCTTGAGGGGACATATATGGTGAGAGAGATTTAAGTTTGCACAATATATCTTGTGCAAAGATAAGTACACTTCAAAAGAGGGTTGGTTTTTCTGGATTCTTAAGGCTGCTTTGCTTTTTACTTCTTTTGTTTACTTTTAGTGTCCTCGTGTGAGTTGCTGATTTTTTCAACAGGTTCTGTTTGTGGCTTGTTTTAGGCTTTTTAAAACTTTCGATTTCAGGCGTTTTTTTTAAAAAGATGACCTTTGGGTCGTTTGTTTTAAAAAACTTTTATGACAATTTGGGCTGTTTTTAAAATTAGTCGTTTATGTAGACTTTTTGAGTTTGCTCTATTCTCTCGAGCAGTTTTGGGTATTTTTGTAGTGTTGGGTCTTCATTTATTATCATTTCGGCACTACTTCGTGCTTTTTCAACAGTTTTTGAGTCTGTCAAGCTAGCCATCTTCAGATCTGGTATTCCGCTTTGTTTAACTCCGTAGACTTCCCCTGGTCCCCTAAGTTGTAAATCTATTTCTGAGAGTTTGAATCCGCTGGTGTGTCTTTCCATTGCATCCATGCGCTTTTTTCCTTCTTCGGAGAGTGCATTTGTAAACAGAAAGCAGTACGATTTATGTTCCCCTCTTCCAACACGCCCTCTGAACTGGTGTAATTGTGATAAGCCAAAGCGTTCAGATCCCTCTATAAGCATAATTGTGGCATTAGGTATGTCTATACCTACTTCTATCACTGATGTTGAAACTAGGATGTTTATTTTGTTGTCCTTGAAATCTTGCATTATAAGATCTTTTTCTTCTTGTTTTAGTTTTCCATGCAAAAATGTGAGTTCTAGATTTGGAAATATATGTTCTTGGAGGTAGGCGTATTCTTGAATTACAGATTTTACTTCTATAGCATTGGATTCATCTATTAGTGGGCAAATTATGAATGCTTGTCTTCCTTTTGCAATTTGATCTTCTATCCATCTGTACGCTTGCATTCTTTTTGTTTCTGGTACGACTTTAGTTACGATTTCTTGGCGTCCAGCTGGCATTTCGTCAATTATTGAGAGGTCTTGATCTCCATATATTGTTATTGCTAGGCTTCTTGGGATTGGAGTTGCTGTCATGCTTAGCATATGAGGTGTACCAAAGCTCTTTAAGGTTTCCCTTTGTTTAACTCCAAATCTGTGTTGTTCGTCTATAATTGCTAGCCCTAGGTTTTTAAATCCAATTTTTTCTTGTATTAAAGCGTGTGTGCCAATGATGATATCTGCGGTTCCGGTTTTCATTTGTCTTATGATTTCGTCTTTTTGTTTTGTTGGTGTACTGCCTGCGATAAATTGAATATTGAGACTAAAATTTGATAATAGCTGAATGAAATTTTTGTAGTGTTGTTTTGCGAGTATTTCTGTTGGTGCCATAACTGCTACTTGATAGCCGTTTTTAACTGCATTGAGTGCTGCTAAAATTGCTACTATTGTTTTTCCTGATCCTACATCTCCCTGTACCATTCTGTTCATTGGGAAGGGTTTTTTAAGGTCATTGAGTATTTCAAGTAAGCTGCGTTTTTGGGCGCCTGTGAGTTCAAAAGGAAGTGATTTTATGGCTTCTTTAAGGTGATCTTCCTCTGTGTTTATAACTTTGGATTGTATGTTTCCGCTGTGTTGCCAGTGCCATTTTTTTTGTAGAACTTTGAGCTGAAGGATGAAAAGTTCGTCGAAAGACAGTCTTTTATATGCCTGATCTAACATTTCATCGCTTTCTGGAAAGTGGATGTTTTTTAGAGCTCTTTTTAAGCCTATTAATTGGTGTTGTTGTCTTATTTCATCTGGAAGGTGTTCTTCGAATAGTTCTATGTATCCGTCTATGACTGGTTTTAATTTTTCCCTTATCCATTTTGAACTTATTCCTTCTGTTTCGTGGTATACTGGCACAATTCTTCCGCTATGAAGTTGTTCTTCGTATGGTTTGAGTATTTCGTATGATGGACTTTGAAATGTTATTTTGCCAAATGAGTACTTGGCCTTTCCTGTGAGTACTATTTCTTTGTTTCTTGGTAGTAGTCTTGTGAGGTGCGGTTGACTGAACCATGCTACTTGAATAACCCCAGTATCGTCTGTAAAAACACCTTGTGTAATCTTTTTGCCGTATTTGCTTGTTACAGTAAAAAGGTTTGTGAGTTTTCCTTTGATGCTAACGGTTTCGTTTGTGATTATGTCTGCTATTTTTGTGTATTCACTGTTGTCGGCATGTGTACGAGGAAAGTAAAGGATAAAATCCTTGATTGTGTTTACACCAAGGTTGCTAAGTTTTTGAATATGCCCCTTGGTGGTGCTTAAGACTTTTTCTAGCGATTTGTCCTGAATCATTATTTGCTGATCACTTTTACAAATTTTCTTTTACCTACTTGTAGAATTTTTTCAGTTGAAATATCTACTTCTGTTTCTATTGATGGTATTTTTTCGCTGTCTATCTTTACTCCCCCACCTTCTACTAACCTTCTTGCTTCACTTTTTGATTGTGCTAAGCCAGATTCTGATATTAAGTCTATAATATTGTATGATTTTTTTGTGAATGTAATTGTTTCTATGTCTTCTGGTATTCCTTTGTTTTTAAAGATGTTTTCGAATTCTTCTTCAGCTTTTTTTGCGGCATCTTCATTGTGGTATTGTTTTACTAGTTCTCTTGCAAGCTGCATTTTGAACGTTTTTGGGTTTTCTCCATCTTCCATGCGTTTTGAAATTTTCTTAATTTCGTCCATTGGTATATTTGTGGCTAATTCAAAATATTTCGTAATTAGGTCGTCTGGTATTGAAAGTGTTTTTCCATACATTTCATTGGCTTCATCGTTTATACCAATATAGTTGTTAAGTGATTTGCTCATTTTTTCTACGCCATCAAGTCCCTCTAGAATTGGTACTGTGATGATGTTTTGGATTGTTGTTTTGTTGTAGCGTTTTTGAAGATCTCTTCCTACCATCATGTTGAATAATTGGTCTGTCCCCCCAATTTCTACATCACAATTGAGCATTACTGAATCGTAACCTTGCATTAGTGGGTATAGGGTTTCAACCATTGAAACATCTTGATCGTTTTGGATGCGATTTTTGAAATCTTCACGTTGAATCATTTGGTTGATTGTTTTTTTTGCCGTAAGTTCAAGAATATCTCCCATGTTCATTTTGCTGAACCATTCTGAGTTGTATCTTATTTCTAATTTATCCATGTCTAATATTGCGGCCGCTTGTTTGATGTAATATTTCATATTTTTTTCAATCTGTTCGGCTGTAAGCATTACTCTAGTTTCTGATTTTCCTGTTGGGTCCCCCACTCTTGCTGTGTAGTCGCCAATTATTAATACTGCTGTGTGACCAGCATCTTGAAAATGTCTTAATTTTTTTAAAACTACAGCATGGCCAATATGTAAATCTGATCCGGTTGGGTCTATTCCCAATTTTACTCTAAGATTTTTTCCGGCTTTTATTTTTTCTTCGAGTTCTTTGCGGATAATTACATCTACAGTTCCTCTGTCTAATAGTGTTTGAATGTCTGTTTTCATATGTGTAAATTTATCAAAATAGAGTGGGGATAGCAAATTGAGAGGAGGAAAAAGTTGACAAAAGTTAAAAAATCAGTATATTGTAAGTTTACTGTCCATTTTTTACAATTATGCTTAGTGAAAAATTGAAACAAATCGGTTTTACGGAAAATGAATCTAACGTTTATTTAGAGTTGTTGAGGGTTGGTCCTCAAGCGGTGAGTGTAGTGGCTAAAATGTCTGGTCTTAATAGAACCACTACTTATTCGGTCCTGAAATCTTTGATGCGAAAGGGAATTATTTCTTTCCACTGTAATGGTTCGGTGAAATATTATGCGGCTAGTGATCCAAATTCACTGGTCGCTTATTTAGATAGTAAATGTAAAACTTATGAATATTATAAGGGGCAGGTTTTGAATTTTATACCAAAATTTAGGGCGCTTAAGGGTGATTCTGTTTTAAGGAAGCCGGTTGTGAGTTACTTTGATGGTTTAGAGGGTGTTAAACATGTGATGTATGATGCTCTCGATGCTGTTTGTGATTTTAGAGCTTGTTTGGCTTTTCCGAAGTGGTTTGAGTCTGGTTTGAAGGATTTCCTTATCGAATACAAGGAAATTAGAATTACAGGAAAAAAGTTGAAGCTACGCGCAATGACGCCCGATACTCAAGAAGTTAGGGCGTTTTTTGATGAGAACTATGATGCATCCTCGCCTATTACTGATTTTCTTTTTGTGGATGCTGGGATGTATGAGAGTATGTTTGAAGTGGAAGTTAATATATATGACAATAAAGTTTCAATGATTAATTTGGATAAAGGATTTGAATATGGTGTGATAATTGAGAGTAAAGAGTTTGCAGAAATGCAAAAAATGATGTTTGATATGGCTTGGATTGGTTTAAAAAAGAAAAATGATTAAATTAAAAGGTAGAGGTGGTGTTAGATTGGATAAATTTTTGGCTGACAATGTTGAAAATTTTTCTAGATCAAAACTTCAGAAGCTGATTAAAGATGGTGCTGTTCGTGTTAATGGTGATGATGTAAAAGCAAAATTTGTTTTGTCTGAAGGTGATAGAGTTGAAATTGAGGCTAATGTGGAGTCTTTGGTTGATATTGTCCCTGAGGACCTAAATTTAGTTGTAATGCACGAGACTGATGATTACATGGTTGTAAATAAGCCGGCTGGCATGGTTGTGCACCCTAGTGGTTCTGACAATAGAACTGGTACCGTTGTGAATGCTGTAATGGGTAAGGTGAAGGTTTCTGAGTTTGAGGATGAAATGCGTCCAGGTATTGTTCATCGTTTAGATAAAGAGACTTCTGGCTTAATGGTAATTGCAAAAAACAAAAAAGCATATGACTATTTTATTGAGCTTTTTAAAGAAAGGAGAATTGTAAAGAAATATTTAACTCTTGTTAGGGGTATTTTGGATTTTAAAGAAGGGGTGATCGATTCGCCTATAGCTCGTGATGGTGTTTCTAGGAAACGTATGGCTGTTATGACAAATGGAAAAATCGCTATCACTAAATATCAAGTGTTGGAAGAATTTAGGTTGGGAAAGGGTGTGGATTTGTCTTTATTAGATATTAGCCTGGAAACTGGAAGAACTCACCAAATTCGCGTGCATATGGCAGCTGTTGGTTGCCCTGTGGTTGGAGATAATGTGTATGGTATGTCGAGTTTTAATAGGAAGTTTGAAGGTGAATATGGTTTAAAAAGACAGTTTTTACATGCTGCCGAATTAGAGTTTGTTGATTTGGATGGAAAAGAGATAAAAATAAAATCCCCCTTACCGGAGGATTTAGATTTAATTCTTAATGAATTGAGGTCTTTTTAATCTTCTTTCTTTTTTGTTGTCTTTTTTACTGCTGGTTTCTTTTCTTCTGTTGCTTCTTCTTTTGTAGCTTTTGTTGCTTTGCTTCCAGATTGTTTAATCTCTGTAACTTCTAGCAATGTATAGTCTTGTCTGTGACCTTGTGTTTTTTGGTATCTCTTTTTTGCTTTCATTTTGAAAACAACGATTTTATCACCACGACCGTGTTCTACAGCTTTTGCTGTAACTTCAGCACCAGCAACAATAGGTGTACCGATGTCTGTTTTTTCACCGTCACTTACTAGTAGTACTTTGTCTAGTTTTACTGTACTTCCTTCTTTCACATCTAATTTTTCAACGTGAAATGTTGTACCTTTTTCTACTTTATATTGTTTTCCTCCTGTTTCAATTATTGCGAACATGTTTTTTTTGCGTTAAAAAGCCTATGTAATTTAGTGAAAAATGTTGCTTTGGTCAAGCTATTTTTAGAAGTTCTTCTATTTTTGTAATTCCTGCGTTAAGAGAATCATCTAGGATCTTCTCCTCTGTGCTCAAAAAATCGCTTAAAACAAAGCTATGTAGGTCTTGTGACTTTGGTGCAAACTCCCCTCTACTTTCTATTCCTATGCGAATTCTTGGAAATTCTTCGGTTCCTAGCTGTTCTATGATTGATTTCATGCCATTATGTGTTCCGGCTGAGCCTTTTTCGCGAAATCTTGTTGTTCCTAGTGGTAAATCAACATCATCGTATATAACTATTATGTCTTTTGGCGTAAGTTTGAAAAAATTTATTATTGACCTTACTGATTCGCCTGAAAGGTTCATAAAAGTTGTAGGTTTTACTAATAGTATTTCGTGTGCGTTGATTTTTGATTTAATAGTGTGTGCTTTGAATTTCGTTTCATTTTTCCACTCTAAATTCTCTGAGGTTTGCTTTTCTATGTTTTTAGCCAGTTTGTCTAAGAGTAAAAACCCCACATTGTGTCTTGTGTTTGTGTATTTTTCTCCAACGTTACCGAGACCAATGATTGCTTTCATTATTTTCTGTAAGGAATTCTTTTTTCGCCTATCATTATTATATCACCAAAAGTTGCTCCTTTCCTCTCAATTGATTTTTGAATGCCCATTTTGGCTATAAAGTGATACATGCGCTCTAGTCCTTGTGGGTTTTTGATATCTGTCATTATTGCTACTTGCTCGATGCGTTTACCTGTTATGTGAAAGATTTGGTGTTCTCCTTCAGTTTCGATTTTTTTAATGTGGTATCTTTCTGTGTCTAGATGCGGTGTTAATATTGGAAGGTCTTTAGGTTTTTCAATTTCTATATCTACTTTTTCGATTTCTGCTAGTTTTGCAAACATGATGTCTTGTAATGGTTCTAGTCCTTGGTGGGCTGCAGCTGATATTTTAAATATTTCTTTCTTTTTGCTCACTTTTTTGAGTTCTTTTTCAATTTTCTTAAGTTCATCTGCTGGAATGATGTCTGTTTTGTTTATTACTAGGATTTCCTCAGTTTTTGCTAGTTTTTTATCAAACTTTTCTAGTTCCTTGCGAATTGTTGTGTAGTTTTCTCCAGGGTTTGGTAGTGATCCGTCTATTACGTGTATTAGAAGTCTTGTTCTGCTTACGTGTTTTAGGAATTGGTGCCCTAGTCCTCTTCCTTCACTTGCTCCTTCAATTAGTCCTGGAATATCCGCTACTACTGTTGTTTGATTTCTATGTTTAACTACGCCAAGGTTTGGAGCTAGAGTTGTGAAGTGGTAAGCTGCAATTTTTGGCTTTGCATTGCTTATAACTGAGATTAATGTGGATTTTCCAGCTGATGGTAGTCCTATTATTCCGACTTCAGCGATAAGTTTAAGTTCCATTACTATCTCTTTGGATTCTCCGGGTTCTCCAATTTCTGCAAGTCTTGGTACTTGGTTTGTGGAACTTACAAATCTTGCATTACCCATTCCACCAATTCCGCCTTTTGCTATACTAATTTCTTCTTGGTCTGCTCCTAGGTCTGCGAGTAATTGGCTTTTATCTTCGTTAAAAATCATTGTTCCAGGTGGTACACTTATGATAAATGGCTCCCCATTTCTACCATGCATATCTTTTCCTTTTCCTGGCTCTCCATTATTTCCTTTAAAGAGTTTTTTGTGTGCTAGGTGATTTAATGTATTTAGATTTTTGTCTACTCTAATTATGACATCACCACCGTTTCCTCCGTCTCCTCCGTTTGGCCCACCTTTTGCTATGAATTTTTCACGGCGAAAACTTACGCAGCCATCTCCTCCTTTTCCGGCTTCTACCTTAATTTTGTGTTCATCTAGAAACATTGTGTTTATTTAGTGGTTTACAGTTTTTTATTGTCAATTATTTATTAGTGATTGTCAATCGTTATAAGTTTTGGTAAATTTTATGCTGTTATATGCCCAGGTGGCGGAATTGGTAGACGCGCTAGACTCAAAATCTAGTTCTAGCAATGGAGTGCGGGTTCGATTCCCGCCCTGGGCACCAAATTTTACTTTATGGAATCTTTGATTAATTTACTTTTGGAGTTTACGCGTGATACTGGTTATTGGGGGGTGTTTTTTTTAATGACTGTTGAGAGTTCTTTTATACCATTCCCTTCTGAATTAGTTGTTCCACCTGCTGCTTATTTGGCTCAACAGGGAGAGATGAATATTTATTTTGTTTTAGGGTCGGCTTTGGCTGGTAGTTTAGCTGGAGCTTTGATTAATTATTATTTGGCTTTGTTTTTGGGAAAACCTTTGGTTTATAGATTGGTTAATAAGAGATTTGCAAAATATTTGCTCTTAAGTGAGGCAAAATTACACAGGGCTGAGCAGTTTTTTATTAGAAATGGGAGATTGTCAACATTTGTTGGAAGACTTATACCTGGGGTGCGTCAATTAATTTCTTTACCGGCGGGTTTTGTACAAATGCCTATTGTTCCATTTATTTTATACACACTTTTGGGTGCTGGTATTTGGACTATTTTCCTTGGATTTAAGGGATACTTAATTGGAATGTATAAAGATTTTTTGATTGTTAATTTTTATGGGCTTTTGCTTGGGGTGATTTTTGCTACAGTTTTTGTGTACGCTATTTTTAGCTATGTGAAAAAATCTCGTAATAAAGTTGGGTAGTTTTCTTTCCAGGTTTACCGTCGCCTATTTTGTGGTTATCTATTTTTGTGATTGGGGTGATGTCTCTGAGGCTTGAAGATAGGAAAACTTCATCTTTTTTGTATAGTTCTTCAATTGTGCATTCGTTGAATTTGATTGGAAATTTGGATTTTTTTAGAATGATTTCTCTAGTTATACCAGGTAGCACTTTTGATTTTCTTGTACATAGTGTGTCTTTTTCAAACCAAAAGAGGTTGGCATATGCGCATTCGTAAACAATTTGATTTTTGTCTAAAAGTATTGCGTCGAAACTTTTTTGTTTTTTTGCTTTTCTGTTGGCGTTTTTCGATATTTGTATTTTTGTTGATTTAATTTTTGGATTTTCTCTCATCGCAATGTGAGAAATACAGCTAACTCCCTCTGTAATGTTTTGTTTATTTTGAAATCTCGTTGAAGTTATTAGGATGTGATTTTCTATTACTGTGATTCTTATTCTTTGGCTTTTGTATTTGGATTTTTCTATAATCTTGCTTACCATTTTTTCTAGCTCTTCTTCCTTGTATGATATTTTTATATTTATGGCTTTTGCTGAGTTTAGTAACCTTTTTAAGTGGAGTTTTAGTGTCGGTGCTTTTTTGTTTATAGTCTTTAGAGTTTCATAAAGACCATTTTGCTCAGCTGCCTTTTTTAAAAAATTTTTTGCTTTTTGTTCTTTAACTTCTTTATTGTTTAAGATAGCGATCATAGTAGTTTCATAAATGATGCTGCTTTATCTAGTGTCTCCTTAAATTCTGATTTTTCGCTAGAGTCTAATACTATTCCTCCACCTACCTGTAAGTATAGATCTTCTTTCTTTTTGATAATTGTTCTGATTGCTATGCTAAATTCTAGGTCGTGATTTGGTTTTATGTATCCGATGTTTCCTGTGTAAACCGATCTTCTTGTTGTTTCTAGCTCATCAATAATTTCTATTGCTCGTTTTTTCGGGCATCCTGTTATTGATCCGCCTGGTAGCATTGAAATTAGTGTTTGAATATTTGTGTATTTTGCTGATAATTCCCCAACAATTTCTGAGTAACTGTGCCAAACCGCTGGATATTCCTTGATTATTCTATTTTTTGTAACTCTAACTGTTCCGGCTTTGCAGCACTTTCCTATGTCGTTTCTAAGAAGATCCGTTATCATGTTTAACTCTGCTTTTTCTTTTTCGCTATTTTCTAGCTCTTCCCTTAATTTTTTGTCTTCTTTTTCTGTTTTTCCACGGGGTCTTGTACCTTTAATTGGAGTTGTTGTTATATTTCTTTTTTTAATTTGTATAAATTGTTCTGGTGATGCACTGAGTATTTCGAATCCATCACCTTCGATGTATGCAAGGTGATCTACATTTTGAGTTTCAATAATTTTTGTAAATAATTCTTTACCGTCTCTTTTAGTTTTTGCTTTTAATCTATGGGTTAAATTTATTTGGTAGATGTCTCCTTCTTTAATGTAGTCTTTAATTTTTTTGTATGACTTGTTGTAATTTTGTCTTTTGGTTTCTGGTTCAAAATTTTTAGATTTTTCTTCGTTGATGTTTTTTATTGGTCTTTTGAGAATTTCTTCTATTTTTTGAATATATTTGCCCTTTTTGCAAATAATCTTATCGTCCTCTATCCAGTCCTCATATGCATAGAAGTTAATGTCTGGGAGTTTTAGATCGTTTTTGGCTGTTGGTTTAATGTTATGTACTTCGTATCCGAGGTCATAAGAGATAAAGCCTATTAATATTCTTCCTTTTTTTAATTGCTCATTTGCAAATTTTTCAAATTGATTATTTTTTTGAGAAATTTTGTATTTGTATTCTGCGTTTGGGTTAAATGCTAAAATTTTTTTAGTTCCAGCTAAGAAGCAAACTTTTTTTTCAGTTTTTTCTAGGCGTATAAATATGTCTTTATGTTTTTTGTTAAATTTCATAAAGAAAATTATGCATTATGGTATTCCCTTGCGATGTCATGAATGATTCTGGATGAAATTGTATCCCATATAGTGGGTAAATTTGATGTTTGATTGCCATTATTTCTTCGTCTTTTGTCCATGCTTCAAGTGTAAATTCTTCTGGAACAGCGTTGAGTATTAAAGAGTGATACCTTGCTGCTTTGAGAGGTGTGCTGACTTTTCTAAAAATACCTTTTCTAGTGTGATAAACATCAGATGTTTTGCCGTGCATTATTTTTTTTGCATGTATTACTTTTGATCCAAATATTAAACCAATCGCCTCGTGTCCTAGGCATACGCCGAGTATTGGAATTGTTTTGTAGAATTTTTTAATAACCTCAATTGAAATTCCTCCATCTTCTGGCCTTTTTGGTCCTGGTGATATGATTATTTTCTCTGGTTTGAGTCTTTTTATTTTGTTGATTGTGATTTGATCATTTTTGTAGACTTTTGTCTTTTTTCCTAAGCTTTCCACTTGTTGATAGAGGTTGTATGTGAAGGAATCATAATTGTCTATTATTAAGATCATTTTATTAGCTTTAGGAACTCATAGCGAGTTTTAGCCTTTTTCTTAAATGTCCCACGAAAGGCTGAGGTTGTCATTAATGTGTTTTGTTTTTCTACTCCGCGGCATTTCATACATAGGTGTTCGGCTTCGAGTACAACTCCTACTCCTATTGGGCTTAGAAGCTCTTGTAGTGTGTCTGCGACTTGTGTTGTGATTCTTTCTTGGTTTTGAAGTCTTCTTGAAAATATATCTAGTATGCGTGGTAGTTTTGAAATACCGACAATCTTTTTATTTGGTATGTATCCAATCCATGCTTGCCCAAAAAACGGTTGCATATGGTGTTCACAGGTAGAATAGAAATCTATATTTTTACAGATGATCATTTCATCGTAGTTTTCTCCATCAAAGGTAGTAAGTATTTCTTTTGGATCTTTTAAATATCCACCGAAAATTCTTTCAAAAGATTTAGCAACTCTTTTTGGAGTATCTTTTAATCCTTCACGCTTTGGGTCTTCTCCTATTTCAATGATTAATTGACGTGCTAATTCTTCAATTTTTGCTAAGTTCATTTTTGAGAGTATTAATGGATTTTTTGATTTTTGGGTGTATTTTTTCTGGTGCTAACTCGTTTAATGGTGTTAAAACAAAGTCTCTTTTGTGCATTTCAGGGTGAGGTATTTGTAGGTGTGGTTGATTTATAATTTTATCCTCGTAGAAAATTATATCTAAATCTATAGTTCTTGGTCCGTATTTTATATCTCTTACTCTACCTAGTTTGTGTTCAATTTCTTGTAGTTTTATTAGTAGTTCCATTGGTGAAAGTGTTGTTTCCACTTCTATTGCCATGTTTAGGAACTTTCCTTGGTTAGTGTAGCCAACTGGTTCTGTTTCAATTATGTTTGATCTTTTCTTGATCTGAGATACTTCTGCAATTTCTTCTAATGCTGTTTTTAGCTTTAATTCTCTGTCTTCGAGATTGCTACCTAAGGCAATATATACTTGAAATTTATCCTTCATATTCACAGTAATAATCTTCTGTTTCATAAACTCCAACCTTTTTTAGGGGTAGATCATTTTTGAGTTTTTCCCATATCCATACTGAAAGGTTTTCTGCTGATGGGTTTTCGATTGTATCGTTAAGGTGTGTATGATCTAGTATGTTTATTACTTTTTCCTTCACTACCTCCTTAACAATTTTGAAGTCTAAAACCATACCATCTTCTTTTACTGGACCTTCGATTGTGATGATGATTTTGTAGTTGTGTCCGTGTAGGTTTTCACATTTTCCGTGATATTTTGTGAGGAAGTGTGATGCTGCGAATCTGAAGGCGCAGCTTAGTTGCATAGTTGGCATGTTTTTAATTTAGTGATTTTAGTAGTTTCTTGACACCTTTGATGTCATGAGTTCTGATTATACTTGCTCCATTTAAATATGCAATAGTTGTAAGTGGTAGTGCTTTTTCGTCTCTATCCTTAATTTCAGACCCTAAAAATGATTTTCTTGATAGTCCTAACATTATTGGCATTTTGTGAATCTTAAATTCAGATAACTTGGCTAATATTTCATAACTGTATTTTGGGTTTGAGCTTATGTAATTCCCCATTCCTGGGTCTATTATTATGTTTTTTCTTTTTATCCCGTTTTTCTCTGCATATTGGATGCGTTGTCTTAGAAAATCGTTAATGGTTTTTGGAAGGTTTTTATAGCTTTTGTTCTTGATTGTTGCGTGAGGTGTTTTATCTTTTGAATACATAATAATTATTGGACACTTGTACTTTGAAACTACCTTTGCCATTCTTTTATCTCCTCTGAGGGCGGAGATGTCGTTGATGATGTTTGCTCCTTCTTTAAGGCATTCTTCTGCTACTTTTGCCTTGTAGGTATCTATTGAAATTGGCAATTTTGTGCTTTTTCTGATTTCTTTTAGGATTGGGATAATGCGTTTTAACTCTTCATCTTCTTTGACTTTTTTTGATCCGGGTCCGGTTGATTCTGCTCCTATGTCTATTATATCTACTCCTTCCTTTTCCATTTCTTTCGCTCTTTTTTTTGCTGATTTGATTGAATTATAAAGTCCCCCATCACTAAAAGAGTCTGGTGTTATATTGAGTATTCCCATTATTAAGGGTAGATTTGGTTTCATTGTGTTGCTATTATCTGTTTGATTTTAACTTTTTTATATGAAATTTAAAAACTTTATTGTAATTTGTGTTCTAGCAGCTATCTTTTTATCTGCTTGTAGCTTTGGTGGATCTGTTAAAAAGAGGGATTTTTCTGGAATGACTGGTGTGGAGTTTTCAAAGGAAATTGTTCAATCTATTGTTAATGGTGATAAGGATGTTTTGCTTCAAAGTTCTATGCCTTTTGATTTTGTTTTGGCCATATATAAATTTAAAGGAATTGATTTTGATCCTTTAAAAGTTGAGGAAATGCGTATGACATATTCTGAGGATCAAGTTTCTATGGTTGATAATTTACTTACAGTTTTACCTGCAGCTGGTGTCTCTAATGATGCTGATGTTACGGTTGATTATAAGGGTTATGATAATATTGGGCAGGAGGAAAGGGAGATGCTATTTTCAATTGATGAGGTGGGTCAATTTTCTGATGTAGACTTACTTTATGGTGATAAATTGTTAGTTTCATTGAGAGTTTTTCAGTTTAATGATGTGTGGTATTTCTTTGTTAAATGAAAAGGTTTATAATAATACATTACGGTGAAATTGGGCTTAAAAGAGCTAACTTGGATTATTTTGTCGAAAAAATGCGAAAGCAGGTTAAGTATAAACTTGAAAAGCGTTTTTCTGCTACTTTTGTTGTGAAACATACTTTAAAAAGAATTTTTGTTCCGCTGCCTGATAGATATGTTGAATCTGAATATGTTGAGGTTTTAGAGAAAATTTTTGGTATCAAAACTTTTAGATTTGTTTATGAAGGATCTTTGGATTTAGATGATTTGGGTGAGGGTATTTTGAAATATATGCCAACTTTTGATGTTTTGCCTTCCTCGTTTAGGGTTAGTTGTAAAAGGTCTATGCAGCTGCCATATAAGTCTGTTGAGGCTGAGAGATATCTTGGTGCTTACCTGTTGAAAAATGATTTTTCTATTCCTGTTAAAATGAAAGATCCTGATCTTACAATAGGGGTTGAATTTTTTAATAACAAATCTTTTTTTTATTACAAAACTTATAAAGGACTTGGGGGGCTTTCTGCGTGTTCGCAAGGCAGGCTTGTCTCTTTGATCTCTTCGGGTATTGATTCCCCTGTGGCATCTTGGTTAATGATGAGAAGAGGAGCTAGAGTGATTTTTGTACATTTCCATAGTTTTCCATTTTCTGATGATAGTGAGATGACTCAAGTGGAGGATTTAGTAAATATTCTTGCTCAATATCAGGATGATTCTAAACTTTACTTCGTGCCTTTTGGTGAATTTCAAAATGAGGTTGGTCGTTGTTTGGAAATTCCAGGAAGTATTAGAACTATTTTATATAGAAGGATGATGTTTAGAGTTGCTGATGCAATTGCTAAAAAGGAGTCTGCCAAGGGTTTGATAACTGGAGAAAGTTTTGGCCAAGTTGCTTCTCAAACTGCTGAAAATATGTTTGTTGTGGATGAGGCTTCAAATATTCCTGTTTATAGACCACTTGTTGCTTATGATAAGGAGGATATTGTGAATTTGGCTGAAAAGATTGGTACTTATGACATTTCAAAACTGCCTTCTTCTGATACATGTACAATGTTTACATCTCGTAAGCCTGAATTAAAGGCTAATTTATTTGATACTGCATCTTTTGAAGAAAATTTAGATTTGAAGCTATGGGAGGATAAGTTAATTGAAGAGTCTGAAATTAAGTTTTTTTAATTCTTTTTGAGCGCAAATCTCTATTAAAGGAAATTGCAAATCTGTGGGCTTCATCTCGGGCTCTTTGTAAAAGTTTTAAGGCCTCATTATTGCGTTCTAGTATTATAGGTTTGGAGTTTTTTGGTACAAAAATTTCTTCTAATCTTTTCGCTAATGAAATATGTGGAATATTGAGTTCTAGTTTTTTTAAAACATTCGAGGCGCTACTGAGTTGACCTTTGCCTCCATCAATTACTATTAGATCAGGTATTTTTGAAAATGATTCGTCCTTTTTATGTTTAATTTTGTCATATACAAGATAGATTAGATTTTTCTGCTGGTTAATTTCTTCTGGGACTTTTTTTATATCTTCAAATCCAGCTATCATATAATATTCTCTCATTTTTGGCTCACATCCAATATAAAAACGTTTACTGCTTGATTTTTGAATTATATTTTTTATCAAATTGTATCCAAGTTTTTTGCCCCTTTCTTTTTCTTCAACCCATAGATCTTTTATTTCTGCGATTTTTTTATCATGCTCTGATATTGAAATATATCCTTTAATTATTTTGTTTTTTTCTAGTGTGAAAAAAATCTTCTTGGGATCTTTTTCACTATTCAGTTCGTTTTGTTTTTTTAGAGGGGCTTTTTTGAATTTGTACTCTTTTTGTTGTATTTCTTGAGCAATTTTAGTTAGTCTTCTTGTGAGCACCTCTTCCATGGATTTAAAATCGTCGGGCTTTTCTTGTACTGTTTTGATTTTGAATTTTCTGTACATGTTGTTTTTTGGCGCTCCGTTTTCGAAAACAACCATTGATGCTACTGTGTCTGTGCCACTTAGATGTGAGATGTCGTAGCATTCAATTCTCTTAAGCGGTTTTTCTATCTTCAGTATTTCTTGAAGTTTTTCCGTGGCTTTGATTGTGAGGTCATTTTCCTTGTTCCATCTTGGAGCAGATTTATCTGCATAAATTCTTGCATTTTTGAGGCTCATTTCGAGTAGTTTATTTTTGTCTCCTATTTTTGGGATAATTATTTTTGCTCCTTCAATTTTATCTTTGTGGATTTTGTGTGGTATGTGGATTTCTTTTGGTATATCTGTTGCAATTGCATAGTACTGCTCTATAAATGCTTCTAGGATTTCTGTTTCTTGACTTTCATCTTCTGTTGCTTCGGCACTTAAAATAAAATTTTCTTGTCCTATTAGTTTCCCAGATCTGATTTGAAATAGATTGAAGTAGGCTTTGTTTTGATGCACAAGGTAATTTATTACATCTTTGCTTGTTGTGTTTCCGTCTTGAACTTTTTGTTTTTCGAGTATGTCTTGGATTTTTAGCAATTTGTCTCTTAACTTTGCGGCTTTTTCAAACTCTCTATTTTGAGCATAGGTTTGCATTTGAATTTTTATATTTTCAATAACTTGGTCTGCTTTGCCTTCTAAAAAATTTTCAACATTTTTAATAATATCTTGGTATTCATTAATTTTGCATTTTCCTATGCAGGGGGCGATGCAGCGTTTTATATAATAATCTAGGCATGGATATTTAATAACTTTGTTAGTTATTTTTACTGTGTGTTCTTTACCTATGTTTTCTTGAATCATTTCTATTCCAAGCCCGCAATGCCTAAATGGGAAGATCTTTTTTAAAAGTTTAAAGGTTTCTTTTACTTTGTGTGCAGCTGTTTTTGGCCCTATGTATTTTGCATTATCTTTTAGTATTTCTCTTACTATTTGTACTCTTGGAAAATCTTCTTTTGTTATTTTTATGTAAACGTATGATTTGTCATCTTTCATGATGACATTGTATTTGGGCTGAAGTTCTTTAATGAGGTTTGATTCTAGTATTGTTGCTTCTAATTCACTATCTACTGCTATTAATTCTATGTCTTTAACTTTTTCAAGTAATATTTTTGTCCTGCTTGAATGAAAATAGTCTTTTTGAAAGTATTGTTTAACACGCTTTTTTAGATCTTTTGCTTTTCCTATGTAAATTATTTCACCTTTTTCATCTAGCATTTTGTAAATACCTGGCGAATTTGGGCTTTTTCCCAATATGTTTTCTAATTCTTTTGTTTCTATCATGTGTTTAGTATACTTAATTTATGAATGAAGTAGAAATAAAGTTGTGGAGGCGGGTTGATAGATATGTTTCTTTTTTGAATTTTATTCCTTTTTTAAAGTTTGTTGGTGTTTGTAATAATTTATCTTTTGGGATTGTTGATGAAAAAAGTGATATAGATTTATTTATTATTGCTAAGAAAGGAAGGCTTTTTTTTGTACGAACTCTTGTGACTTTTGTTTTTCACCTTCTTGGGGTAAGAAGGCATGGAGATAAGATTAGTAGCAGATTTTGTTTATCTTTTTTTGTTGATGATTCTAGGTTGTCGTTTGCTGATCTTGCTTTAAGTGATGATGTTTATTTGGCTTTTTGGGTTAAGAAAATTATGCCAGTTTTTAATGATGGTGTTTTTAAAGACTTTGTTGCTGCTAATACTTGGATTCGTTCTTATTTTTCTACCCCTATTGTTATGGAAAGTTGTGGTAATTTAAGAAATAAAAGCGTTTTACGAAATATTTTAACTTTTGTTTTTGATGGTAAATTTGGGGATTTTATTGAAAATTTACTTTCTAAATGGCAGTTAAAAAGAGCTGCTTTGAAGATGTCTAACTTGGAAGATCAATCTGGACTTATAGTTTCTAGAAATATTTTAAAATTTCATAATGTTGACCGTCGAAGAATTTATAGACGGGCGTGGTTTGATAGGTTTGAGGATAAAAACATTACTACTGAGAAGTTTTTAGAGATTGCTCGTTTTCGCTAGTTTGATTTTTGAACTTTAATTGTATTGCTGTTCCTTGGAACCCGTACTCTTTTCTTATTTCGTTTTCTAGATATCTTGGGTATGAGAAGTGAAGATTGTTGGCGAATTTGAAAAAGAATAGAAATGTTGGTGGTTCTATTTCTACTTGGCTACCATATTTGAATTTTGGCTTTTTTTGCCTTGCACTTGCTGGTACGTGCTTGAATGTGATTTTTTGTAAGAAGCTGTTGAACTCCGGTGTTGGAATTCTTTTTCTTCTTTCAGCCATTATTTTGTCTGCGAGTTCAAATATGTTGTATATATTTTTTTTGTTTTTTGCTGATAAAAATATTACTGGTGCCCATGGTATGAAGCTGAATTTTCTTTGTAATCTGTGGGTAATACTATCTCTTGTCTCTTCACCTTCTTCAAAAAGATCTATTTTGTTTACACCAATTATTAAACCTTTATTGTGCTCAAGCGCGTAACTTACGATGTGTGCATCTTGGCTTGTTAAACCTTTACTTCCGTCTATTAGGAGAATAACTATATCTGATCTTTCAATGGCCATGAGACATCTTAATGCACTGAATTTTTCTATACCTCTTTCTATCTTTCCTCTTTTTCTTAGTCCGGCTGTGTCTATTAAGTTATATGTTTTTTCTTTATAAACCACTTCTGTATCCGTACTGTCTCTTGTTGTTCCTGGTACATCAGATACAATTACTTTTTCTGAGCCCAGTAAAGAATTAACTAAAGATGATTTTCCAGCATTAGGTTTACCTAAAATGCATATGTTAGTTTGATCTTCTATTTTAATCTGTTCCCCCTTTTTAAATCCCTGTTTTTTTAAGTGGTCTTCTATTGTATGTGTTAGGCTTTCTATTCCTAGCTTATGTATCGCTGATATTTTTACAGGTTCCCCAAAACCTAATTCATATATATTGTATATTCTATCTTCAAAACCTTGATTATCGCATTTGCTGGCCACAAGTATGATATCTTTTTTTGATTTACGTAATATTTCTGCAGCTGCAAAATCGTTTGATGTGAGTTCTGCACTTACATCAACAATGAATAAAATTACATCTGCACCGTCTATTGCTACATGTGATTGACTTTGTATGTCTTCTTCAATGTTTTCTTTTTTGCCGTATTCTAAACCACCCGTATCAACTAAATTAATAAAATAGCCATGACAATCCATTTTTTGCATAACTCTGTCTCTTGTTGTTCCGGCTTCTTCTGCTATTATGGCCATTTTTTTGCCAATCAAGCGATTGAAGAGTGTTGATTTTCCAACATTGGGACGTCCAACTATTGCGACTATTGGCGCGGGGTCCATTTTTATTTTGTTAAATGTGTAAGGATTATATATGATGCTTTGAAAAGAGCAAGGTTATGTGTTATAATAGCTTTTGTAATTTGTACCTCATTACATTCATCACTGTGTTTAAAAAAATAGTTTCAGTAGTTATTGCTTTTGTGATTTGTTCTAGCTTTGTATCTGTAGTTTTTGCCGCTGAAGCCGAGCTAACTCCAACTGAGCAGGCTATAAATTTAGATTCTCAAAGGGGTACTATTTTGCCTCAAACTACAATTGAAACTGTTGAAGATTGTGATGTGCTAATGTTTTATGTATCTACTAACCGTGAGATTGCAAAGCAAACTGTTGCAAAAAGAACCCCTCTCATTAATGTACCAAATGGTCCTCAAAATGTTACTAGTAGTGACGTTTTAGCTTGTGGTATTAGAACTGGAAATATAAAACTTTGGATGGTGCCTTTTTATGTGCGCTATATTTTGGAATTTGTAATTGCGCTGTCTGGTCTGATAACTGTTGGTTCTCTAGTTTACGGAGGTTATTTGTATCTTTTTGCTGGAATATCTGATGATAAAGACAAGGGGAAAAATGCTCTTAAGAATGGAGTAATAGGTATTGTTTTAACTTTGTCGGCTTGGGGAATTGTAAATGTTTTTATGGCTTTAGTTACTCTTTAGTTTGCCACTGTTGCCATTTGGTTTGTATAAATTCTTCTAGATTTTTTTTAAATTCTTCTTCTTCAAATTTTTCTGAATATTTTTTGAGGTTTTCTGGTTTGTATTGATTTTTAGTTTTTTGAAATTTTTCTATGGCCTCTTTTAGGTGAGTTGGAGTTTGTTTTTCAAAGAATACTGCATTTTCATTTGTTAATGAATCTTTTGCTCCTCCTTCGTTTAATGCTATTACTGGCCTTCCTGATGCCAGGCTTTCTAGCGCTGTTATGCCAAAGTCTTCTATTTGTGGAAATATTAGAGCTTCTGCTTCACTGTAAAGTTTTCGCAATGTTTTCTCATTAACTTGTCCTAAAAATTCTATATTAGAGTTAGCTTGCTTTCTAAGGTCTTGCTCAGATATTCCGCTTCCAACTATTTTTAGGGGAAGTCCTATTTGGTTAAATGTTTCTATTATTAGATCAAATTTTTTATATGGAGTTAATCTTCCAACTGCAAGAAAATATCCTTTTGTTTCTTCTGCAATTGTGAAGTTTTTGGTTTCGATTGGCGGAAAGATGATTTCGGAATTTTTTCTGTAGTATTTTTCTATGCGCTTTTTCGTGGTACTTGAGTTTGCAATAAAGTGATCAACTCTCTCTGCTGATATTTTGTCCCACATTCTTAATTTGTGCATTTTTCTTTTCCCAATGTACTTAATTAATGGATTTATTTTGTAGTCTGAAATGTATGTATGCCAGTTATCCCATGCGTACCTCATTGGTGTATGACAATAGCATATGTGCATTGTTTCTGGCTTTGTAATGATGCCCTTTGCACAACTGTGAGAGCTAGAGATTACTATATCGTAGCTGCTTAAATCAAAAGATTCATATGCATATGGCATAAGATTTAAATACATTTGGTGTTTTGTTTTTGCGAAAGGAAGTTTCTGTATAAAGGATGTTTTGATTGCTGCCTCTTTAAATTCCGGTAAGTTCTTTTCGTTATAAATTGATGTAAAAATTGGGGCATTTGGAAACATCTTATGTAATGTAAGATTTACTTTTTCTGCGCCTCCTCTAGTTGTTGTCCAATCAAAGACTAGTGCTATTTTTGCATTTTTGAGAGTCATGCAATTATTTTAGCATACTTATTCTTCTACTTGAAAAGTATCACTTGGAGTATTTGTTTTTTCTTGTGATTCATTACTTTGCTGTGCTTCTTCTTTGTATTCTTGATATTTTTTACCCTCTTTTTCAAGCTGTTCCTTAATCATTGTTTGAACTTTATTAAACATCTCTTTTTCTTCAAGGTGCTTTCTTATTAAGCTTTCATCTTGTACTGTTTTGGATGGCAATATGCTTCCAAGTATTTTTTTATAGATATTTGTATTTTCCATTTGATCCATTGCTTTTGCCTTAAATATTTGAACTACCGTATTGTCGGGATCTCTTTCTAAAAGTCTTTCGCATATATGAATAACATCTACATATTTTTTTTCTTTAAACCACATACTTATTAATTCTGTTACTACTTCTTCATCTCTTGGAGCCATTGTGGATTTTCTTTTTGCTGTAATGTCTGTTTCAAGAACTAAATGTCCACTTTTTCTTTTTAAAAGGAATTGAAGGAATAGAAATCCTAATATTACAAATATCATTACGGGTAATGTTTTGTTGTATTGTAATAGATAATTATATGTTGCGTGCATTCCTATTGCTATCAATAAGCCTTTAAATATCAATTTTTGCTGATGAGCTTGGCTCGTTGAAAGTTTGAATATTTTGCTAATTAAATGGGTAATTTTATTCTTTTCTCCCACAAGCTTTTGTTGTCGTGTAATTTGGAATGAAAACTTGCCAACACCATAGTAGTAACCAAATATGCCTGAAAAAATCATATGCGCTGCTGCTGTAAAGCTTGATCTGAATATAAACATTCCTATAAGTGCTCCAGTACTAATACTGTTCCAGAATTCATACATATAATAGATATTTTCTGTAAAAGAGAATCCTAGTGCCGACACGAAACTGTATCGAATTGAGTCATTAATTGTGTTTATTAGGACTGTTCTTTTATCAATACTGGAAATAACTATCATTTTTATAATTTCTTCCATTGCACCAAAGAGCACAAACATCGCTATATACATCTTGCTTTGTTCTGTGATGTTATTTTCTATAAAAGCTGCAAGATTAAATCTTGGTACTAAATCCCAAGCGTACTGTAAACCCAATAGCGCTGGTGCTGTTAAACATCCTAAAAGAAAAACCAAAGCTATAGTTTTCTTACTCTTTTCAGCTTTTTTGAATAAAAAGGTTAACCATATTATAACAGGCACAAAGGCAAATATTGCTGATATTCCTATTAAAAATATTGGATTGTCTATCATTACTATTCAAATTTGTAACTAGACTCTTCTGTAGATTCTGTTGGTGTTGGTGCAGGAGCTTGCATTGGCTCTTGTGGCATTGTTGGGCTAGGTTGCTCTACTGTTTGGGGTACTGGTTCCGCTGTAGGCATCGGTGTTGAAACGGGTGTTGGTGCTTGAGCTGGGGTAGCTTCAACTGTTGGCATTGGAGCTTGCACAGTTTCTGAACTTGCAACTGATGGAGTTACTTGTGGAGCTTCGTTGGCTGCTTGAATTGGCATGGTTGGCATTTCTGCTGGTGCTGGTGTTGCCACTTGTGGTGATGCAGCAGGGGCTTGTGATGCAGGAGCCTGTACTGGCGCCTCTGGCATTGTTTGAATAGGCTGTTCTACTGCTTGAGGCATCGATGCTGCTGTAGGTGCAGGCGTAGCTGTTGGCGCTGAAGCTGCTTCTGGTTGTGCAGTTTGCTGACTTCCGTTCATCGCTAATTCTGCTTCTTGCACGGTTTCGTATGTATTTATTAATTGAGTTAGGCCAACTACTTGAAGAATATCAGCTATATTAGGTTTTGCATTAGATATGGCTACTTTACCTCCCTTTTCTGTAACTTTGCCGTATAAATCTGTTAAATACCCTATAGATTTACTATTCATGTATTCTAAATTTTCAAGGTCAAAAATCATTTTTACCCCTGGTTGTGATGATTCAAGGGCTTTGTATATATCTTGGATTTTTGTGTCTACATTGCTTTCGTCTAATTGACCACCTATGTGTGCAATTTTTAGTCCACCTTTGTCTTCAATTGTAATTGTTGCCTCTGTCATTATTGTAAATTGTTAATTGTTAGTGAGTTTTGTTTTTGTTCAAGCTCAAGACCTTCACCTTGTCTTGCATTTTTTAAATATTTTTTAATAGTAAGTCTGAGTCCCCCTTCTGGCCTGTCTTCAATTTTTAATTCATCTGTCCATTCGCTTACTATTTTTACAAGTCCTCTTCCTCTAATTCCTGTAAATGCATAGCCAGGGGCTTTTCTTGATTCAATAATTTTTGTTAGTTCCTCTGCTTTAATTTTATCCTTACCGGTTCCTGTATCTTCTACTTCTATTTCAAGATAGTCGTCTTTTACATGTATAAATGTAATTCTAATTTCGCTTTCTGGCGCTGATCCATGTTCAATTGCGTTATTACAAAGCTCATCAACAACCGATTGAAATCTAAAGGCCCATTTTTCTGGGAAGTTTGTAGTATTTTTGATCATGTTTAAAGTAAAATCTCTAATACCAGACATGAAATACGCACTAGTTGGAAGTGTAATTGTTATTTTTGTTTTTTTGTTTGTATTTTCGTCCATTTGTTTCTTTTTTATGTTTATATTATATCAAATTTTAGCTTTTAAGTCAAAGATGCTTTTTGTATTTTTACTGACTCGCTTATTACCTTTTTCATGATGTTTTTTTGATATAAATTCTCACATTTTTCTATAACCTCTTTTTCTCTTTTTCTGTTAATAATGCGGATATTTTGGTCTTTCTTGATTTTTGATATTTCTCTAACTAAAGCTTCTCTTTCTTTGAGTGTCTTGATTAATTTTTGATCTATTTTGTTAATTTTGTTTCTTAAATTATTTAATTCTTCCATTTTTGGCTTTTTTACTTGCATTAAGGGATGTTTTTCATTAAATTACTCCTGCTATTTATTTATTTCAAGTCTGTCTTTCAGGTTGTGGAATCCTCCCCTAGTGGGCATGACACAAGTTAATGACTGCCAGGCGTAAACCATAAGGATTATGTCAAAATCAGAATTTAAGGAGATGTTCGATAGTGCGGTGCACGTTGGACACAGAACTCAAAAATGGAATCCAAGAATGAAAAAATTTCTTTTTGGTGAACAAGATGGGATTCATATTATCAATTTAGAAAAAACTGCAACTTACCTTGAGCAAGCTGTGGCGTTTTTATCTAAAATGGCTTCTGAAGGGAAGGTTGTACTTTTTGTTAGTACTAAACCTCAAACACTTAAGCTAATTGAAGATATTGCAGGTGGTGTTTCTATGCCATTCGTTTCTTCAAGATGGATTCCTGGTCTTTTAACTAATTTTAAGACTATTAAGGCTCGTGTTAAGTACTTGGCTGATTTAAAAGGTCAAAAAGAAACTGGTGAATTTAAAAAATATACTAAAAAGGAAGCATCTTCTTTGGATAAAACAATTGTAAAACTTGAAGCATCTCTAGGAGGTGTACAAAATTTATCTGATCTACCTGATTGCGTATTCGTAGTTGATGTTGTTAGAGATCAAATTGCTGTTAAGGAGGCTAAAAGACTTGGTCTTCCTGTTGTAGCTATTTTGGATTCTAATTCAAACCCTTCTGGTGTTGATTTTCCAATTCCTGGAAATGATGATGCTTTGAAATCACTTAAATATTTACTTTCAAGAGTGCAAGAGGCTTTAAAGAAGAAGTCTGCAAAAACTTCTAAGTAAATTTATATTTTAAAATACAAATAATTATGGCTGTTTCAATTGAACAAATTAAAGAATTACGTGAAGCTACAGGTGTTTCTATGATGGCTTGTAAAGCTGCTTTGGAAGAATCAAATGGTGATTATGATGCTGCGGTAGATATTTTGAGAAAAAAAGGTGCTGCTAAGGCAGCTGATAGAGCGGATAGAGTTACATCTTTTGGTGTTGTGTTTATTAAGTCTAAGGATGGTGTATCTGCAATGGTGCAATTGAATTGTGAAACTGATTTTGTTGCTTTAAGCGATGATTTTATGTCTGTTGCTGAGGAAGTTGCTGATAAATTATTAGCTGGTGAAATCTCAGTTGATGATAAAGAGTTAGATATGATTAAGGATGCTGGATATAGACTAGGAGAAAATGTTCAAATTGCTAAAATGGCAATTTACAACAACGAAAGTGTTGGTGATTATGTTCACTCTAATGGAAAAATTGGAGTTTTAGTTGGAATTAAAGGTGGTAATGCTGATCTTGCTAAAGATATTGCTATGCATATTGCTGCTACTAATCCACACTTTATTGCTCCAGAAGAAGTTTCTGATGAGCTTGTTGCTAGAGAAAAAGCAATTTGGGCTGAACAATTAGCTCAAGAGGGAAAGCCTGCTGAAATGGTTGAAAAAATCATGATTGGTAAGGAAAAGAAATTTAGAGAAGAAAGCGCTTTACTAAAACAGGCATTTGTTAAGAATCCGGATTTAACTATCGAGCAATTACTTGCATCTTCTGATGCTGTAATTGAAAGTTTTTCTAGGTTCGCAATCTAGTTTTATGCTTAAATTTGATGATATAGAGGATGTAATTCAGTCTATTAAGACTGGTGGGATGGTAGTTGTGCTTGATGATGAAGACAGAGAAAATGAAGGAGATCTTTTAATGGCTGCCGAGTTAGTGACTCCGGCAGCTGTTAATTTTATGGCTGTTCATGGAAGGGGGTTGATTTGTGTCCCTGTTGATGTGGATATTGCTGATCGTCTTCAATTTACTCCAATGGTTGAGCGTAATGCTGAATCTAAGCAGTGTAATTTTACTGTTTCCGTTGATTTGATTGATGGAACTAGTACTGGTATTTCCGCAACAGATAGAGCTAAAACTGTAAAAGCAATTGCAAATTATAGTTCTGTATCTACTGATTTTGCGAGACCTGGTCATGTTTTTCCTTTGATTGCAAAAGAAGGTGGTGTTTTGAGACGGGCTGGTCATACCGAGGCTGCTGTTGATCTTGCTAGATTGGCTGGTTTATCCCCTGCTGGAATGATTTGTGAGATTGCTAGAGAGGATGGTGAAATGATGAGAAGAGATGAGTTATTAACATTTGCAAAGGAGCATAATTTGAAAATTGTTACGATATCTGATCTGATTGAGTACAGAAGAAGGAGTGAGAAATTAGTTAAGCTTATGGCTGAAACTGTTCTACCTACCGATTTCGGAGACTTTACTATGAAGGTTTATAAAAATGACTTGGATGATGCTGAACATATTGCATTTGTTAAAGGTAAAATCGACTCTTCTAAACCTGTATTGGTGCGTGCTCATAGTGAATGTATTACAAGTGAAGTTTTTCGCTCTTTGAAATGTGATTGCAGATTGCAGCTTGAGGCGGCTATGAAAAAACTTGAGAATGAAGGTTCTGGCGTGATTTTGTATATGAGACAAGAAGGTAGAGGTATTGGACTGATAAATAAAGTTAAAGCATATGCTTTGCAGGATGAGGGGTTGGACACTATTACGGCGAATGAAAAATTGGGATTTGCACCTGATTTAAGAGATTATGGTATTGGTGCGCAGATTTTGGTTGATTTAGGTGTAAAGGATATTAGGCTTATGACTAACAACCCGAAAAAAATTGTTGGACTTGAGGGGTATGGATTGAATGTTGTGGAGAGGGTGCCAATTGAAGTTAATTCTCATGAAAGAAGTTTGTCATATTTAAAAACGAAGAAAGATAAGATGGGACATATTTTAAACCATATTTAATATGGATCTAAGGTTTATGGCTAGGGCTTTAGAGCTTGCTAAACTTGGTAAAGGGTGTGTTTTAACTAATCCTTGTGTTGGTGCTGTAGTTGTTAGGAATGGTGAGATTATTGGTGAGGGGTGGCATAAGGCTTTTGGCGATCGTCATGCAGAAATTAATGCTTTTGATTCTGCTAATAATTCTTTAATGGGGTCTGATCTTTATGTAACTCTTGAGCCATGTTGTCACACTGGAAAAACGCCGCCATGTACGGAGGCTATTATACAAGCTGGTATTGCTAGAGTTTTTGTTGGAATGATTGATCCATCTATGAAAGTAAATGGTGGTGGAATTGAATTTCTTAGGAGTCATGGTGTGCAGGTTTTTGTTTGTGAAGATTTAGAGTTAGTTAGATCCATTCGCTCTTTGAATCAAGAGTTTGTAAAAAATTCTATTCTTGGTTTGCCTTATGTTGTTATGAAGGCTGCTGTTACTCTTGATGGAAAGATCGCTACAGCTTCTGGCGAGTCTAAATATATTACTGGTGAGGCTGCTAGAAATGATGCTCATTTGGAAAGAAGTTATTGTGATGCCGTTTTAGTTGGTGCTGGTACTGTAAGGAATGATAATCCCACTCTTGCTTCTTTTGGTGAGCTTAGTGATAAAAATCTTTTGCGTATTGTTGTTGGTGGTTGTGCTGATTTGGATCTTAACTTAAATTTTTTTAGGGATGGTAATTTTTTGTATTTTGTAAAAGAAATTAATGGGAAAGAGTACTTATATGAGGAAATTGGTGGGCGGGTTTTGAAATTTGCTAATTGGTTGGATATTTTAAAGCAAATCTATGATTTTTCTGTTGGAAGTGTGTATGTAGAGGGAGGGGCTAGTGTTTTTGGGAGTTTGTTTGATGAGAATCTGGGAAATGGTGAGTTAATTGATAAAGTCCTTTGGTATGTTTCTCCAAAGATTATAGGTGGTAATGGCTTAAGTGTTATAGGTGGTAATGGTGTTGATAAGCTTTCTGATTCTGTTTTTTTGTCTGATGTTTCTGTTTCTACGATCGGATCTGATGTGAAGATATGTGGTTATTTAAACTTTAGGTAGTAAATTTCTTTTGTGGAGGCGTCCATAGCTTTTTGAAAAATTTCATTTTTGTAACTAAATTTTTCCCCATGTCTCGTTCCGTTATCATTCGTTATGATGTGGTCTTTTGTATACCCTATTGCTACAAGCATATGATATCCAGGGTATGGGTAATAAGGATTTTTTAATTCTTTTGCTAAAACAGGCACTATGACAGGATGTCCTTGATCAATTATTTTTTTGATATCGTCAATTGTTGCATTTTTTATAGTTTGAAATTCATCTTTTTCTAGTTGGTAATACTCTCTTGCAAAATTGATCATTTTTTCGCTATATAAATCTTCGTGTTTGCCTTTGTTTTCTATTTGCCAATTGATCATTTTTAATACTTCTGTGTTTGCTTCTGATTTTGTCATACTTTTGTTTTTCTCGTATAAGTATGCCTGTAAAAGAGCTGCTTCTTCACAACTTTCTTCGTGTAGTTCCCAGTTTTCTTGTGTTTGCAATGGGGCTTGGCAAATAAAATTCACTTCAAGCAAATTTTCTGCCTGTGCTTGTATTTGATTTTGCTCCTTTACTATTTTTTTCTCCGTTTTTTTATAGTTTAAAGCACCACCTATTGTGGCTGCTAAAATTAAACTTATAATGATTATTTTTTTAAGCATCTTTGAATTATATATTGAACACTTGATATTTCTTCTAGTTTTAATGCTGCTGCTGTTATTAAGAATACAGTTGCACCTGCTGTTATTTGAACTAAAGTTGTGATTATATTTGTTGAATGTAAGGAGTTTTGCAACATTAAAATTGCTATCGCCATTATTAAGCTAGAAACTAAAATTTTTCCTATACTTGTTATAAATATTGATGTTTTGAATTTGTGTAATTCTTTTTTTAGTGCGATTGCTAATATAAAAACCTGGAATGCAAAGCCAATTGAAAAACCTATTGAAAACCATTTTGCTCCATATTGTGGTGCAACATATAGTGTGATTAGTGATATTACTGTCATTGCAGATAGATTTATGATCATTGGTGTTAATGTGTTTTGTTTTGCATAAAATGCTCTTGCGAGTATGTGAACCAGGCTTTCAAATGGGATTGAGATGGCAAAAAAGAATAAAATGGATGCTGTGAGATTGATAGCATTTTCATCAAACTCCCCTCCCCCCAATATTAGTTGAACTAGTGGTTTTGAGAGTAACATTATTCCTACCATAGCCGGGATGGTGAAAAACAAGATTCTTTGGATAGTTTTCTGTGTGTGCTCTGTGTATTTTTCTTTATCATTTTCGCTTATTGTTGTTGTTAAATATGGGAATACTGCAGTGGCAAATGCTATGCCAAATAGGCTAACTGGAAAGCTTTGAATATTTCTTGCAAAATTAAATGCTGCTACAGAACCTTCGCTTAATTTTAATCCTACAAATGTAAATATATAGAGATTTATTTGCCATGCTATTAAGCTAATTGTTTTTGGTATCATTAATTTAACAATCTTTTTAAATGCGGGGTCTTTTAGTTTTAATTCTGGTTTATATTTGTATCCTGTAAAAATGGTATCTATTACCCTAACAGTTGCGTGTAGTATTGCTCCTATCAAAACTCCAATTGCGGCTGAATAGATACCGAAGCTTTCATTTAAGAAAATTACTCCTAAAATTATCCCCAAGTTGTATAAAATTGGAGATAGAGAATATGCCATAAAATGTTTATAGCTCATGAGAATATTCCCAAGCGTGTTGCTTATGGCAAAAAGTATTGCTGATGGTAGCATGAGGCGTGTCATGTTTATTATGCTTTTTTGTAATTCTGGGTCGTCGCTAAGAAATATAAATGGTACTAAGTGCTCCATAAAAATAAATGCCAAAATTGCAATTATGGTAATTAAAAGTGTACCCCCTGTTAGAATTGTGTTTGCAATTTGATGGGCCTTTTCCTTGTCTTTTACAAGATGTTCTGAGAAAACCGGTAAAAATGCTGCTGCTAATGCACCTGCAATAAAGAGGTTGAATAACATATCTGGGATTATAAAGGAGGCGTTGTAAGCGTCGGTTGCTGTTGTTGCGCCAAAATTGAAGGCAATTACTTTATCTCGACCGAGTCCTATTGCGTAACTAATAAGTGATGTAACCGCTAGTAATGCTGTTGCACCACCCATTTTAATTGGTTTGAATATTTTTTTATGCATGTTGTTATTTTATATCATTTGTTATGGTTTGAGGTTTTTAGTTTGTTGATTAAATGTCTTTTTTGTGTTATAATATATTATTAAACAAAAACAAAATGTCCTTTGGAACTTTTCCTAAGATTTCGTTGATAAATAAGATTTTCAATATAAATGACAATGAGTGGTCTAGAGTAGGTTTTGCTTGGATTATAAGGTTTTTGTATAGAGTAGGTTTTGTGGTTGGCTGGACTATAATTGTAGCTATGTTTGTGGCGAGATATGGTATTGCATCATTGCCATATTTGTTTGTAATGAATGCTTTTTTTACAATTTTAGGTACTGTTTTTTATTCTAGTCTTTTACATCATTTTAGAAAGAATGTTTTGATGATTTGGACGGTTGTGGCAGCAATTATTACTCTATCGCTAGCTTATTTGTTGGCTAAATTTGATTTAATATATTTCTTTCTACTTTTAGTTGTTGCTGAATCTATATTTCTTGTTCAATTTAAAATTATTTTTGATGGCTATATTGAAGAAATGTTTACACCTCTTGAAAGTGAGAGAACATTTCCTTTGATTGAAGCTTCTGAAACTGTTGGTGGTATTATTGCCGGTTTAGGAGTTACGCTTTTAGCTGGATCTATTGATACTTTTAATTTTGTTGTTTTGTGGATTATGTTTTTGCTTTTGATGATTCCTTTGATTGTGCTTTATGAGACCTTTTTTGAGAAAGTTGAAGTTATAAGTCTATCTTTAGGTAGAACTACTAGAGTTGGGGTTATGTCTAAACTTAAAAATGAGTTTAGGAATGTTAAGCATATGGGTTTTATTAAAGGTCTATTTTTGGTTGTATTTTTGCAATGGGTTTTGTTTAACTTACTTGAATTTCAGTATACTAAGGCTGTTTATCAGACTGTTTCAAATGTGGTAATGGAGGCTGGTAGTGGATTTGAGCATGCTTTTGTGCATGATTTAGGTATTTTGTATGTTCTTTTCAGTTCATCTGCTCTACTTGTGCAGCTTTTTATTGGAAGTAGGATTATTAATTATTTGGGAGTTATTGGTAGTATGATTCTTCATACTATAGTAACTTTTTTAAGCTTGTTTGGGTTAATTTTGTCATTTGATTTTACTACAGCTATTCTTGCAAAAAATAATTTCACAATTACTAGTATTATTAATATGAATGCTTATCATAGTGCATACTATGCTGTTAAGGATAAATTAAGAGAGCATACTAGAGAGTTGTTAGAAGGGGTTGTAAGACCTGTTGGTGCCATTGTTGGAACATTGTTTTTAATTACTTTACAGTTTTTGTTTAAAGATGATGTTCTGATTTTTGCTGTGAACTTAGTTATGATTATTGTGACTATTCTATTTTTCGTTGTGACATACTTGTTGCAACAAAAATATACTGAGGTTGCCGTATTTGATCTTTCTGAATCTAAAAATCGCATTGTGAGGTTGAATGCAATTGATATTTTATCTCAAAAGGGGCATAGAAATGTTTTACCTATTTTTTCAAAGATTTTGTCTAGAAAAGATGAAAATGTTGTTGTGAAGCTAAAAATCTTAAAGGCACTTAGAGAACTTGAGTATGCTGATGCAATTCCTATGATTATGAATGTACTTTATGATGAAAAACCTAGAATTCGTTTAGCAGCTCTTAATACTTTGTTATCTTATGATAAGCTACCATCTATTTTATCGAAAAATTTGAAGCTAGAATATGATTTGGTAAATTTACTTAAACAGCTTTATGTAGATGAGAAAAATGCTGAATTGAAGATGGCAATTTTAAGACTTTTATCCTTTATTAGTACTATTTATGCAATAGACTTCCTATTAGAAGTTTTAAAGAAATCTACTGGCTCTTTAAAGGCGGATGTTATTTTTGCGCTTGGGGCTTGTGCTGATCCTTCTATGGTTAATATATTGTTGCCTTTTTTAAGTGTAACAAATAAGAAGCAAAGAGCTGCTGCTGCAATAGCTCTTGGGAAAATCTCTAATTATAATTTTGAGATAGATAAGGTAGTTGATAATTTTATTTCTTTTAGAAGTAATAATGAAAATATTTTGGCACTAATGATAATTGGTGATTTAAGGATGCGGAATAAAATTTCCTATTGTCTTCGTATGTTGGAATCAAAAAATTCTGATGTAAGGCTCCATGCTGCAATTACTATGGCTAAAATTGGAGATGACCGTTCGATTCCTGTTATATTGGAATTTTTATTATCTCATAAGGAATCTACAGTGTTTAAGGTGAAAAAAATGCTTGAAAATATTGATGTGCGTATTTCTAAAAATATTGATAGAATGTTAAAGCACTTAGTTGCGGAGAAAATTAATGAATTAATTAGTACTGATAAACGAAAAATTGATTTAGATAAGTTAAACAATAAACAGCTACTGGATCTCCGTAGATTATACTCAATCATTGAAGAATATGATGAAGTTGATGTTATAAATAGTGCACTTAAAATTTAGTATAATTAATCATTGACCATGAATCAGACATTAAATATTAGTTTGGAAGATAAGACGGAAAATTATCAGATAGTAAAATTTGAGGGTGATTTTGATAAAGCTGGTTACAGCGATATTAAAGATTCTTTAAAAGCAACTGTTGACGCTTTTAAGGGGAAGTATTTAATCTTTGACTTTTCAAAGTTAAAATTTATCAATAGCGAAGGAATTGGTTATTTGATGGAATTAAATGGGCATTTAGTTAAAGGAGATAAAAAATTAGCAATTTTAAAGGCTAATGCACACGTTAAGGATGTTTTTTCTGCTATTGGTTTGCCTGAAATAATGCCTGTTTGCGATACTATTGAAGCTTGTTTAAAATAAAATAATGAGATCACTTCGAAAAACTATAATAAGGAAATTGTTGATCGATTTTCTTATTTTGTCTTTTTTGATGGTTGGGCTCTATTATGGTTTAAATAAATATTATGCTGTAGAACTTACTGTTAATGTTTTAATCTATTTTTTAATTGGATTTTCTTTTATTTTTGCTCTTTTTTATTATTTCGATATTATCCGACCTTTGAAGGAAATATTGTATCAGATGCAGTCTTTATTGACTGGGCATCCTTACAAGAGGATTTATACTACTCGGATTGATGAAATTGGTATTTTAGCTCATTTTTTTAATCAGGTTACTAAAAGTGTTTCTGAAGTAAGTGCTGATATTAAAGATAGAGATAGGCTTATGGGTGAATTACAGGTGGCTTCGCAGTTACAAAAAGATATTTTGCCTTTGGTGAGTCCTAAGATACCTGGATTACAAATTGTTGCTAAAACTAAACCTGCAACTGAACTTGGCGGTGATAGTTTTAACATTTTAAGATCTGATAGTGGTAAAACTTATATTTATATTGGAGATGTTACTGGCCATGGAGTTGCTGCTGGTTTAATAATGACAATGGTAAGCTCATTGGTTTCTGTTTTTTCTGGTATGTACACTTCTGCCTTTGAAATTATGGTGAAGGTTAATCAATACATTAAAAAACACGTAAAAAAATCAATGTTCATGACTATGGTGATGCTGTGTTGGGATGAAAAATCTCAAAAAATGACATTTGTTGGAGCTGGTCATGAGCACATACTTGTCTATAGGACTGCTACTGGTACGTGTGATGCAATATTGTCTGGAGGGGTTGCACTTGGTATGGTTCCCGACAATTCAAAACTGATTACTGAAAAGGAAATTGATATATCTGATGGTGATTTTGTTGTTTTGTATAGCGATGGAATTACTGAGGCTAGAAATGCAGAAGGAGAATTGTACGGTTTGGAAAGAATTAAAAAGGCAATAATTGAGTTTGCCCCTCAGTATTCTGCCGAGGGATTACATTATCACTTAGCTTCGGATGTTTCTAATTATATGTCTCAACAAGATGATGATATGAGTTTGATTGTTATCAAGAGAGATGCTAAGAATAGTGCTGATGAACAAGTTAAGGATAATAGTACTTCTTGGAATGTTTAAATATGAGTCAGCTTAGAACGCAGGATTTTGATTTTGATTTGCCTGAAAAATTTATTGCTCAAGACCCCGTTTCTCCAAGAGATTCTGCTAAATTGATGGTGGTTAAGAATGGTGATGTTGTTCATAGAAAATTTTATGATGTTATTGATTATTTAAATTCAGGTGATGTGTTGGTAGTTAATCGGTCAAAGGTTATACCTGCGAGAATACTTTTTTCAGAAAATGGTTTTGCTAGAGAGGTTTTTGTCTTAAGTAATATTGATGGAATTTATAATTGCTTAGTTAAGCCTGGGAGGGCTTTTCCTGCTGGGAAAGTGATGAATTTGGATGAGAAGGTTGAGGCTGAGGTTTTGAGTATAAATGATGATGGTACTAGGAATATAAAGTTTAGTACTGGATTTGACCTTAATGCCTATGGATCAATTCCCTTGCCGCCTTATATTAAGGGCTCTAATTCAACAGATGTGGATTATCAAACTGTTTATGCAAAGGAAAGTGGTAGTGTGGCAGCCCCAACCGCAGGGTTGCATTTTACTGACCAACTTCTTGCTAAATTAAGGGAAAAAGGTGTTAAGGTAGTGGAGGTTTTATTGCATGTAGGTAGAGGTACTTTTTTACCTGTAAGTTCTGAATTGGTTGAAAATCATAAAATGCATAGTGAATTTTATGAAATTGGAAAGGAGGCTTGTGATGTTTTAAATTTTGCAAAATCAAGTGGAGGGAAAATTTTTGCCGTTGGTACTACTTCGGTGAGAGTGTTGGAGTCTGTTTTTGATGGTAAGTTTTCTCCTAAGACGGGTGAAACTGATATTTTTATATTTCCAAAGTCCTATAAATGGAAAGTTGTGGATGGCCTGATTACTAATTTTCATTTACCAAAAAGTAGCTTAATAATGCTTGTTGCTTCGTTTTTGGAGAATAAAGGGGTTGATGATGCTGTTCCTTATGTGAAAGAGTTGTATGAGTTGGCAAAAAGGCTGGAGTATAGGTTTTATAGCTTCGGCGACGCTATGATCATTTTATAACCAAGTTGGTAATATTTTTGCGTTTTTAATACCTGGGATACTTTTTGATTTTTCCAAATCTTCGATGTCAATTTTCCCTAAATATAGGTCTTTTATATCTCCACCATCGTTTATAAATTTTTTTACCTGCTTATAGCCTGAATAATATACATAATCTTTTGTAAAGGCTCCTGGGTGTGATGTGTTACCTATCCCCCTTTTTGCTTTAAGTGTAGATTTAAATGCCTGCTTGCTAGGTAATCCTAATGCGACTAGTTTTTTGTATGTTTCTGCAAACGAATTTTTTATGGCGAGATCTATGGCGATTACGTGACCAAGCGCTTTATAGTTTTTATTAAATGAGTGCCCTCTTTGCTCTTCAACATTGTACATTGCCATACCCTCTTGTGTTCTTAGGTAGTTTGCTAGTCCTCTATTGAAAATTTCATATGGCTGAAATTTTCCATTTTCGGCTGTAAGAATGTGAGTTTCTATCTCATGAACTATGAGCGTTTCTATTCTTTCCTTACTAAATTTTGCACCTTTGTTTATAAATAGACGATTATTTTTGCCAGCTACGCAGTCGGCTACCATGTTATCTTTTATTTTTACTTTCCAACTCTTTAATCCGTAGCTATTAAAAATTTTTTCAAATCTTTTTTTGGCATCTTCTGCGGTATATGGAGATTTTTCTGGTTTTAAATCTTCTATGTTGAGATTTTTTAGAATGTTAATGCATTCTTCTACTTCCTCTATTGCTGGTTTTCCGTAAAGGTCTACTGAGGTGTTGCTGAATCTTTCTTCATCGATGGATTCTATTAATTTTACTTTGTTTGATATCTCTTTTTTCTTTTCATTAAATATTTGCCCAAGTGGACTTTCATCTACCTTTATTTTTTCTAGAGCATCTACGAGTTCTATTGGATCAAATTTTAGACTTGGATATTCAAATTGTGGATTATATGTTGGATCTTTAAAAAACCTTTTGCGCTCGATTTCTAGGTTTAATGGTCTTAGGTGGTAAAGTAGTTTTATTTTACTGTCGATCTTGTTTAGCTTTTCATCTATATCTTTGTAATTTGGCTTTTTTTCTTCTTTCTTATTTACAACTTGTGGAGTTTCCTTTTGCCATGTTTGTTTGTCATCGGTTTTTGCGCTTGTGTCTATGAGAAAATTTTTTAGATCCCTAGTTCCTATAATTACCTTGTAACTTTCACTTGGTTCTACTACAACATCGGCAATTGTTTGTATTCTTTTGCCCTTGAGTATGAATTTGATTTTTAGCGTGGATTTTTCTTGATCGTATTCATCTGGATCATCTAAAAGTTTTAATTTTTCTGCTGTTGCCTTGTCTATAACTGTTCTTGATCTACCAGTATCTATTTTTCCTGTAATTTCATAAACCTCGTTTTTTTGAATTATCTCTATTTTTTCTTCTGTAGCAATTACTAATTTGCCAGATACATGTGCAATTTCCTTTTCAACTACATTTCCAAACATATCTTTTGCCACTCTTACTCCTTTTGTTGGGCTTGTTACGATTACTCCTTGAATTCGCTCTAATCTTTTTCTTAGTGGTGCTAGGTTGGCTATTTGTACTCCTAATCCTGCGCGTGCATTTATTTCTAACAATACTGGTCCATTGTTTTTATCCAAGCATATATCTATGGCCATGTATCCTAGATTTGTAATTAGTTGAACTTGTGATGCTATAAGTAGAATATCATCCCAGTATGGTATTTTTACGCCTCTAATTTTTCCAAGGTTGTTTGGAAGTTCGTCTATTATTTTATTTTTGTAGCTAATGTATGTTAACTCTCCTTTTGCAATATCTATTCCAACTCCCACCGCGCCAAGGTGCAAATTGGCTTTTCCGCTCGACTCCTTTGTTGGCAATCTAAGCATCGCCATTACTGGAATTAAGTTATGTACTACAATTCTTATATCTGGCAGACCTTCGTAAGAGTATTTTCCAATAGCCTCATCTGGGATTATTAATTGCTCAAAAAAGGCTATATCTGCAACATTTGATATAGAAAATCTTCCATCTATAATATCGCTTATATGTTCTTTCAGTTCTTTTTTGCTTAACTGTTTTCCTCCTGCTGTCATCCAGTACCCTTCTTTTTTGTTTATGATTGGTATAATCCCCTCTCCGCCATATCCATTGTTTGGTTTAATTACAAATTGATTTGGAAGTGTGCTAAAGTCAAATCTTTCTAATTCTTCTGGGGTTTGTATTGTGTTATAGAGTTTTGGAACGGGAACTCCGCGTGTTGAAAGAAATTGCTTAGTTTTAATTTTATCATCTGCAAGTTTTATAGCCTTCTTTTTATTATATGGCTTAATATAAAGAAGGTTTCTTGCATTAATTCCTAAAATTCCTTTGTCTTTAAAAAACATATTATTCTTCTATGTGTCTAAAAATTTCTCTAAATCTTATCCTTTCTATAACTCTTAGGCCTGTCCATTTTCCAAGTGCAATATTGAAAGGTATGAGTAAGAAAACTAATTCTGGGTAGGACATAATGATGCTTTTTACCCAAGGGAAATTGAAATTTGTGAATCCAAGTTCTATCTCCCCTCCCACTACAAAGTATGCAACTATTGCTACTATAATTGTTGAAGCCATTAGAGCAGCAGCGGATGAAAGTCCTTTTGTGCTTTTCACACTAACAAATTTTTCAACTAGGGTGCTTAGAATTAGCATTGGGAAAATTGCAATTGAGAGAAATTCTGAGTTAAAAAGGCCAAGCGCGCTTGTTGCGATAAGAATTAAAAATAGTGTTAGTGATACTAAGGTTATTACTATTGCCATTTTTGGAATAAATAGCATGTGTACTTTTTTGAGCACCGGCCTTACTGCGGCTCCCACAAGAATTGCAACTATTAGTGTTAATAATCCTGCATGCATACCAATTACTAAAAATGAAAGTGTAATAATTGATGGTGTATAAATACCGAATGTTGTTGCTCCAACCACCTGTTTCATAAATGCAACAACGGTGGCTATTATTGGTAATAATAGTAATAGGGCTATGGTGTTATCTGGGATGCCGTTATTAACTAGTGTGTTTACAAAATGTGACATAAAATTCCAAGGCCTTAATTTCCCTGTTTTTTCATTAATAATTGCATATTTGTGGCCTTTTTCTTCTAATGAGTTTAATAACTCATTGTCATCAATTGTTTCGACCGCTTCATAGGCTCCAGCTTCTGTTGTTGTGATGATGTTTTTTGGCTTAATGATCTTAAATTGTCTTTCTATTCTGCTGCTGCTGCTTTCTGGAGATTTATCAATTACTATGATGGATTTTTGTGAAAAATTTGATATTTGTTTTTTTTGATTACTTTGTATGAACCTTGATAATGCATTGAGTCCTGCATTTTCTTTTGTCCATATCATTATTTGCGCTGATTTTTGAATATTTGGTGATTCTTCTGTAAGTTTTTTCGTAAGCACTTCTTCTGAAATAAATTCAGTACTTGAGCCAAAACTTTCTATTATTTTTATAAATATTCCGTTTTTTTCTGCTCTATTTCTTATGATTTCTATCAATTCTTTCGCATCACTATTATCTGTAATTAATGTGATTAGTTTTTTATAGGCAAAAACCTGTATTTCACTTTTTGTTTTTGTGAAACCATCATCGATTGTGAGTTTTACTGTGTAGTTACCAGGGGTTTTATATGCATGGAGCACTTCTACACCTTCATTTTTATTTCCATCTCCAAAATCCCATTGATATGTATATTCTTTGTTTGGGTCTGGAAGGAATGACTGAGATGCATCAAATATTGTACTTCTATTAGATTCAACTGTTTTTTCGGCTTCAATTACAGCTTCTCTGTAGTCTGTTGCTGCAAATACAGCGGTTGAGGTGTTAGCTATTAATACTGCTCCTAAAAAGAGGCTTGTTATTATTTTTTTCATGCATTAAACATACCAATAAAATAGCATTTTTACCATTTGTTATTTTGTTGACTGAGTGCTCTTATGTGGCTTTACTTATTGTTTTTTTTGTGTTTTTGGTGTATAATTGTATGAAAAAATAAAAACACAAATGAAAAAAATGTTCTCAAAAATAGTGATTTCTGTAATTTTAGCTCTTTCGTTTGTTGGAATGGCTTATGCTGGATCTGTTTCTTCTAAATCATCTGTTGTTTTCCCTAGTGAGCAGGTAGTTAAGAATATTAATGGATTTGCTTTTGTGAATGTGAAACTTGTTGATGATAAAGGGTTGCCGGTTTCTGGTCATGAAATGCGTTTAATTCCTAGTGTTGCTGGAACAAGTGTTAGTTTTTACTCCTCAAACACAACTAATTCCAAAGGTGAAATTATCTTCCGAGTTTCTAGTTCGACTAAAGGTCCTGTTACATATTCTATATATGATGTAACTGCTGATAAAATTTTAGATGCAAAAGCGAAAGTTCTTTATTTTAATGATTCTCAGTATATTTTTAACAATAATTACTCTGGCGCTACTACTTTTTTAGCTAGCGGTAATTCTTCTTCTGTAATTGATGGTTTTAAATTTGAGAATTTACCTGCTTCTATCGTTGCTGGAAAAAGCGTAACTTTTACTGTGAGCGCTAAAGATTCGATGGGCGACGTTGTTACTTCTTATGATGGCCAAATTAGATTCTCTGTTGTTAGTGGTAACGCTAGCAATGCTATTTTGCCAAGTGATTATACATTTACAGTTCAGGATCAGGGGTCTCATACATTTAGTCTTGCTACTACTTTTCAAGTTCCAGGAAACTATACTGTTGAAGTTAGGGATATGAAAAATTTTGCACTTGTAGGATCTCAAGATTTTAAGGTGTTAGCTTCTGTAAGTGGAGGAAGCTCTAACTCTGGTGCATTTAATATTTCTAACCCTGTAGCTGGCACCTACAGTAATAATACTCAAGTAATTAGTGGTAAGGCTGTCCCTGGTGCTAAATTAGACTTATTTGATGGTCAGTTGAAGCTAACTTCTTTAATTGCTGATGTTACTGGTAATTATAGTTATACCGTCTCTGGTTTGAGTGATGGTGATCATAATTTTAGAGTTGTTGAAGTTGATAGCTTTGGAACAGTTGTTCGTGAAACTGCTACTGTTTTAGTAAAAATTGACACATCTGCCCCTACTTTAAATAAAGTGGAAATTATGCCTTCCAATCCTTCTCCTGGCACAACCGTTAAAGTAAAACTATATACCACAGAGAGTTTATTGCAGGCCGCAGCTCTATTTCAAAGCAATATCTATCAAATGTCTGACAGCGGTAATGGTTATTATGAAGCTGATTTTGCTGTACCACTTACGGATGGTAATTATCCTGTTGATTTTATTCTTGTAGACCAATTAGGAAACGAAACAAGGTTAGATTCTAAAGCAAATGTGCCTGTTGGGACTGTGAATTCTGATGGAACTGTTGCTGAAGTTGGAAATGTAAGCGAGCTTAAGGCTCAGGCTTCTGATCATAGGATTAGTTTAACTTGGAAGGCCCCTTCAATCGCCGGAAGTGGAATTCAAAATTACAGAATCTACTATGGAGTTTCACCTTCAAAGTTAACAGAAGCAATTGATACTTTTACTGCATCTACTACTTGGTATATTCCTAACTTAAAAAATGATACGAAATACTATTTGGGTGTCGCTGCAGTTGATAAAAAGGGTAATATTAGCCCTAGCTTAAGTAATATTGTGGAAGCTACTCCATCTGCTTTGGTTGCCAATGTGCCTTCTCCTGACGTTCAAGGTGGTATTGCTGGAAACGATTCGCTTATTGATCCAAACAATTCTGTTAGTGATACTGGACCTGAAATGGCTTGGCTAGTATTTATTGCTTTCATTGGAGCCAGCTTTTATTCTTCGACTTTTAGGCGTCGAGTTGAAATTAGGGAAAGAAGTTGATAAGATCGCTTAGAAATAAGCGTATGTTAAAAACTCAAATAATACTTTTCTTAGCTCACTTTATAAATGTTCTTTCACAGATCATTTATTGGTTAATGATTGCCAGAATCATTTCTTCGTGGCTTACAATGGGAACCAATCCCCGCTCTGGTAATGCGATCGTGAGGATTTTATTTGAATTAACAGATCCTGTTTTGAATATTGCTAAGAAAATTCCTCATCAAATTGGTATGCTTGATTTGTCGGCTATCATTGTTTTATTTGCTGTGGATATTTTGTCTAAATTATTAATTAAAATTTTGATCAGCTTTCTATGAAAATCTTTGACACACATTTGAGTAAGAAAATTGAGTTTACACCTTTAGTTGATGGAGAAATATCAATGTATGTTTGTGGACCAACTGTTTATGATTTGGCACATCTTGGGCACGGAAGAAGTGCAGTTTCTTTCGATGTTATGCGTAGATATTTTTTATTTAAGGGTTTCGAGGTGAAATTTGTGTCCAACTATACTGACATTGACGATAAAATGATTAATAGGGCTAATGATGAGTCTATTACAGTGCCTGAATTGGCTAATAAAATTATTCCAGAGTATGCTGAGGATTATGGAAAATTGGGTGTTATGATCCCAACTGTTCAGCCAAAAGCTACTGATTACATTGAGGGAATGATTGATATAATTTCTAAACTTGAAGAGCGAGGTCATGTTTATTCACTTGATGATGGTGTTTACTTTGATGTTTCGAGTTATGAGAAATATGGTGAATTTTCTGGGCAAAATTTGGATGAATTACAAATGGGATCAAGAGTTGATGTAAAAGATTCTAAGAGGAATCCTCAAGATTTTGTTTTGTGGAAGTTTAAAAAAGATGGTGAGCCTTTTTGGCCGAGTCCATGGGGTGACGGTAGACCAGGTTGGCATATTGAATGTAGTGCTATGAGTTTTGCGGAGTTGGGTGAAAAGTTTGATATACACGGTGGTGGTCTTGATCTTAAATTTCCTCATCATGAATGTGAGGTTGCTCAGTCTTGTGCGGTTTTTGGTGAAGACTCATTTGCTCAACATTGGATGCATAATGGATTCATACAGATTGATAATGAGAAAATGAGTAAGAGTCTTGGGAACTTTTTTACACTTAGGGAGATCTTTCAAAAATATGATCCTAGGGTTGTGAGATTTATGTTTTTGCAAACTCACTATCGTAATCCTGTTAATTTTTCAGATGTTTTGTTGGATCAGGCAAAGGCTGGTCTAGAAAGAATTCATAACTTTTATCGGTATTATGCAGATTTAGATTTATCTACGCTACCAGATGGGAATGGTGATGGTCTTTGGGGTAAAGAATGTTTAGAGAGTTTTGCTGACTCTATGGATAATGACTTTGATACTTCCGGAGGCCTTGGTGCAGTTTTTCACATGATTAGCTCTATAAACTCTATGAGTACTCTTGGAACTTTAACTTCTGATCAGGTTCAGTCTGCTTTGGAGGCTATTTCTGCGGTTGATAAAGTTTTCGCAGTTTTGATACCTGAAAATGAGACTATTGATGATGAAATTGAAGCGCTCATAAAGGAGCGTGAAGAGGCTCGTGCAAATAAAGATTGGGCGAAGTCTGACTCTATTCGTGATGATTTAAAAAGTCGTGGTATTGAATTGGATGATACGCCAAATGGAACTTTGTGGAAAAGGGTTTAGAGCTGTTTGTATATATCTGTTATATTTCCCGCTCCCATTGTGATTATTAGGTCGTAGTTTTGATGGTTGTTTTTTATGAATTCTGCCGTACTTTTTAGTCCCCCGCCGTTTATTACATTTTTGTGATGTTTTGATATTTCATTTACTAATGACTCTGTTGTTGCCTCTTTAACGTCCGAGTCTTCATCTCTCACTTTGTATATATCTGGGATTAGTACTTGATCTGCATCTTTGAATGCCTTTCCAAATTCTTCAAGGAAATATTTGGTTCTAGAGTGTTGATGTGGTTGATATATGCATAGTATTTTTGAACTAGGATTTTCTTCCCTTAGGGCTTTTAGGGTTGCTCGGATTTCTGTTGGATGGTGGGCGTAATCGTCGATAAACTCTGCTGTATTAAAAATAGCTCCCTTTCTTTCCATTCTGCGCCATGTACCTTGAAACTTAGATATTTGCTGAATGATCTCTGAATTTTCTATGTTAAGCTCCTTTGCGGCATAATATGCAAAGGTTGCATTTTCTATATTAAACTCTCCTGGCACCTGTGGTTTTAAATTGGTGTTTGGTTTTAGCCATTTAATAACTTTTGATTTTGAGTCTTGTGATACATCAATGGAGTGTTTATCGTTTGAGTTAATTATTAAGACATCTTCTTTGTTGAGTTTTTTTACTAATTTTCGATATGCATTTACATAGTTCTCTTCATTTTTAAAGTAATCCAGATGATCCGCTTCAATATTAGTGATGATTAAAATATTTGGACTGACATGTAAAAATGTTTCTTTGTATTCACAGGCTTCTATTATTAAATACTTACTTTTTCCTATTCTATAATTTGTATTATTGAAGAAGTTGAATTTTGTCCCTATTACGACAGTTGGGTCTAGCGATTCTAGAGATAAAGATGTCATTGCTGTTGTTGTAGATTTTCCATGTGTTCCTGCAATGGCTATAGTGAAATACTCTTCACTGAGGTGCCCGAGAGCCTCTGAGTATGAAATAGTTGGTATATTTTTTTCTTTTGCTTTTATAATCTCTGGATTGTCTGATGGCACTGCAGGCGAATAAACTACAAGGTCTGTATCCTCAGGAACATTTTCCTTGGAGTGCTTGTTGAATATTACCGCAAAAGACTCCAGTGTTTTTGTAATATCGGAGGGTGTACTGTCGGAACCTGAGATGTCTGCACCGCGGCTTTTAATAATTTGAGCAATAGATGACATCCCTATTCCTCCAATTCCTACAAAATGTATTTTTTGTGCTTCTGTGAATTTCATTGTATGAAGTTTAGCTAAAATGCTTAAAAAAAGAAACAAACTGTGATAATTTTATGCCATGTCTTCAAGATTTTCTCACACATCAAGTTTTACTAAGCTGATAATAATAATCGAGTTTTTGCTTGTTGGTTACTTAATTTATTCTCTTACTAAGAATGTTTATAATAGCTACCAAGTGGATAGTTATATTGAATCTTTTAAAGCTGAAAATGCGGCGATTGATGCTGATAACAAACAAAAGAATGAAGATTATCTGTATTTTACATCTGAAGAGTATATAGACAAGATTGCGAAACAAAATTTGGGACTGGTTAACCCTGGGGAAGAAGTTATCATTTTGTCATCAGAAGCTATGGCTCAGGTTGATCCTGAAAGTGATTTAGATGGCCTTTCTGTAGCTAAATATGCAGGTATGTCAAACTTAGATCAGTGGTGGGAATTCTTTTTTGGTAATTGACTTTGAGGTTGTTTTGTATTAGATTCTTTACACAATGTCGCGGGGTAGAGCAGTGGCAGCTCGTCGGGCTCATAACCCGGAGGTCGGAGGTTCGAATCCTCCCCCCGCAACCAAAAATGCTTTTTAAGCAAATGTGTCAGGGTAGCTCAGCTGGTTAGAGCGCAGGATTCATAACCCTGAGGTCGGGAGTTCAAGTCTCCCCCTTGACACCATTTTTAGCTTTGTGGGGTTGTGTTATCGTCTGATTGGGGTGTTGATTGATCGTCAGGTGTTTGTGTTTGCTCTTGGAGCATACTTGCCATTGCATTACCTTCTGGAGCTTGTGCGGCATTTGGTTGACCTGGTAATTTGCTAATGTCTACCTCTGGTGCGTCTATATCTATACCAATTCTTGTTGTGATTTCTTCTTCAACAAACTCTTTTTTACGACCATGTTTTAGTCTTGAATATTCTTTAATGATTGATGCTATTTTAGGATTTTTACCAGTTTCATCCCATATTGTGGAAATAGAGAATGGTCTTGAAGTTGTGTTGTTTATGTTAAGCTTTGTGTACATTTTGTAATTAGATATTCCGATTACATCTTGTTCTGTAAGTAGTGGCGCGTATTCCTTGGCAATGTATTCTGCATCTTCAGCACCAATTTTAAATGATGAGAGTGTACCAACGTTACCAAAAACTGCATCCCTAATTCTTGTTGATGTTTGTCCAAATTTTGAGACTGTAAGCTGTCCAATGTATTGATGTGCCATAATTAGATTAAGACGGTACTTACGCGCTTCTGAGAGAATTGAGCAGAAACTGTCTGTAGCAAAGTTTTGGAACTCATCCACATATAGAAAGAAATCTTTTCTTTGTTCTTCTGGAATGTCTGCACGACTCATTGCCGCCATTTGTAATCTTGCCACCATTACTAAACCAAGTAACTGAGTATTAAGATCTCCAATTTTACCTTTGCTTAATTTAACGAATAGAATTTTTCCTTCATCCATGATTTTTCTAAAATCGAAAGCTGAAGCCTTTTGACCAATTGTATTTCTCATAATGGTATTTGTGATAAATGGTCCAAACTTTGAACTGAAGTACGGAATCATTTCTTGTCTTTCTCTGTCGCCGGTGTTTGCATACTCATTTTGCCAAAAAGATTTTACTACTGGGTTTTTAACTTTTTTAACTTTATATTTTAGAAAAGCATCGTCTGTAAATATTCTAGGTACGTCAATAAGTGTTGCTCCTTCTTCTTGATCTTCCATTAGGGTTAAACAGGCGTTTCTGAAGTAGTGCTGAATACGAGGCCCGAAGATTTCGTCACCAAAAAGTTTAATAAAAATTTCTGTTGCTTGTGAGGATACTAAATCTTGTTCAGCTGAACTCGCTGCTTCAAGAATATTTAGACCCATTGGTCTGTCTTGATCTGATGGATCAAAAATAATTACATCTTTAGCCCTTTCTTTTGGCACGTAATTAAGTAGATCTTCTATCAAATCTCCGTGGGGATCTATCACGCAAACTCCCTCACCGTTTATAATGTCTTGTCTGGCCATATATGAAAGCAGTGCAGATTTACCTGAACCAGATTTTCCGACAATGTAGTGATGTCTTGATCTGTCTTTCTTTTGAAACCTAATTTCTTTTTTCTCACCTCTAAATACATTGTGACCAAGTAAAATTCCTTCTGTTGGTAAGTTTACTGGAGCTGGTAATACTTTGTAATCTATCCAATTGATGCTTGGTGTGTAATTGTATTTACTATTTGGAAAATGGAATATACTTGAGAGTTCATCTTCCCCTAGTAATGATTTTTTTTCTCCCATTAAGGGAATTCTTGTGTCTATTAATCTGTGTTTAAAGTTGAAAGCAAAAATTTTATCGTTGATGAAGTCAATGAGGAAAATTCTTTTCGTTTGTAGCCAATTTGATGCCTCATTTTTAAATAGACTGAAGCCTACTATAAGACTATTGCTAATTTCTTCTGCCCTGCTTTCTGTTTTTGCTGTTGCAAGAAGTCTTATTACTGTATCAAATCCAGCCTGAGTTGCTTTTTCACCCATTTTTTTTGCGACTTCTTCCTTACTTTGCAACATTCTCACATACCCTCCACCCTTTTTGTCTGCGGTTTCCATTTTGTCATATCCTAGCACTATTCCTTTGAAAACATTGAGTATTGGCCCAATAATTGGAATGTTCCAACCTTGCTTTTCTCCTTTAAAATAGGCTTCACCAATCTCTGTTGCTTTTTTGTTCCATGCGTTTCCGCTTGGTCTTACAACCATTTGTATTACAGCAGTTTCCTCTGATGTTAATTTTGTTAGAATGTTTGAAAGATCGTTTAATGGGTCGTTTTCAATATCTTTAAAAGTTTTAATTGGAAACCAATAAGGTTGCTCTGTGTAGGCATAGTATCCTTTCACTTTGTTTCCTTCCGGAATTGCTTCGTAGGAAGTTTTTAGCGGTAAAATATCAGCATCTGGATAGTATGAAGTTATCTGTTTTTCTACTATATCTTGGTAGTATTTTGGGGTTGTAACGTAAAATTCTATAATTTTGTTGCTAGCTACTATTTCAAAGCTGAAGATGTTGTTTGCGAAGAGTTTTACTCTAAATTTATTTGAATAGTTTAACTCTCTGGTTTCATATAGATTTCTGAAAAATTGCGACATTATCGCTATTTTTTCTTTAAAATCCTTTTCTGTACTTTTTTCTTTATCTTTAGGTGAATCTTCCCTTGGAAGAGTTATTTTTAGGTAAACAAGTTTTTTTGATTGTCTGTAGTGGTTTAAATTTCTAACCGCCCAAACTAATATTTTTGTACTGAAAAATAGGACTATTAGCCCTAAAAATAGTTCTATTGGATACGCTTTAATAATTTCAAATATTTGGCTCATTTCTTTTTTAAATAATCATATTATTATAGCAGAAATGGCTTTATTTTGCAATGCTATTGAATTTTTTTTCGGAGTATTTCTTTGAGGTCTGAAATTTGAATTTTTTCCTGTTTAGTGGTGTCTCTATCTCTTAAGGTTACAAAATTGTCTTCAAGTGTGTCGAAATCAACTGTGATGCAGAATGGTGTACCTATTTCATCTTGTCTTCTGTACCTTTTACCGATTGCTCCGGATTCATCGTATTCTACATAAAATTCTTTTTTGAGGTCGTTGAATATCTCTTGTGCCACTTTTTGTAGTTCTGGTTTTTTGATTAATGGGAAAATGGCAGCTTTTACTGGTGCAATTTTTGGAGAAAATCTCATAACAACTCTTGTTTCTCCTTCTACCTCATCTTCTTCATAGGCATCTAATAAAGTGATTAGCGTTGTTCTGCTAAGACCAAAGGCGGGTTCTATAACATGTGGTATGTATTTTTCGTTTGTTTGTGGGTCTGTGTATTCTAAGTTTTTTCCTGAGAATTCTTGATGTTGTGTTAGGTCAAAACATCCTCTATATGCAACACCCATTAACTCTCCCCAACCAAATGGAAATTTGTATTCTACGTCGAATGTCATTGATGAATAGTGGGATAATTCATCTGATTCGTGTTCGCGGAATCTTAGCATTTCCTCTTTGATTCCTAAATCAAGGAACCATTGTTTTGAAAGATTTTTCCATTCTTCAAACTTTGCTTTAATATCTTCTTTGTTGTTTGGGTTTATGAAGTATTCGATTTCCATTTGCTCAAATTCTCTTGTTCTATATGTAAAATTTCCAGGTGTAATTTCGTTTCTGAATGATTTTCCAATTTGAGCAACGCCAAATGGAATTTGCATTCTGCAATTTTGCTGAACGTTTTTAAAATTTATAAATATTCCTTGAGCGGTTTCTGGTCTTAGGTACGCAGCTGTAGATGTTTCTTCAACTACACCTTGGTGAGTTTTAAACATCATATTAAATGCACGTGCTTCTGTGAAATCACATTTTCCGCACTTTGGACATTTTAGATTATTCTCTTTTATAATTTGCCCTATAGCTTCTAAAGATTTTCCAGCCGCTTGTTCTATACCAAGATTTTCTTCTATTAGTTTATCTCCTCTGATTCTTTCTTTACAGTTTTTACAGTCCATTAATGGGTCTGTAAATGATCCGAGATGGCCTGATGCCTCCCAAACTTTTGGGTTCATTAAGATTGAAGAATCTAGCCCAACAATATCTGGCCTTTCTTGTACAAAAGTTTTCCACCAGAAATCTTGAATATTTTTCTTGAGCTGTATTCCGTATGGTCCATAATCCCAAGTGTTTGCGAAACCTCCATATATTTCTGAACCAGCGAAGACAAAACCTCTTCGTTTTGACAATGCAACTATTTTTTCCATCTTGTTTTCCATATACGCGTAGTTTACAAGTGTGTTGAACATTTATCAACAACACTTTTTAATTCAACTTTTTGTCTGTAGTTAGTCATATTTTGTAATGATTTCTTTTTTATTTTTTGTTTTTTTAAATTTGCCATCATTATTTGATTATGACTGATTTGGATATTATTAGCTCCGGTTCTGTTAAATTAAATAAACTTTCTTATGAAGTTGAAGTGGATGGAATAAAAGTTCCTATGCGCTATAGAGAATTTTCTTTGCTTAAATTTTTTATGGAACACCCCGGTGAAGTACTAACGCGTACGCGCCTTCTTGAGGAAGTTTGGGATAGAAATATTTTTTGTGCGACTAACACAATTGATGTTCACGTTAGTCTTCTGAGACGAAAATTAAGAAGTCAATCTTTTCGCAATCACATCAAAACTGTTCATTGTGTTGGGTATATTTTTAATTCATAGTAGTTATTAAACAACAGATCATTTTGACAAGAATCACAAGACCTTTTCTTTGCTATTTTTGTCAAAATGTTTTTATAATCACTTCATATTCCTCCCTCTCATATCCTAACGAGTTTACTATGTATACTGGTAATGCTACTAATGTTGCCCAAACTGTGGCTGAACTCTCGGAATTAGTAAATAATCTACTCCTTTTACTATCCGATAAAGAAAAAGTTGTTGTTAAAAAAAGATTTGATTTAGATGGTTCTGGCAAAATGACACTTGAACAAATTGGACAAGAATTCGCTGTAACACGTGAACGTGTAAGACAGATTGAAAAAAATGCACTTTCAAAGATGAAACGTAATGTTTTTAATACTTCCTTGAAGCATTTGCATGAATTTACTAACGAAGTTGTTAGCCAGCACGGCGGCTTGGTAAAAGAAGATGATCTAATTGATGATCTAAAAAAGAGCTTACCTTCTGGTATGACTGTGAATGAAAGTGGTATACATCTTTCTCTAGTTTTGAATGATGAAGTTGAATGTATTGGTAATACTATAAATTTTTACCCATACGTGAGAAACAAAAAAATTAGCGATTATTCATTAAAATATGCGTCTTCAAAGATTGTTAATCAGCTTCATAAATACGGTAATATTAAGAGTGTTGATAGAGTTCATGGTGATATTAAACCAATTTTGAAAGATGTTGATATTGATCTTTGCTTAATGAAATCTCTTATATCTATTGATAAGAGAATGGCTATTTTGGATAATGAGATGGTTGGTCTTCTTGAGTGGCGTCATGTAAATCCAAGAACCTTGAGAGACAAAATTTTATATATTTTGAGAAACTCAAAAAAACCAATGCATTTTTCTGATATTGCTTCTAAGATCGAAAATTCAGAGTTTGATAAGAGACAAGTTAATATTCAGGCTGTACATAATGAACTTATTCGTCATGATCAATTTATTTTAATTGGACGTGGAATTTATGCCCTTGAAGAATGGGGGTATGAGAGCGGTACTGTTTCAGCAGTTATCGAAAAACTGCTATCTGGTGGTAAGGAGTTATCTCAAGAGGAAATTGTTGAAGGGGTACTTAGCAAGAGACAAGTGAAGAAAATCACTATTGTGCTTGCATTAAAAAACGGCACTCAATTTGAGCGTGTTGGTCGTAAGAGATATAAATTAAAAGCTTAAATTTTTTGAAACTCTTTTGGGTTTTGTTTGGCCAAAATTGATAGACTATTTTGATAGTCTATCATTTGGTCTATAACCTTATTCTTAGTTTGTTGATAGTATTTTTCCTCTACTACTTTTAATAGACTTTTTATACGAGTATTTTTGGTATCTACTGATAAAATTTCTTGAGCTACTTTTATTGCTTTATCGTATTTTTTAAGCTGTATTAATGTTGTTAACTGTTTTTCACTTCTATATACATAGTCCTCTTTTTCTTCAATTTGCTCTGAGTGCCGATTAATTCGCACATAATCTCTAAGGCTTTGTAGTTCTTGATTTTTAGGGTTTATTTTTTCCAGCTCATTCAGAAGATTTTCAATTAGTTCATATTTTTCTGACTCCAAAAGATTTTTTTGTAGCTTAATTTTTTTACTTATGAGTTTATCCCTGTATTTGGTGCTAAGGTCTTGCACAAGCTTGTTACCGGGATTATTTTGCTCAATAATTAGTAATTCAGGTATTAACGTTTCTGGATTCTTTTCTAAAACCTGATCTAGTTTTTCTTCTTTTGTTTTGATGAATTTCTTATTTTGTTCATCTACCTGTTTTTTATACCCTTCTTGAGATTCTATAATCAGACTTTTTATTTTAGAATTGTTTGGACTTCCTTCCAGTAAAGATTTAAGTGTTTTTATAGCCTCTGCGTACCTTTCCTCTTTTATGATTATTTTTACCTCCTTAATTTTTTCTGCTATTAGATTTTCATTTTCTTCGGATACCTCTTCCTCTATACGTTTTTTAAGTTTGATTAATTGTTCAACATTTGGATATAGATTGATGTATTTAATACAGTTACTATAGGCATCTTTAAATCGCTTCTCTGATATTAAAGAATTAATGTTTTGCTCTATTTGGTCGAAGAAAGCCTGGTTTGACAAATTATTTTGTTTTTATTTGTCTTTATTATAACACAATTTGGGATTTTTGTTGAGTTAATTTTACCAAGTTATCCTCTTCCTCCCTAAGCCTTGTTGTTTCTTTCTCAATTATGTCTACTGGTGCGTTTTTTGTGAATCCAGTATTTGATAGTTTAGCTTTCAATGATTTTATGAATTGCTCTTTTTGCTCTATTTCTTTATTTAATCTTTTAAGCTCTTTTTCCGGATCAATCATGTCTTTTAGAGGGAGATATATTTCATTTTTTCCACTGATAACTATTTTCACTCCATCTTCTTGCTTTGGGGTCTTGAGTAGAATCAGTTTTTCAAGTCTTGCTGCTCTTTCAATAAACTCTTTGTTTTCAACAAAAGCGCTTTGATCGTTTTCGGTGTATATCTCTGCATTGATTTTTTTGCCCCCATCCACATTTAATTCTGCTCTCGCAACTCTTATTGCCGTTATAGCATCCTGAACTTCCTCCATTTTTTGAGATTCAGATTTGAATATATGGGAATTGTTTAATTCTGGCCATTTTTCTGATATAAGCATTCCCTCTGTATCTAGGAACTCCCAAATTTTTTCTGTTACATATGGAACAAATGGGTGAATTAGCTTTAAGCAGGTTTTTAAAACGTGCAATAGGACAACTTCGTTTTTTAATTCGCCTTTTGAATTTTCGAGATACCAGTCGCAGTATTTGCTCCAAATAAAGTCGTATATTTTTGTACCTGCGTCTGAAAAACGGTATTTATCTAGATCTTCGTTTACCTGATTTATGAGAGTTTGTAGTTCTGTTAAAATCCATTTGTCTGCAAAGCTTTTAATATCTTCATTTTGAAGAGTTAATTTGAGATTCTTTGGTTCTACATTCATTATTGTGAAGCGTGCTGAGTTCCATATCTTGTTAATAAAATTTCGGTATCCTGCAATTTTTTCTTCGTAAAGTCTCATATCATTACCTGGAGTTGACCCAATTACTAGACTTAATCTAAGTGCGTCTGCTCCATATAAATCGATCATATCGAGTGGATCTATACAAGTTTCTGGATTAGATTTACTCATTTTTTTACCATTTATATCTCTTATCAATCCGTGTAAATATACTGTCTTGAAAGGAATACATTTTTCTTCAGGTAGCCCCTCTCTGCGTAGTGCGTAGGTTGAAGCTAATATCATTCTTGCAACCCAGAAGAAAATAATGTCATAGCCTGTTTCTAGTACATCTGTAGGGTGAAAAAAGTCTAAATCATCAGTTTTTTCTGGCCATCCTAGTGTTGAGAATGTCCAAAGGGCTGCACTAAACCATGTATCGAGAGTGTCTGGATCTCTTACCCATAAACCATCTTTTGGTTTTTCCGTGCCGAATGAAACTTCATTTTCTATTTCTAAAATATTAAGCATTAGGCTACTAGCATCTTTTTTCTCATTAAAGGCTTCATATTGCTCTGGAGTACATTTGTGCCACATTGGAATTTGATGCCCCCACCAGATTTGCCTTGAGATACACCAATCTTTTAGATTATCTATCCAGCTGAAGTATATTTTTTCAAATCTATTTGGAAGTATTTGTATCATATTTGATCTTACTACATCCTGTAGAACCTCTTTTATACTGCACTTATCTCCTTTCCATTCTATGGTTTTTTTATTTACATCAATAAACCATTGTTTCATTATTTGAGGCTCAATTGTTCCTTTTCCTCTGTAACTAACGGCAATGTTGTGTACATATTCTTCATCTACCTTTACTAAAAGTCCTTTTGATCTTAATTTTTCAACAATTTTTTCTCTAGCATCTGAAATTGGCATTCCTGCAAATTCTTCTGAAACTTCAGATTTTATGTTGCCATCAAAATCTATAATTTGAGGTGTTTCAAGTTTATGTTTTTGGGCCATTTCGAAATCAACAAAACTGTGAGCTGGTGTAATGGTCATTGCTCCTGTTCCCATGGACATATCAATATTCTCATCTGCTATTACTGTGGCTGTGATTGGGCCATCTATCCATTCTAGTTCAAACTCTTTACCAATTAGGTCTTTGTATCTTTCGTCCTCTGGGTGTACTACTATCACCTTGTCTAAAAATTTTGTTTCTGGCCGGGCTGTACCAATTACAACTGGTCCATATTGAAAATAGTAAAATTTTGTTTTTTCTTCTACATATTCTATTTCATCATCAGAAACTGTAGTTTGCATTTTCGGGTCCCAATTGATTATCCGCCCCCCTCGATAAATCAATCCGTCCTCATACATATACTGAAAAAAGGTATTTACGGCATGATTAAGATCTTTTTCCATTGTGTATCTTTCTTTTGACCAGTCACAACTTGCTCCCATTTTTCTAACCTGATTTCTAATTGTATTTTTTGATTTTTCTGTAAATTCATGGATCTCTTCCAATAATTTTTCTCTACCTAGCTGAGCTCTTGGATTTTTTATTCCTGAGGCTTCTAGCTCTTTTTCAACTACGCTTTGCGTGGCGATGGCGGCATGATCTGTACCTGGTATCCAAAGTGCATCCTCCCCCATCATTCTGTGGTGACGAATCATTATATCTTCAAGTGCTAGCATTACTGCGTGGCCTAAATGCAAAACGCCAGTAGCGTTTGGTGGTGGCATTGATATTGTAAATGGTTTTTTGCCACTTTTTTTACCTTGTGCTTGAAAGGCCCCACTTTTCTCCCATTTGCTGTAAATTTCATCTTCGTATTTTTTTGCCGTATATGCCGACTCCATTTCAAAATCCATTTTGATTATTGTCTTTAAATTGTTTATGCTATTGTAGCGTTAGAAGTTGTAGCATACAAACGATTTTTAGGCCAATTGACTGTGTATACTTTTTAGTTTATAATATTAGAACTACTCACTTGTAAATATGCTTGAGCAAAACAAAAATAAAGAATCCCTAAGTACGACCAACTCTGCTGAAATTGGTCGCAAAATCGAGGACTCAAGTGCGAGTCGTAATATTGGTAAAGTGGATATTTCTTCGGCTATTAGCCTTGATAGTGTTGATGTTTCTGGCGAGGTAATGGGTAATGTCTCAGAAACTCTTGGTGAGAATAAAGAAAACTCTGGGAGTGGCTCTGTAAAATCTGGAAGTAAAACCCAACACAATATAGACCCTGAAGAATTTAAGAAAAAACTGCTTAGAAATTTACCTTCTGAGAAGGTTCTAAGAATTACTGTTGAAAAAGAAATTCAAAAAGAAATTGATAGACTGCATAAAAAGGCCATGAAAATGATGAAATCACCTGGTGAATCAAATTATCATGAAGTTTCAAATACTCTTAGGAAGATTAGGGATCTTAATCGTTTGATGTCGACAATTTTTAAAACTTCTTTAGAAAATTTAAAAACTCTTTGGTTGCGTTTTGTTCATGGTGTGATGTAGTGTTTTTTCGCATGAGTGAAGTGGAAAACAAAATCTTAGTTAAGAGAATTAACGATCTTAAGCGCGCAAAAAACGCTGTGATTCTTGTTCATAATTATCAGCGCCCTGAAATTTATGATGTTGCGGATTTCATCGGAGATTCTTTGGGATTATGTAAGCAAGCGGCGAATACTAATGCTGATATTATCCTTTTTTGTGGGGTTCATTTTATGGCTGAGAGTGCTGCAATTTTGAATCCTGATAAAAAAGTTATTGTTCCTACTATTGATGCTGGATGCGCTATGGCGGATATGATTGACGCCGAAGCTCTCGTACAATTTAAAAAGAAGCATCCAGATGCCGCTGTGGTAGCATACGTTAATTCAACAGCAGATGTAAAAGCTGTGTCTGATATTTGCTGTACATCTTCCAATGCTGTAGATGTTGTAAATTCGCTACCTAATAAAAAGATAATATTTGTTCCAGATAAAAATTTAGCTGCATATGTTGCAACCAAGGTGCCCGAAAAAGAAATTATAGCTTGGCAGGGTTATTGCCCCGTTCATCACGTTGTTAATGCTGAATATGTAAAAAGCGTTAGGCAGCAAAATCCTAACGCCGAGGTTATAGCTCATCCTGAGTCTAAACCTGAAGTCCTGAAATTGGCAGATCACATTGCAAGCACAACCGGCATGATTAATGTGGCTAAAAAATCAAATGCAAAAGAGTTTTTTGTTTTAACAGAATGTGGAATGACCGAGCGTCTTAATCGTGAAGTACCATCTAAGAAATTTACTGGTCTTTGCAATATGTGTTTTGATATGAAAAGAAATACGCTAGAATACATTCTTCGATGCTTAGAAAATGAATCACCAGTTGTGAAAGTTGATAAAAAAATTCAAATAAAAGCACTAGAAGCACTTAATAAAATGTTTAAGGTATCTAACTAGTATGGATAGAAAAGCTTTGGTTCGTTTAACTCATGATTCTGGAAATTCTTTAAATTTGGATAACACTACTTATAAACAGTGGGTTTTTAGATATACCTTTCTTGAATTGGAAAAAGATTTGGGACTTTATGGCGATATCACAAGTGATATAGCTTTTCCCTTCCCTAGAACTGAAAGATTTAAAATTGTGGCCAAAAGTAATGGGATTTTGGCTGGTAGACAGGAAATTGAGTATTTTTTGTCCGATAAAACTACTAATTTAAGGCAAAAACTGGTTGGAAGTTTGGATGTAAAATTTTTTGTTAAAGAGGGGGCGGGTTTTGCTAAAGGTGATGTGTTGGCTGAGATATATGGAGAAGTAAAGGATATACTGGCTGTTGAGAGAACTGTTTTGAATCTTTTAAATAGAATGTCTTCTGTGGCAACAAATGCAGCAAAGGCTGTATCAATATCTTCAGAATTTGATGCACTTCTTACGCCGACAAGAAAAACATTGTGGGGTCTTCTGGACAAGAGAGCTTGTAATGTTGGTGGTACTGGAACACATAGATTGAATTTGTCTGACGCTGTTTTATTGAAAGATACTCATTTAGATGTTGATGGTCGCAATTTTTATGATTTTTTTGTTAAGCTTAAGAATTCAAGCATCGACTTTCGTTTTGCTGAAATAGAGGTTTCACGCATCACTGAAGTGATTGAGGTTTGTAAGCTTTTTAATGATTTTAATTTACCTATCGTTGGAGTTGTAATGATGGATAATATGTCTCCTGAATTAATAAATGAAGCGTTATCGTCTGTTAAAGGCATGGGGCTTTATGACTCAATTTTGTTTGAGGCTTCTGGTGGTATAAATGATCAGAATCTTTTTGAATATGCAAAAACAGGAGTTGATATTATTTCAATGGGTTCTTTAACCTCTGGCGTAGCTGGAGTTGATATATCAATGGAGTTTTAGCTTTTGTGGTGGGCGAGGAGGGACTTGAACCCTCACGACTTGCGCCACTAGTTCCTAAGACTAGCGTGTCTACCATTCCACCACTCGCCCACGTGCTATAAAGCTTTAACATTTTACTAATACGGACTTAAATTGCAACCTCAAATGTTTTTTTCACTTTTTTTTTGACAGTGTAATTTATTAGGTATATATTTTTTTCTATCTTTCAACATATTTTATAAAACATAATTGCCTTTTTATCAAATTTCTTGCTTGACAATCTTACGCAAAGTAAATATGTTGGAGCAGTTCAAAGTTTTTAATTTAATAGACTATGCCTACTGAAAATGCACCAATATCTGATTTAAACCTTGCAGAAGTTGTCGAGGAGATGTTTATGGTTTTGTCTATTAAGGAAAAAGACGTTATCGTGCAAAGGTTTAGCCTTGATAATAAGCCAAGAAGAACTTTAGAGAGTATTGGAAAACAGTTTTCTGTTACACGTGAAAGAATTAGACAGATTGAAAAAATTGCCCTTAGTAAGCTTAGAAGGACTGTTCAAACTACAAAATTAAATATTGTTAATGAAATTGCGGATAGAGTGATTAGAGAAAATGGCGGAGTTTTACTTGAAAAAAAGCTTGTGAGCGCTGTTTTGAATGAAATTAAGTCTGAGGATAATATTGATGCAAATATTATTAGACTTGCACTCAATATTAATCCTGAAATCAATAAAGCTGAGAAAACAAATGTATATGAGCCTTTCTGGAGAATTAAATCCATTGATCTTTCAACAGTTTCATCAATCGCAAACAATGCTATTAAAATACTAAAAAAGAAGGCTGAAGTTATGCCTGATTCAAAGCTAGTTGTGGCTGTAAGGCAAGTACTTGCTGAAAAGGTTAAGGATTTTTCTGATCCTATGATGATTTCTTCTTTTGAGGTTGATCAAAGAATTAAAAGAACTGATGAAGGCTTTGGTTTAATGACATGGAGACATATCAACCCTAGAAGTATTAGGGATAAAGCATATATCATTCTTAAATCTCTTAGAAAACCTCTTCACTTCGTTGAAATCGCAAATAAAATTTCTGAGGCGGGGTTTGATAAAAAATTAGTTACTACCCAAGCCGTTCATAACGAGTTAATTAGATATGATCAATTCGTACTTGTTGGACGAGGTTTATATGCACTTAAAGAGTTTGGTTATAACAAAGGTACTGTTTCTGATGTAATTGAAGGTTTATTAAAGAAAAAGAGTCCATTAACAAAGCAAGAAATTATTGATGGTGTTCTTGCCCAGAGACATGTCAAAAAAGGTACTATATCTTTGAACCTGCAAAAAAACCCTAACTTCGTGAGAGTTGGTCGTGCAGTTTATGAATTAAATACAAAGGCTTCTAAAAAATAGTTTTAGCCTTTTATTTTCCAGCCATTTTTTGTAGATTGGTTATATGAGTGATACAATTTTTTCTCGTATAATTGATGGAGAGTTTGGAACGGAGTTTATCTATGAAGATGATATTTGTGTTGCTTTTAGGGATATAAATCCTAAAGAAAAGACACATCTTTTAATTGTTCCAAAGAAGCCAATACCTTCGATTATGGAAGCGGATGAAAGTGATGAATTTTTACTTGGCCATTTGCTTTTTGTGTGTAAGAAAATTGGAGAAATGCTGAAACTTCCTGGCTATCAACTCAAAATAAATGTTGGCGAACATGGTGGACAGGAAATTTTTCATCTACATATCCATTTGCTGTCTAAATTTTAAATATGTCTTTTGTTAATCTTCATGCACATTCTCACTACAGTCTTTTGGACGGTTTTGGCTCCCCAGAAAGTATCATTTTGAGATCAAAAGAGTTAGGCTATCCCGCAGCGGCTTTAACAGACCATGGTGTAACATATGGTCTAGTGGAATTTTTTAAGGCAGGAAAAAAACATGGAGTGAAGCCTATTTTGGGTTGCGAATTGTATGTTGCTACTAGAACTAGGTTTGATAAAGAGGCTAAAGTTGATGTTAAGCCTTACCATCTTACAGCTATTGCAAAAAATAATATTGGTTATGAAAATTTATTAAAACTTACTACTAAGGCTCATCTTGAAGGTTTTTACTATAAGCCGAGAGTAGACTACGGGCTACTTAAAACTTACAGCGAGGGGTTGATTGTTTTAAGCGGCTGTTTAGCTTCCCACCTTTCTAGAGCTATTTTAAGTGGAAACGAGGAAGATATTAAAAAGGTCATTGAAAATCATATTGAAATTTTTGGTAAAGAAAATTATTTCCTAGAAATGCAGGATCAGCCCCTGATAGAAAATCAATTAATTGTTAATAAAAGATTAAAAGAGCTGGCAAAGGAGTATGGACTTGGAATTGTGGTTAGTTGTGATTCTCATTACGCTCGCCCATCTGATAAAGAGGTTCATGATGTATTGCTGTGTATACAAACTGGCTCTACCGTTCATGATGAGCACAGAATGAGATATACTGGCGATTATTCAATAAGAGAGGTTGAGGATTTAAAAAAAGCCTTTCCAGACTGTCCTGAGGCAATAACCAACACCCTTAAAATTGCCGATATGTGTAATGTGGATTTTGAATTTGGTGTTAATTTAATTCCGTCTTTTAACACACCTCAAAACGAGGATGCTGCAATTTATCTTCGCACTCTTTGTGGAGAGGGCTTAATAAACCGCTTTAAGGGTGTAGAAATACCCGATGGTTACAAGGAGCGTTTGGATTTTGAACTTGGTGTGGTTAACAGTATGGGTTTTGATACTTATTTCTTGATTGTTTCGGATTTTGTTAGGTATGCAAAAGATAAGGGTATAGTTGTTGGACCTGGTCGTGGTTCTGCGGCTGGATCAATTATTGCATGGGTTTTAGACATAACAGATGTTGATCCTATTAAGTATGGTCTGTTCTTTGAAAGATTTTTAAACCCTGAGCGTGTTAGTATGCCCGATATTGATATTGATTTTGCTGATCATCGTAGAGATGAGGTTTTAACATATGTAGTTGAAAAATACGGAAGAGAGCGAGTTGCTCAAATTCTTACATTCGGAACAATGGCTCCGAGGGCTGCAGTAAGAGACGTTGGTAGAGCACTGGGTTACCCTTACCAAGAAGTTGATACTCTTTCCAAGACAATACCGCCACCTGTTTTAGGAAAGCAAGTTCCACTAATGGAATCTGTGGAGAATGATCCTGAACTTAAAAAAGTGTATAATAACGATGCTAGGGCAAAGGCCTTGCTTGACTATGCTATCAAACTTGAAGGTACCGTGCGCCATATTGGAACACATGCCTGTGCTGTTGTGATATCCGAAAAGGATCTTACACACTACACTGCCTTGCAATATGGGGCTTCTGGTGGTGGCGAAATTGTAACCCAATATTCTGCCAAACCTCTTGAGGATTTGGGACTGCTTAAAATGGACTTTTTAGGTCTTCGTAATTTAACAATTATTGAAAACACTGTGGAAACAGTAAAGAGAAGGCGTGGTGAAATTGTTGATATCAATACCATCTCACTTGAAGATGAAGCGACTTTCAAGCTGTTGCAGAAAGGAGATACTACCGGTGTGTTCCAGCTTGAATCTGGTGGTATGAAGAGATATTTAAAAGAGCTTAAGCCTACAATCTTTGATGATATAGTGGCAATGGGTGCTTTGTATAGACCTGGTCCTATGGAATGGATACCAACTTACATTAAAGGTAAGCATAATCCCGATAAGGTTAAATATTTGGATCCTTCCTTTAAATCTATTTTGGAAAACACCTATGGAGTTGCTGTTTATCAGGAACAAATCCTTCAGTTAGCGCGTGATTTTGCCGGTTTTTCATTAGGTGAGGCTGATCTTTTGAGAAAGGCTGTGGGTAAAAAAATCCCAGAACTGCTTGCTGAACAACGAGAAATGTTCGTTAAGGGATCCGTTAAGAATGGACATAAAGAGAAATTTGCCATGGAAGTGTTTGAAAAGGTGGTGGAGCCTTTTGCTGGATACGGTTTTAATAAGGCTCATGCTGTGTGTTATGGAATGATTGCTTACCAAACTGCATATTTGAAGGCTCATTACCCTGTTGAATTTATGAATGCCCTACTTTGTAGTGATGCCAATGTTACAGACAGAGTTGTTTTGGAAATCAAAGAATGTAATGAAATGGGTATTGATGTTCTCCCCCCATCAATCAACGAATCTTTTGCCAATTTCACGGTTGTAGATGATAAAACTATTAGATTTGGGCTTTTGGCCATCAAAGGTATTGGAGATGGCCCTGTATCAGAGGTGATCGCGGAAAGAGAAAAAAACGGTAAGTTTAAATCGCTTGATGATTTTGCTAGAAGAGTTCCGTCAAAAAACTTAAATAAGAAACTAATTCAGGCTGCTGCCTATAGCGGAGCTCTGGATGAATGGGGTGACAGAAAGCAGATAGCCGAAAATTATGAGGAAATTTCTAAGTATGCCAAAGGATATCAACAATCTGTTAGTAATGGTCAGACTGATATTTTTGGAATAATGGAAAATTACGATGAGGTTGAGTCTTTCCAAATGAGAAATGTTCCAAAAGCTGGAAGAATGGAAAATTTAAAGTGGGAAAAAGAATTTTTGGGCATGTATGTTTCCGGACACCCCTTGCAGGGATTAAGACCTTATATTGCGAGAAAAGGCTCCTTAATTGGTAATTTGACAAGAAAAAAAGTTGGAAAGGTTGTGAAGGTAATTGGCTTAGTTAGTGGGCTTAGAAAAATGATGACAAAAACTGGCGGATATATGGCTATGTTTAGCCTGGAAGACCCGAGTGGAAAAATTAACGCCGTAATTTTTCCTAAGACAATGAATTCTATTAATGTTGATCTTGCTGATGATATTGTCCTATCTGTTAGCGGTAAATTTGATGACAAGCGCGGCCAGTGCCAAATACTTTGTGAGCAAGTGAAAGCAATTTCTATTAGCACGATGGTTCAAAATGCTAAAGAAGCTGGACAGTTTGACGAAAACGATAAATCTGCATTTTCAGTAAGGTTAATTGATGACATTTTGGCCGATCAGGATGCGGAGGATGAAAGTTTTCTGATCGAAGTTCCTAAGGATGCTTCTCCTGAGAAAATGACACAACTTAAGGATTTACTAATAGAAAATAAAGGAGAATTCCCTGTAGAACTTGATCTCATAGCTGCAAACAAGCGTATCAAGCTTCCTTTTGGCGTTGAATTAACTGATGATTTAAAAAGTAAAGTAAAATCCCTTTTGGAGAGCTAGTTTTTCGTATAAGATGTGGGCAAATTAAACTAATACTATGCATAGAACACATACTTGCAATCAACTAACTGAAGAAAATATTGGCCAAGAAGTAACACTTTGCGGCTGGGTTCATCGTAGGCGCGACCATGGTGGAGTTATATTTGTTGATATTCGTGACCGTTATGGGGTTACACAAACAGTTTCTGATCCGGAGCTTTATGCGGATGCACATAATATTTTGAACACTGTTAGGAGTGAGTATGTTGTAAAAGTTACTGGTAAGGTTCAAGCACGTCCTGCAGGAAATGAAAATGCTAGTATGAATAGTGGTAAAATAGAGGTTTTAATTTCTGAGATGGAAATATTAAATGAATCTAAGACTCCCCCATTTGAAATTGACCAAGATAAAGAAGTTGGTGAAGATGTGAGATTGACTTATAGATATTTGGATCTAAGAAGAAATAGACTGAAAAATAATATCGTTTTAAGACATGAAGTTATTAAGCATATTAGAAACTACTTAGACTCAGTGAATTTTGTTGAAGTTGAAACTCCGATACTAATTAAGGGTACGCCTGAAGGTAGTAGAGAGTTTTTGGTGCCAGCTAGGCTTCATCCCGGAACTTTCTATGTTTTACCTCAATCCCCACAACAGCTAAAACAGCTTCTTATGGTAGCTGGATTTGATAGATACTTTCAAATCGCTCGTTGTTTTAGAGATGAGGATCAAAGAGGAGACAGGCAGCCAGAATTCACTCAATTAGATATGGAAATGTCGTTTGTTGAAATGGAAGATATTATGAAGGTTAACGAAGAGCTTTTACTTCAAGTTGTGAAGAAATTTGTTCCTCATAAAAAAATTCTAGCTGAACCTATTCCTGTAATGACATATCATGAGGCTTTAAACCGTTATGGAGTTGATGCACCGGATATTCGTTTTGGTCTTGAACTTACTGATGTTAGCGAACTTGTAAAAGATGCTGATTTTTCAGTTTTTAAATCTGCTATTGAGGCTGGTGGAGTTGTGAAAGCTCTTAAAGTTGATGGTGGGGCTCAATTCTCTAGAAAAGATATAGATGACTTTACTGAAGTTGCAAAAATATATGGAGCAAAAGGTTTGGCGTACATTGTTGTTGAAGAAAATGAATTAAGATCACCTATTGTTAAGTTCTTTACAAAGGAACAATTGGATTCAATCTTGGCTCATACTGGAGCAAAAGTTGGCGATATTATCTTCTTTTCAGCTGATAGATTTGGAATTGCTTGTGAATCTCTTGGTAGAGTTAGACTTGCTGTTGGTAGAAAACTTGGACTAATGGATGATGAAATTTTTGCATTCTGTTGGGTAAAGGATTTTCCAATGTTTGAAAAAGACTACGAAACTGGAGCTTTGGCGGCCGTTCATCACCCTTTTACTGCTCCACATAGTTTATCTGATCTGGACACTCCGGAAACAGCCTTGGCAAAGGCATATGATATCGTACTTAATGGTGTTGAAATTGGTGGTGGTTCAATAAGAATTCATGAAAGAGATGTTCAAAAGAGAATTTTCGAAATTCTGGGTATTTCTGATGAGGATGCAGATAGAAGATTTGGTCATATTTTGAGAGCTTTTGAATATGGAGCTCCTCCACATGGAGGAATTGCATGGGGGCTTGATAGACTTATTATGATATTTGCTAATGAGCCTAATATTAGAGAAGTTATTGCATTCCCTAAGGATCAAAAAGCTAAGGATTTAATGCTTGGTGCTCCTTCTCAAATGCCAAATGATCAAGTAGAAGAGCTGCATATTAAAGTAGATGTCAAAGAGTAAGTGTGTTAATATTCTCGGGAATAACTCATTCTTATGATTTTCCTTTATATATCAATTGTAATTGCTATAGCTGCGCTTGCAGTTTATGCAACAATGAGGTTTGTTAGAGCTAAAATGAATCTTAAAAGATCTTTTAACATGGTCTTTTTGGATGTTCGAGTACCAAAAATGGAGTCGAAAGAAGATAGAGAGGTGGAGGGGGAACAATATGGACAACAAAGGGATTTTAAAGAAATTGGAGGAGGTATTATGAAGCAATTTTTCGAGTCTCTTTCAAGTATTTATACAAGAGAGTGGTATAGCTTTTTTACAGATCAAGATTTTATTTCTTTTGAATATGCGGTAATAGATGGGATTGTTCACTTCTTTATTGTTTGTCCGCTACCTCTTTTGCCACTTGTTGAAAAGCAGTTAACGGCTTTTTATCCTAATTGTTATGTGGAGCAGGTTGATGACTACAATATTTTTCAACCAAATGGAAAGGTAGTATCTACACACATAGTTCCTACTAGGGAGTTTTGGTACCCGATCAAAACTTATAATAGAATGAATGCTGATCCTTTGAATAATATAATCAATTCCCTATCTAAAATTGGTGCTGATGAAGGGGCTGCTGTTCAAATTATGGTAAAACCACTAAAAGATGGTTGGCAGAAAAAAGGTAGAGACGAAGCAAACAAAATTTTTCAAAATAAGTCAGGAGGTGGACTTGCTTGGTATAATCCACTTGGTTGGGTTGCAGCTTTTTTTGAGTTGTTGTTTAAAGGAGAGGCAATGGCTTCCTCAAGTAGTGAGCCGGCTGAACGAACCACTCCCCTAACAGATGAAGAAGTAAAAGCTATGGAGGAAAAAAACTCCGGACCTGGTTATAAAGTGATTATTAGACTTGTTTCCTCTTCAAAAACTAAGGCTGAAGCTACAACTAATTTGGTAGCTATGCGTAGCGCTTTTAATCAATATGGCAGTCCTGGAGGTAATACTCTAGATTACACAGCGTGGCATTCAAACAAGGCACTTGTAAATAATTTTATTTTTCGAAATTTTGATGTTGGACACAGTCAAAAATATTTTGGTAAGAAAATGATTTTGTCATGCGAGGAGTTAGCTAGCTTATTCCATGTTCCTAATATTAGGTTTAACAAATACCCTTCTATTGCCTGGCAAAACTATAAAATTGCCCCTGCTCCTTCTAATATCCCTAAGGATGGTATTTTACTTGGTCATAATATCTACAGAGGGCACAAAACTGAAATTCGTATGAAGCGTGAGGATAGGTTTAGGCATTTTTATGTTATTGGTCAGACCGGTACTGGTAAATCTTCTGTGTTACAGGTGATGATAAGACAGGATTTAAAGAATGGAGACGGGCTTGCAATTATTGATCCGCATGGATCCCTTATTGATGATATTCTACCTTTTATTCCTCGTGAACGTGCTGATGATGTTATTTATTTTGACCCTGCCGATATGGAAAGGCCTCTTGGTTTGAATCTTCTTGAAGGCTCAACATGGGAGGAGAAAGAGCTTGTTGCTCTTGATGCAATGAATATTATGATTAAGCTTTTTGATGAAGAGGTTTTTGGGCCTCGTATTCAAGACTATTTCCGTAATGGTTGTTTAACCTTAATGTCGGATCCAAACGGAGGTTCCTTAACTGATATAGTAAGGCTCTTTACTGATGATGATTTTGCAAGAATTAAGAGACAACATATTACCAATCCAGTGGTTGCGTCTTTTTGGGATGACCAAATGGCAAAAACAGGTGCGAGGGAAAAACAAGAAATGATCCCCTATTTTGCTGCTAAGTTTGGTCAATTTGTTACTAACACGATGATGAGAAATATTATTGGTCAAACCAAATCTGCGTTTGATTTTGCCAAGGTTATGGATGAAGGAAAAATTCTTTTAATGAATCTTTCTAAAGGTAGTGTTGGTGAAATTAATTCTAAGTTACTTGGTTTGATTATTGTACAAAAAATACAGATGGCAGCCTTAAAGAGGCAAAACCAGAAAAAAGAAGATAGAAGGGACTTTTTCTTGTATATAGATGAGTTCCAAAATTATGTTACTGAAAGTATTGAAGTAATACTATCGGAAGCAAGAAAATATAGGCTCGGATTAAGTATCGCCCACCAATATCTTGCACAAATTGATGATAAGGGTGGCAAAAAAGGTGCTGTAAACTTAAAAGACGCTGTGTTTGGTAATGTGGGTTCAATGATGTGTTATAAGATTGGTGCACAAGATTCTGAGCAAATGGCTAAAGAGATGGCACCTGTGTTTAGTGATCAAGATTTGGTAAATATTGATAAGTATAAAGCCGTTATGAAACTTTCAATTGATACTCAACCTAGTAGACCATTTTCTATAATTCCTGTTAATCCATATCAGGAGGAGGGAGACAAAGAGGCGGCTGAAGCATATAAACAACTTTCTAGACTTAAGTACGGTAGAGATAGAGAGTTTGTTGAAAGGGAGATTTTAAGAAGAATAGGAGCTATTAGTACTAAATAACATTTTTAACATATCGCAAGCCCTATAACCTTTTTGGTGAGGGCTTTTTGTGGTATAATGGTATGAAAAAATAAAAACAAATATGAAAATAATAAAAAAGATCTCTTCATTTATATTAGCTTTTACAATTGCGTTTCCTGTGATTTTCTTGGATGCACACAATGCAAACTCCGAGGAAATATATCCATACACAAAAACTTTTAAAGTTTCTGCTTATTACTCTCCACTTCCTTGCCAAGTAAGATATGCAACTGGTAATTATCATTCTGATATTAGGCTTAATGGTAGCGGTGTGAGGGGCGCGGATGGAACTCCTGTTTACGCTGGAATGGTTGCCGCGCCGAGAAGTTATGCATTTGGAACAAAGATGCTGGTTCCTGGAATAGGTATGACTGCCGTGCATGATAGAGGTGGGGCTATCGTAAATGCTGGTGAACGTAGCGAAGAATATGACAGACTTGATGTTTGGATGGGATATGGTGATAAGGGGCTTGAAAGAGCATTAAAATGGGGTAAGAGAGTTGTAGACATTACGCTATATGGTCCTAATGAATCGATTGTTGAGGCAATTACTTTACCTGGTTATTCTCCAGATGAAGCCATTCCAAATGATTGTGTAATGGAACAAAATGATCCTGTAGAAATTGCAAAGGTTAATGCTAAACAACCTGTTGTAAAAACTTCTAATGGAGAACTTGCTTCTACTCTAACAATTGGATCTAGTGGTTCTGCTGTTTTTGATTTACAGCACGAATTAGCTCGACTCAACTATTATAGAGGTGATGTGACTGGTTTTTACGGCGAGCTTACCGAGCACGCTGTTTTTAAATTCCAACAATCACAAGGAATTGTAAAAACTAAAAACGATGTTGGTGCTGGTGTTTTTGGGCCTCAAACCCGAGTTATAATGAATAGATTTGTAGCTGCAAGAAATTATAGAAACGTGTTGGTTGCTGAAGCTAATCCTGAGTCATTAAAGGTTGCTGTGATTGCAAAAGAATTAGACTATGGAATCTCTGATCCAGAGGTTTCAAAGTTACAAAAGTTTTTGAAATCACAAGGATACTTTAATGGTATTTTGATTACAGATTATTTTGGTGACACTACAAAAGAAGCTTTGTTAAAGTTTCAAATTGAGAAGGGGCTTGTTGATTCTGAGGATGATTCGGGTGCGGGGCGAGTTGGTCCTTCAACAATCAAGCTCATAAATTCCCTTTCCTAAAAGTTCTTCCAGCTCAAGTTCTAACTTATAAACTGCCTCTTTTAATTGGGCTTTTTCTTTTTGTGATTCGTTCTTTTTAGCATTTCTTTTGTCTCCTTTTTCAAGCCTTTCTTGTAGTGTAACAATGTCATCTTGTTCAACTCTTTTATCTGCATAATAAAGAAGTTTTTCCTCAATTGTGTTGAGATTTTGGATTTGTTTAAAATCATGCTTCAAAACTAAATTAGCTATTACCGATTCCCCTATTTGGTTAAGATAATTAGCTAAAATTACATTATGTCCTAGGTTGCCATATTGTTCTCGTAGTTGTTCCCAAATTTTTATATCGGTATTGGAGATTGGATATGGAAAGTTTTTCTGATTTAGCTCTTTAAAATCACAAACTCTAGCTGCATCGTGGATTATTGCGGCATTATATAAAGATTTTTCATCCACTTTTATTTTTTTCTCTTTTGCCAAATACACCAACATTTCGCACACAAGCTTTACTGTTTTCATGTGGGAAATGATATGTTTTGGTGTGTGAAATTTTTTGTAGATTTCTTTAATTTGCATACTCTATTGTTATGCCTCGCGATTCCTCATCAATAAATTCCATTGTAACTGCAATGTATTTGCTTGGTAAATTATCCCCTAATCTTTCTGACCATTCAATTATGACAACATTCTTGTCGTCTTCCCAGATTTCGCTAATTTCTTGGATCATAATTTCATCCATTTCCTCTATTCTATAAAGATCCAAGTGGTAAAAATTGTCGTTATATTTGCGGATGTAGTTATATGTTGGGCTCTTTATTAAAAACTGACTAATATTAAATTCTTCGGCAATAAATTTGGTTAATGTTGTTTTACCACTACCTAAATTTCCAAAAAGCAAAATTACCCCTCCGTTTTTAACATCTTGGGCTAGCTTATTAGCTATAGATTGCGTTTCTTTAATGCTTGTAAGTTTCTTCATATTTTGGTATAATGATATAATCAAATTAAAACAAAAACAAATATAAAGGTGAAATATAATAGTAATTATTTTAAAACTTATAAATCCGCGTTAGTGCTTGTTCTTACAGTAGCACTTTCGACCGTGGTTTATTTTTCTGATCAAGTATCTTACATGCTTAGAACAAGTGTGATTGGGTTTCCTGAGCATGCACCTTTTGATGGTACAACTTACCCAGTTAAAAAAGTTCCAAATTGGGTAAAACTTACAACGGATGAGAGAAAAATGACCTATAGTGAACTTAGACCTGAATTGCTTGTAGAAACGCCAAAATATGACCCTACAGTAATATCTAAAAGTACAGATGGATTAAGTTGGAGTAGTGAAGCTGATAATAATGTAAGAAATACTAAAATCACCTATTCCGTTCCATATATGGGAAACTATATGTTTGATGGCCTAGAAAATGCTGGTTCTCATGCTGCTATTGATATTAAAATACCAACAGGTACGCCAATATTTGCAATTGCTAATGGTACTGTTATTAAGGCCTCTAATCAAAGTAGTGGTTTTGGTCATCATATTGTTGTTAGACACAACAACGTACCTTCGGCTAACGACCCTAATAATTTGGTAGTGCTTTATTCAAGTTATAGCCACTTAAGTGACGTTTTAGTTTCTCCTGGTCAGATTGTCACTAAAGGTGAACAAATCGCCCTTTCTGGATCTACAGGTACAGCAACAACTCCACATTTGCATTTTCAAATTGATACAGATGATGCCCCATGGCATCCATTCTGGCCTTTTGACTGGAATGACCAACAAGCAGCTGGTGGGATAGATTTCTTTACAGCAATCAACACTGGACTTGGTAGAGAAAAAGCACTTTCGACAACTGTTAATCCTATGAAATATGTTCAGTCTTATATGTCTGGATATACTGGCGTGAGTTCGAACTCAAGCACTTCTGCATCGTCTGTTGTTGCCTCTGAGGGGCCTGTAACAGCAACTCCTGTTGTTTCAGATTCTGCGGATTCTGTTGCTAGTGAAGTTATTGACGCTGTTGTTGAAGAAACTACAGAAGTTAGCGAGCCTGAATCGGTAGAAGAAGTAGCAATTGAAGATGTTGCAGAAAAAAACATACTTAAATTTGAGGTGTTGGTTGAAAATCAGTACCACCAATTAAAAGATTCAATGTATAAGATTTCTTTGAAAAATAGTGACGGTAGCAAATTTACTGGCGAACTTAACGGTGATATAAATATTAGCTCTTTTAAGGGCAACTTTGAAGCAGTTAAGCCTGTTTTAAGTATGGCTGATTTTGACGCTAACGGTGAATATATAGGAAAAATGCGTGATTTAAATCTAGGTAAAGATAAGATTTATATTCAATACAATGGTTTATCTACATATTCTTCTTGGTTTGATATTATTGGAAACAAAAGCTCTAAATTTGCCGATGTCCCAGCCGGTAACAAAAACGAAGAAGCTATTATGTATTTAGTTGATGCTGGTGTTGTAAATGGATATCCAGATGGAACATTCAGACCAAATAATACTGTAAGTCGTGTTGAGGCTTTGAAATTTATATTTGAAGGTATTAAAGAAGCCTTAAATGAAGGGAATTTACCTTTCAATGATGTGTCTGAATCTGACTGGTATGCTAAATATCTTTATACAGCCTATTCTAAAGGCGTGGTTAATGGGTATTCTGATGGTAGATTTAAACCTGCTCAAACCGTGAATAAAGCTGAATTTTACAAAATTTTGTTTAACGGGATGGGCGTAGATGTTAATCCTAACATTACTGAGCAACCATTTTTAGATGTAGCAACTGATGACTGGTTTGCCCCATATGCAGCCTATGCAAAAGATTTGGGAATTATTGATCCTAGTGTGAAATACTTACAAGCAAGCCAAGGTATGAGTCGTGGTGAAGTTGCAGATGCAATTTACAGACTTATGCAAGTAATGAAGTAATATGAAAAAAATCTTTAATATTCTACTGATTACTGCTGTGCTTTTATCAATTGGTTTTTTGGCATTTGGTAACGGCTCTTTTCTGCAAGGAAGAGTAGCTCGTAATCTGAATCTTAACCCAAGATCTGAGGTAAACATTCCAAGAGAAAAAGTTGATACAGCCCCAAAAGCTTATAACGTTTTTGATTTTTTAAAGAGAGATGAAACTAGCTCACGTAGATTACCTTTTGCTGATGAGGCAAAGCCAGGGGAAGCTGCACCTCCTGTTCCTTGTTACAACAATCCTTATCCTGTAAAGCCTAGAAATTATTCGTCAACAGCGGAAGTTGATCCATGTGAAAAGGTGTCAAAATTAACTGAAAGTAATGTTGGTGAAAAGGGTGGATACTATATTGTGGTTGTGGGTGATAAAAGCAGTTTTGGTGTTGTTAATGTTTTAGCCCTAGATGATATAAAAATCACAAAAATTGTTTTCAAATGGAGTAATTTATTTAATGGCTTAAAAGGAAATAAGGGTAATTTTAAGAATTTTGATCTTATACTTTATAAAAACAAGATTGATAAAAAACTGGCATCTGTAAAATTTAGTGGAGATTTTGTAGTGTTTGATAACTTGTCCGTTTCTTTGAAAAAAGGTGAGGATGTAGATTTTAATTTAATGGCCGAATATAACTCAGTTATTGACGGTGCTAAATATGGAACATTAGACCGATTTTTTCTTGACCAAATTACCTCTGTAAATACAAGTGGTAAGATTTATGCAGAAAATGGTTCTAGTGATTACCCTTTGGCTTCATCCAATTTGTTTAAAAAATCATATTTTGCAACAGGTGGCAGCATTCCCGAAAAAACTCTTGTAGATGGTAAAAATGTACTTTTCCCAGTCCCAGTCTCAGTTGATAAAGCTGGCGATATAGGTTTAAGGAAAATATCTTTTTCTCTGCAATCAAAAGATGCTGGTGTTCTTAAAAAGCTTGATTTAAGAAATGTCACTCTTCATGATCAAAATGGTCAAATTATAAAGATGCTAAGTCCTGTAGATGCAACCACTGTCGTTGATTTCTGCTCTGATGGAGGAAAAAACTCTAATTTTGAGGATGGTGAATATATGAAAAGTGGAAAAATTGTTTGTGCATTTGCTGAGCCATTAATATTACCAAAAGGTTTAACTGGTACCTTAGAACTTAGAGCTGATGTTTTAAATTCTGAGGCTGATGATTTTATTATCACAACAATCAATTATCAGGATTGGTCTTTGGTAAGTGATTTTATTTTTGCAAATGTTGTAAAAAGCCTTAGCGATGGAGAAATTTTAGAACTTAATACGAAGATTGATGCGAGTGGCAAATCTTTAAAAACGCCATTGATTTGGTCTGATCTCTCTAACAACGGTATTGGAGATTGGAGCGGCCCTGAATACTTACCAATGAATGGTAGTTCACAAGTTCTGATTGCTAAATAGTACGCTTATTTATTTGACACAAGGTTTGGTCTGGTATATTTTTGTGTCTTATTTTTAATTCATTTTTATGGCAAAAGATATATTGAATTTTGACGGTGTGCGTGTGGAAATTGCAGAAAAAAGAAGACTTGAAGAGGAAAGAGCGGACTTGGAGTTAAGAAATAAAATTGATGCACTAATTGCGGAAAGCAGAAAAACCTTTGATCCGTTTTTGGAAGCGGCTCAGAATGGATTGGTTCAAAATATTCTAGTTGATGCCCCTGTATTACAGGATGGCGAATTACCAAATCCTGCCTTTCTTAAGGCTAAAAGAGATGCTGAAAAAGATCGGGGAAGATTTGAATCATTAAATGCAAATTGGAACATTTTAAGTGAATGGTTAAGCAAGCAGTTATCTGCTGGAGTTACTGAAGGTACTATTACTGCTGAAGGTGGAACTGTTAGAGTTCATGATGCTAGAGTATACAGTATGTTTAATAGAATGGTTAGGAATCCTGAATGGCACGGTTTTGGTTCTAGAGTGCCAACTGAAATACCAAATCAACCAAAATTGTTTGAGAATGAAACCATGCTAGGCGTAATTGCAGCTAGAGCTGGTTGGCGGGTAGATTTTTACTCAAGAGAGACTTCTAGCTATTCTATGACCACAAGAGGAGACTCTTATTCGACTGAGTGGTTTGCCAAGTTCACTCCTTTGGAGGAAGATGGTGAGTAACTTTAAATGGTGCCCGAGACAGGATACTCTTCCGTCCTCCCCGCCTTTGGCGGGTGCGGGATCGAGTTCTCAAATACTCACTTCGTTTCGTTTTTCGAATCGAACCTGTTGCTGTGCAACTGTCGGTTCTCATCTTGCATGAAGGTAATTTAAAAAACTGTTCTCACTTTTTGGTGAGTCCACTTTTTTATGGTGCCCGAGACAGGATTCGAACCTGTGACCTTCGCCTTAGAAGGGCGCTGCTCTATCCAGCTGAGCTACTCGGGCCAGTGATTTGTACGATATTCTTTATACCTTTGATGAATCTTTTTCGCAAGACTAAAGGAGATTTTTTGATATAAGAACTTGTAGGGAGAATGCTAGCGTATTGTTAAAACAGTGAAATGCAATGGAGGGAATTATACTTTTGTTTTTAATTGCTATGTTGTTAATAATTAACCCTATTATGAAAAGTGGGAAAAATGCCTGTGGTTGCATATGAAAAATTGCAAATACACCAGCCGTAACAACATTCCCCCACCTTACGCCTATTCTATCTACTAATGTTTGTAGCACAAAACCTCTAAAAAAAATCTCTTCAAATACTGGAGCTATTATTGCAATTATAAAACCTAGTGCGATTAAAGAAAGAGTGGTGCTATTTCCAAGATTAAATAAATCATCTTGAGGTTGAAATCCTGGTATTTTGATGCCAGTAATCTGCATTACCAACAAAATTGTAAACATAATGCCAAAGTACAACAGGTAACTTTTTACAATTGTTTTTAAAGTTATTAAGGCAGGAACTTTATTTATTAGCCAGTACTTTAATTTCAAACTCTTTTTAGGACTAAAGAGAAAAAACGAAAACCCAATCACTATCCACTGGATAAGAAAACTTAATATAATTACACCTAAACCATCCTTGTTGTAATTTTTGTACTCTATAATACTATGTCCAATCCATATAGTGATTACTCCTAAAACTATGAGAGTTAAAAATGTGTAGAATAACTGCCTTAGAGACCATGGCGCTTGAAAATAGTTTTTCATAGGTTAGAATAATGATAGGATTAACTATATACTACAAATATTATGGATTTACGTGAAGGCGAAAGAACATTAAAGGTTTACAGACATCATTTCACTCCCTATTTGTCAAAATTGTTTCAAGTTTTGCTTGGTGCATTCCCATTTTTCTTTTTAACTTTTCTTTTTAGATCATCCATTTCGCAATCTACATATGTTGCAGTTCATATGTTTATATTTTTTCTTTTTGCTTTAGTTTCAATATATATAACTTTAGTTTACTGGCTTGATAAATTAATTGTAACTAATAAGCGTGTTATTTTTATTAACTGGAAATATTTAACTGTAAGAGATGAATCTGAGGCTTTACTAGATGACATTCAAGATATTCATACTCATGAAAATGGTTTTCTGGCTAGCTTGAATTTTTTTGATTATGGGAGTTTGAAGATTGATACATCCTCTTCTCATATTACTATATTTTTTGATAACGCTCCTGACCCAGAAGGAATTAGAGCTTATATTTATCACATAAAGGGAAATACATGATAGAAAGTGAAGCAGAAAATTTGGAAAGAGTTATATCCCCCACTGCTGGTAAGGATATTTCACAGTTTGAAAATGCTCTAAGGCCTAAGCTTTTTCACGAGTACATTGGACAGAGCTCACTTAAGGACAATCTGCAAATTGCAATTCAAGCAGCAAAAGGTAGAGGTGAATACTTAGACCATATTTTACTCCATGGTGCTCCTGGACTGGGTAAAACTACACTTGCAAATGTTATTGCAAATGAAGCAGGTGTGAATATTAAGATAACTTCTGGCCCTGCCTTAGAAAAGCAGGGAGATATAGCCTCTATAATCTCTAATCTTGAAGAAGGAGATATTTTGTTTATTGATGAAATTCATAGATTAAAACCAGTTGTGGAAGAGGTTTTGTATACAGCAATGGAGGATTTTGGAATTGATATAATAATTGGTAAAGGTCCCTCTGCGAGAAACATGAGGATAAATCTTCCTAAATTTACTTTAATCGGAGCCACAACAAAAATAAGCATGCTCTCTGCTCCGCTTAGAAGCAGATTTGGTAGCCTTTTTAAGCTAGATTTTTATAGTGATGAAGATGTGAGAGACATTGTAATGAGATCTGCTGGACTTTTAAATTGCAATCTTCAAGAACATATTGCTCATTTAATTGCCCGCTCCGCCAGACAAACTCCTCGTATCGCAAACAGATTACTAAAAAGAGTTAGGGACTTTGCTGATGTTAGAAATAATTCGATAATCGATGAAATAGTTGTATCTGATGCACTTAATGCTATGGGAGTTGATGGCCTTGGTCTTGACCAAGTTGATAGAGAAATTTTGGCAGTTATTATCGATAAATTTAAAGGTGGTCCTGTTGGTTTAAATACTTTATCTGCGGCTATAAGTGAGGAACAGTCCACAATTGAGGATATATATGAACCATTTTTGATTAAACTTGGCTTCTTGAAACGTACCCACAGTGGACGCATTGCTACCGAAAGAGCATATAAGCATTTGGGAAAGTTTTGATTTTTTAAAGGAAAATTACTATAATGTACTTGTATATAACCTTTTCTATTCATGAAAAAACTCGCATCGCTGATTAGCTTTGTTTTTGCTGCTGTTGTATTAACTACTGGCTGTGGTTTAAATTCACAATTCAAGGACGAACCCAATTTTACTGATATTTCTGGTATTATTACTGCTCAGCCCAATTCCGACTCAAGGCCAGGAACTCACATTCTTACAGATGAGGATGGTATGGAATACCCCGTAAGAAGTTTATCTTTAAATTTATCTGGTAAAAACTATCTAGACAATAAAGTTAAACTTAATGGCTCAATGGGATCTGATGATGTATTTGAAGTAACTGGAATTACCGTTTTAGAGGTCCTGAATGGACATGGGTCAACGGCCGACGCTATTGAATACAAAAATACGGATTATGGCTTTGAAACAATGATATATTCTGACTGGAAAGTTGAAGAAGGCGATGGTTTTGTGCGTTTTGTAGCTCCAAGTACAGAAGAAGGAGCAAAATCTGATTATGTAATGATAGACCAGGAACCGTTTTACTTTACTCCACAAGCAACCAATAGTGATGAAAATGCCGCACTGAAGGCTTATTTTGAGGAAAAATTCCCTACATTGAATAATTTTTCTGCCTTTTTAAGCAAAATTGGCAAGGACGAAATGAGCGCTTTGAAATTTGATGAAGATGCTGGTAGAGCTGACTATTATGTTTACAGATCTGGTTTGATTTATAAATTATCCTTTATCCCTTCAACAAATTTTGACGAAGATAATTTACAAATATTCAACGAAATGGTTGCTGAATTTAGATTTCTTGGATTTACCGTAAATGAAAACAATGGAGGTGAAACTGACCTTTCTGAAGTGAACAAGGCAAATGAAGCATTAAAAACATCTTCGGCCATCGACACATCTGATGTGGACGCAAGTTCAATGACACATTTTGAAAGTTTGCCATATTATTTTAAGGCTTCCTACCCTACTAGTTGGTATTATACTGGTGTTAAAGGTTCTAAGTCTGGAATACTACATCACTATGGATTTAGCGAAGAGGCTGATGGTGAAGAAATAATTTCTCTTAATGTACTTGCTTCTTCCTCTGTATCAGAAGGGCAAATTAGCAAAGTTCCATCTGGCTCCGTGCTAAGAGTTTACACAAAGGTTGAAGGCCAATCTTATGAAGTTAGTGGACCTTCTAGCATGGAAAAACTTTTAGTTTCGATTGCTAAAAGCATTCAACACATAGAGCGATAAAATTTATTTGACGAGATTTAATTAGCACTCTATAATACAGAGTGCTAATTTTAGTACACCATTATTCTGTTATCCGTAAAGCATAGCTACTTTAAAATCAGCTTAAAATGTGCTAAAATGTGGTGATTTTAAAAATATCTTTAAAAATACAAAATGACTGAATTTGATCACTTTAATAAGTTTACGAAAGAGGCAAAGAGGGCGTTAATTATCGCTCAAGAAAGAGCAAAGGATGCTGGGCTGGCTTATGTTGGCACTGAGCATATGTTGATGGGTATTTTGGCTCAGGAAAATTCATTAGGTTCCTCTATTTTGTTAAATTTTGGAGTTTCTTTGAATAATGTGGAATTAGTTTTAAAGACAGTAGGAAGAACAAATGTGCCAAAATCTACATCAGATGACACTAGTGGCTTAAGTGGTTTTGCAAAAGAAGTAATCGAGAACTCTGTAAAAATAGCCCATGAATATGGTCATTCTTTTGTAGGTACTGAACACTTATTATTTTCTCTTGTTTCGCAAGACAATACTGCAGCAACAGTTATTCTTGAGAATATGAAAGTTTCACCTCAGGATGTTAAGGATCAAATACTTGATATTTTTGAAAGAGCTAAACAGGTGCCAAAAAATAATTCATCAGCCGATGTTGCGACTCAAACTCCAAAAAATGGACAGATGATGAATCCAATTGAATTTTTTCTTACTGGACTTCAAGGTGTTATGAACAATCAAAAAGATGGTTATACTGGTCCAAAAGAAAATTTTAAAAAGAAGGAGCCTGAAGATAAAAAAACTGGTACTCCCGCTTTAGACTACTTTACGACAGATATGTGTGACGAAGCCAAAAAGGGAAAAATAAACCCTGTTATTGGTCGTTCTAGAGAGATTGAGCGCATGATTAGTATTCTTTCTCGCAAAACTAAAAACAATCCAGTTTTAATTGGTGAGTCTGGAGTTGGTAAGACAGCAGTTTGTGAGGGTCTTGCTCTCGCAATTGCTAAAGACGCAGTGCCTGATAATTTGTCTGACATGAGAATTCTTTCTCTTTCTATGGCTTCTGTTGTCGCTGGAACTAAATACAGAGGTGAATTTGAAGAAAGAATTAAACAAATTATTGATGAAGCATCTTCTCAAGACAATGTAGTACTATTTATTGATGAACTTCATACTGTTATGGGAGCTGGAAGTGCCGAAGGTAGTTTAGATGCTGCCAATATTCTAAAACCTGCTTTATCTAGAGGTTTGATTAGAATTATTGGTGCAACAACTACAACTGAATTCCGCAAACATATAGAAAAGGATCCTGCTCTTGAAAGAAGATTTCAATCTATCGTAGTTGAGGAAACTACTGCTGAAGAAACCTTAGAAATTTTATATGGAATAAGAGAATCTTTTGAGGATCACCACAATTTAATCATTGAAGATGCTGCACTTGAGGCATCTATTAAACTTTCAAAGCGTTATTTGAATGATAGATTTTTACCTGATAAAGCTATTGATCTAATTGATGAGGCCAGCGCTAAGAAAAGAATAAAAACATCGACAAACAACGAAGAAATCAAGAAATTACAAAAAAGGCTTGAGTCTATTATTAAGAAAAAAGAGAGTTGCGTTGCAAAACAAGATTATGAAAAGGCTGCTGAATACAGAAACGAAGAGTTGGATGTTTTAAAACTTATCGAAGAACAAAAATATATTAAAGTTCCACGAGAGAAGAGAGAAAAAGTAACAGATGAGGATATTGCTGTTGTAGTATCAACAATGACAGGAGTACCTGTTACAAAACTTGTAAAAGATGACATTGATAAACTTCAAAGCCTTGAAAATACGTTAAAGGAAAAAATTATTGGTCAAGAAGAAGCCATTGAAGCTGTTTCAAAGGCTATCAGAAGATCTAGAGCTGGCTTTGCTGATGAAAGAAGACCTATTGGATCATTTATTTTTATGGGGCCAACTGGAGTTGGAAAAACTGAGCTTGTTAAAAGTTTGGCTGAGGAAGTCTTTAATGACAGAAATGCTCTGATCAAAATAGATATGAGTGAGTTCATGGAAAGACATAATACTTCAAGACTTGTCGGAGCTACTGCTGGTTATGTTGGGTATGAAGATGGTGGTCAATTGACTGAAGCTGTAAGAAGAAAACCTTATAGTGTAATTTTGTTTGATGAGATTGAAAAGGCTCATCCAGATGTGTTTAATTTGTTGCTACAAATCCTTGAAGATGGTGAACTTACTGACGCAAAAGGTAGAAGAATTGATTTTAGAAACACAATAATTGTTCTAACCTCAAACATTGGAGCTAAGCGTCTTACTGATTCTGCTGCACCAATTGGATTTGCTGCGAGTGCAAACGAGCAAGAAAGGGCTGAAAAAGATTTTGATAACACAAAAAAGGAAATTTTGAATGACTTGAAAGATCATTTTAGACCAGAATTTTTAAATCGTATTGATAAAGTTGTTGTATTCCACGCACTAACAAGCGATAACATAAAAGAGATTGTTAAGCTGAACTTACACAACCTACAAACAAGACTTAACCACAGAAATATTAAGATTGAGGCAACCCCAGAGGCACTTGATTTTATCTCTGAGGTAGGTTTTGATCCTAAGTATGGTGCAAGACCTGTAAGACGAGCAATTCAAGATTTAGTTGAGGATCCATTGACTGCAAAGTTCCTTGAAGGAAAGTTTAGCGATGGCGATTCGGTTAAAATTGTCAAAAAAGGCAAAAAGCTTGAATTAACTAAGTCTTAAAGCCTTGACACAGCCAATGTTTGTTAATATAATCCACAAGTCGTGGGTTGAGTTGATCGATTCCATTAGCAAGATGTGATATTCCCCACCGACTATTATTATTAAGATATCTTGCTGGTAACTGTTTATGGCTAACGCATATATTGCAAGTTCCGTTATGGAAGACTTGCTGAAAGATGTCGATTCGTTCAAACTTCCTAGAACTGGAGATTTGGTTGAAGGGACTGTTGTTTATATTGATAAAAAGAAAATCCTAGTTGATCTAGGTGGTGCGTCTACTGGTATTATTACTGGGCAAGAAGCTCACGATAGCGTAGGTACGATTGATGATCTTAAGGCTGGTGATCTTGTTTCTGCATACGTATTGGATGAAGAAAATGATGACGGTCTTGTTGAACTATCACTGAGAAAAGCAAGCCAAGAAAAAACTTGGAATAAATTTCTTGATGCTCATGAATCACAAAAAACAATTAAAGTGGCTGCTAGTGAAGCAAACAAAGGTGGTCTACTTCTAAATATTGATGGAATTAAAGGATTTATCCCTGTTTCACAATTGGCTCCACTTCACTATCCACGTGTTGACGGTGCTGATTCTAGCCAAATTCTAACTAGACTTCAAAAACTAGTTGGTGTTGAGCTTGATGTTAGAATTATCAATCTTGATAGAGAAGGTGGAAAACTTATCTTATCTGAAAAGGCTGCTGAAGCAGATGCTAGAAAGGGTGCACTTGGTGATTTAAACACAGGTGATGTTGTGAAGGGTAAAATCAGTGGTATTGTTAAGTTTGGTATCTTCGTTACATTTGATGGACTTGAAGGACTTGTACATATCTCTGAAATTGCTTGGGGACACGTTAAAGACCCTAACGACTACGGTAAACTTGGAGATCCTGTTGACATCATGGTTATCGGAAAAGATAAAGATAAAATTAGCCTTTCAATGAAGAGACTAGTTCCAGACCCTTGGGTTGAGGCTACTAAAAAATACAAGGTTGGAGCTGTTGTTGAAGGTGAAGTAAGTAGAGTGACTCAATTTGGAGCTTTCATCAAACTTGATGACGATATTAATGGTCTAATACATGTAAGTGAAATTTCTGAGGGTGGTGAAGAAGGTGCTACACCAAATACAACTTTGAATGTTGGTGATAAAATTAAAGCAAAAGTAATTGCTATTGATCCTGAGGATCACCGTGTTGGTCTTTCTATCAAAGCGCTTACTGAAGAGCCAAAAAAATCAAAAAAGGCTGCTGCTGAAGAGGAAACGACTGAAGAATAATGTTTAATTAGAATTTTAAAAGAGCCCTTACTTTAAGGGCTCTTTTTGTTATAGAATGACACCACTATGGATTTAAACGAATCTCAAAATCAGGCAGTAAACCATGTAGAGGGGCCGTTATTAATAATTGCTGGTGCCGGAACTGGAAAAACAAGAGTTATTACATCGAGAATTTTGCAGTTAATTTCAACTGGCAAAGCGCGTACTACTGAGATATTGGCATTAACATTTACTGAAAAGGCAGCAAGCGAAATGGCTGAAAGAATAGACGAAGGTATGCCTCTTAGTTATGAAGAAATCTGTGTAAAAACCTTTCATGGATTTTGTGATGGAATTTTGAGGGAGTCAGGTTCTGAAATTGGTCTTGATCCTGGCTATAAGCTACTTGATGATGTTGAGAAGTGGCTTTTTTTTAAAAAAAATCTTTTTAAATTTGAACTAAACTACTATCGACCACTCGGCAATCCAAACAGCTTTATAAATGATTTGCTTAAACATTTTGGTCGTTTAAAAGAAGAACTGATTGAGCCTGATGAATATATTGAATATGCAAAAAAACTTGATGGTGAAGAAGGAGAAAAAACTTTAGAACTAGCTAATGCGTATAAAAAATACTTTGAAGTAATGATTGAGAAGAACTATTTGGATTTTTCCGATTTGATATTTTACACTTTAAGGCTTTTTTCAAGGCGTGAGTCTGTCTTAAAAAAATATAGGGAAAGATTTAAATTTGTGATGGTTGATGAGTTTCAAGACACAAACTACTCTCAATATGCACTAGTTAAAATGATCACTGCTGAGTCTGAAAATTTGGTTGTTGTTGGTGATGATGACCAAAGCATTTATAAATGGAGAGGAGCAAGTTTAAGTAACATATTACAGTTTGAAAATGATTTTAAGAATCTTAAGAAGGTTGTTTTAACAGATAACTATAGAAGTTGTCAGGAGGTACTAGATGCATCGTATTCATTAATTCAAAATAATAATCCTGATAGGCTTGAGTCACGCAGTGGAATTAGTAAAAAACTTAGAGCGACTAGAGATGAGTCTGGGTGTGTAGAGTGTCACAGTTTTCCAACCTATCTTGAGGAAGCAAATTTTGTAGCTGAACAAATAAAAGAACTACATGAAAAAGGTGTGAATTATGGGAGTATGGCTATTTTGTCGAGAAGTAATCAACATGTACATCCAATAATTGACGCCTTAAAACCACTAAATATTCCCTATCAGGTAAAGGACTCTAAAGGTATTTTGATGCTTGAGGAAATTAAGGATTTGGTTAGTGTGGCACGAGCCTTAGCAAATCCATATGACGACATTTCAGTTCTAAGGATTTTGAAGATGGATGTTTTTGCAGTCCCAATGTCCGATATTTTAAAATTGCTTAACAGTGGATCAAATACCCACATCATCAATGCTTTAAGAAAGGGTGTGGATGTTGACAATCTGAGTATCCCAGGTACTGAAGAGGGAATAAAGAAAATATCCGACCTCCTTGAACACTTAATAGAATTTTCAAAAAAGTCTTCTATAGGTGAAGTTTTTAATGAATTTTTGAGGGAATCTGGATATTTAGATTATATGGTTGAGAAGGATATGTTTGAAGAAATGTACCATGTTAATCAGTTTGCCAAACAGGTTTCCAGATTTGAAAAAGATCATGAGGAAAAGTCGGTTATCGATTTTGTTGAATATTTAAATCTTCTGGAGGAAAGTAATTCCGTAATGGCTTCTGATTTCAACTATGATAGAGATTCTGTTCAAATACTGTCTGTTCATTCTAGTAAAGGCCTAGAATTTGATGCTGTATTTGTAATCAGTGCTGTTGACCATAGGTTTCCTGGTACAAATAGAAGTGAAAAATTTGAGATTCCCGTTGAATTGAGTAAAGAGATTGTTCCTGAGGGTGATGTACATAGACAAGAAGAAAGAAGGCTTTTTTATGTAGCCATTACTCGCGCTAGAAGCAATCTATACATAACAATGAGTAAAAAGTATGAAGGCAATAAGGTTTGGAAAGTTTCCCCTTTTGTTAAAGAAATTTTGGAGGTTGATGGTGTAAAAATGATTGAACATGAAGAGAGTATCGATGTGGTTGATAATTTGCGTAAATTTAAAAAGCCAGCTGAACCAATATTTGAGCTGCCAAAATACAACCTATCAAGACTGAGCCATTCTAAGATAGAAACATTTAATACATGTCCATTAAAATTTAATTATCAATACTTACTAAATATTCCAGTTTCTCAAGGACATGCTGCTAATTTTGGAAATAGCATACATGGAACCTTGCATGATTTTTATAAAGTTTTGAAATCTTCCCAAGCTGTGAGCATTGAACTAATGAAGGAATTATATGAAAAAAATTGGCTACCACATGGATATGATAGTTTAGAACACGCTGCAGAGAGAAAGAAAAAAGGATGGGAACAACTTGAAGAGTTTTATAAAACAAATTCAGATCCGTGGATAAAGCCAGCATATTTGGAAAGACCCTTTAGTATTAAGTTAAACGACAATTGGTTTACCGGAAGAGTTGATAGAATTGATAAGCTTAGCGATGGCACTTACGAAGTAATAGATTACAAAACTGGAAGGCTCAAAGATGATTTAAAATTGAAGGGAAACACTCAATTGGCTCTTTATGTAATTGCTGCTCAAGAAGTCTTCAATTTGAGAGTTTCAAAGGCTAGTCTCTATTATTTGGAAGATAATAAGAAAATATCAATTAGTGTGGAGGAATTAGATGTTCCAAAGGCTAGAGTTAAAATACTTGAGACAGTTTCAAAAATCCGCGAGTCGGATTTTGCACCAACTCCCGGATTTCCTTGTAGTTTTTGTGATTTTAGACTAATTTGCCCGGCCGCTTAGTATAAATATGCACTTACTGCCTCATTATTCTCTTCATTACTTTCGGAGATATTGTTTTCTGGATCAATAACAAATCTTACTGAACCCTCTGGTGGATATTGGTAAATACTTTTTGGCACTGGATATTCAAAGCTAAAACTATCCCCTGGCTCCATTGATGTATAGGAGTCTGTATTTGTGAATACCTCTACATCATTAACAAAAATTGAATATTTAAATGGCTGTCCTTGTTGTATCGCGCCTTCACCAACGTTTTCAATTGATGCGTTAATTTTCATATCTTCGTCGCCTATTGTTGGTGCTATAACATCAACACTTGCTTTCAAGTCTGCTAATGCAGTTTGAACATTCTCACTGTCGTTAAGGGACTTCTGTCCAATAAAACCTTTAAAAAGTGCTGGATTGGAGTTTTGTAAGTACATTCCACCAACAACTACTCCAACAAGTAAAAATGTAAAAATTCCTTTATAATATGTATTCATATGTTTTGGGTTATGCTTCTAAATTTGGTTTATCTACTGTTATAAGTTCTGCCGAACCACCGGCTTCACCATCTGTAATTTTATAAATATCCTTATCCACCTTTTTAAATTCCTTATATGCACTATTATACATATTTACTGTAGTTCCTAAATTGTTACCAAGCTTTTCTAGATAAGATTCATAGCTACTTAAGTGTCTACCTAAATCCCCTACCTTCAAAATTATTTCCTTAACCGACTCTTCCATTTTTAAGGCTTTAAGCCCCTGCATCACAGTTTCAAGATAGGCATAGAATGATGTTGGTGAAACAATTATAACATGTTTCTTGAAAGCATATTCAATTAGATCATGTGAATTAACTTGCACGGCACCTGTCTTGTATATGAGAAGATTATAATAAATACCTTCTGCAGGAATAAACATAAAGGCAAAATCAGTAGTATTTTCGTTTGGCTTAATGTACTTAGAGGTTTCGTCGATGCGGTTTTTAATATCTACACGAAACTCCTTTTCCAGTTTATCTCTTTTGTCAGCATCATTTTCTTCCATTATTTTATTATACTTTTCCAGTGAAAACTTTGCATCAATAGGTATGATTTTGTCCTTAAAAAAAATAGCTGCATCAACTATGACATCGTCTTTGAATTTATATTGCATTTGATACTGGTTTGGAGCTAATACCTGTGAAAGTAACGATTCAAGAAAGTATTCCCCTAATATCCCCCTTTGCTTTGGATTTTTGAGAATATTTTCAAGACTTTGCATCTGTTCTGAAAAATTTAAAACCTGTTTATTTGTCTCATCCAGCTTTGTTAATCTTTTTGTAACCTCTTGGATTAGTTCCGAACTTTGGGAAAATTGCTTTTGAAGAGTTTCAGAGGAAAACTTTAAGCCTTTTGTTAATCTATCGTCTAGGCGATCTAACCTTTCAAGTGAGTCCCTTCTATTTTCGTTGTTGGAATCTCTAATTTCTTTTCTGAGTGCCTCGATGTAGTCAAAAAGTAATTTTTCGTCGCTTTTGGATCCGCTCATATCTTTGAGTTTTACCACGAGGAAACCCATAAAAATTATTATTCCGATGCTGAGAATGAGAAGTATATTTTCCATGAGCACAATATACATCTTTTGGGTCTTTACTTTAAGCTATTTTTTGCGTAGTATTGAAGCCAATTATGTCTAAAAAATTAGCCGATTTGGCTGAACAACTTGGAATGGATGTTAAAGAGCTCAAAGAAAAAATTATTGAGCTAGGTTTTGACGTTGCAGATAAGGCAAAAACTATTGAAGATGATGTTGCAGAATTAATATTGGAAGAGCTTTCTAATGCATCTGGAGATAGCAACGATGTTGCTAATCTTTATGATGAAATGATTGCTGCTGAGAGGGAAAGAGAAATTGTTAAGAGTCAGAGAAAGAAAATGGCTGGTAAAGATTCGAAACAGAAAGTTACAAAAACTGACACAACTGTTAGCGTTGGAGATGTTGTAGAGATTGGTGAAACAATTTCTGTAAAAGAGTTTGCGGAAAAGACTGGGATTAAAATTGCAAAAATCATTGGTGAATTAATGAAAAACGGTATTTTAGCGAATATTAATCAACAAATTGATTTTGAGACTGCTCAGATTATTGCTGAGGATATGGGAGTGAAGGTAAAAAGGATTCGCGTTGCTGGTGACGCCGAAGAGTTTATGTCTGGTGATCTTTCTCGAATGATCGAGGAAGATGATAAAGATGCTTTGGTTGAAAGGCCTGCAGTTGTTTGTGTGATGGGGCACGTAGACCACGGTAAAACGAAACTTTTAGATTCTATCAGGGAAGCCGATGTTGTTTCTGGTGAGTCTGGTGGCATTACACAGCATATTGGTGCCTATCAGGTAACTAAGAAAGGAAAGGCTATTACATTTTTGGACACACCTGGCCATGAGGCTTTTACTGCTATGAGAGCACGTGGAGCAAAAGTTACTGATATTGCAATTCTTGTTGTTGCTGCTGATGAAGGAATTAAACCTCAAACAATTGAGGCTATGAACCATGCAAAAGAAGCTGGAGTGCCAATAATTGTGGCAATGAATAAAATAGATAAGCCTGAAGCAAACTTAGAAAAGCTAAAGGGTGAATTAACAGAACACGGTCTTCAGCCTGAAGATTGGGGTGGAACTACTGTTTGTGTTCCGGTATCTGCTATGACAGGAGCTGGTGTAGATGAACTTCTTGATATGATTCTTTTGACTGCCGAGATGGAAAACTTGAAGGCAAACCCAAATCGTGAAGCGGTTGGTACTGTTGTTGAAGCACATTTAGATAATAGTCTGGGACCTGTGGCAACTATACTTGTGAACACTGGTACATTAAAAATCATGCACAATGTTGTGGTTGGTAACACTTATGGTCGTATAAAATTAATGAAGGACCATAATGGAAAAAACATTAGACTTGCTGGGCCTTCCACACCTGTATTAATTGCAGGTCTTAGTGAAACCCCAAAGAGTGGTGATATTTTACAAGTAGTAAAAGATGAAAAAACAGCCCGCACTAAAGCTGAAGAAATAAATCTACTTTCAAAGGAAAGAGATAACGAAAAAATGTCTGGAATTAATCAACTTATTTCAAGTGTTAAATCTGATAAGACATTAAAAATTGTTATTAAAGCAGATGCAAAAGGGTCTCTTGAGGCTATTAGACAGTCTGTTGCTAAAATTAAAGATGAAGAAGTTGCTGTTAAGATAATTCATGGAGGTGTTGGTTCTGTTACAAAATCTGATATCATGATGGCTAGTGCAAGTAGAGGTATGATTGCGGCTTTCCATACAGACTTTGATTCTCCTTATGTTCAAAAAACAGCAGAAAGAGAAGGGGTTGAGGTAAAAAAATATAAAGTAATTTACGATCTACTTGAGGATATTAAGAGAATTTTAAGCGGACTTCTTGAACCCGAAGTTTTAGAAGTAGTAATTGGTAGAGCTGAAGTGAGACAAATCTTCCTTACAAAAAAGAAGGAAATGATTATTGGTTGTAGAGTCCTTACTGGAAAATTACAAAACAAAGCTAAGATAAGAATTATTAGAGGAAGAAACTCTGAAGATGCGGATAATGTGGTTGGAAAAGGTGTAATCGATTCTTTGAGAAAAGTTGATGAGGTGGTTAAAGAAATTGGTGAAGGTAATGAGTGTGGTATTAAATTTGTTGGTGATGTTGAGGTGTTGGAAGGTGATATTTTACAGGCATACATAGAGGAAGAAAAAATTAGAACCCTTGAATAATGAATAAAGTTGAGCAAATAAAGCTGCCTACATTTAAGGATGAGCGCGGCCCGCTTACAGTTATTGAACTTAAGGATTTTTTGGATTTTGAAGTTAAGAGAATCTACTATGTTACTGATGTGAAGGCCGCGCGTGGAGGACATGCTGTAAAACACGAAAAGAAGATGTATGTTTGCCAGTATGGAAGTTGCATGGCTAAATTTCATGATGGAGAAAAATGGATTGAATTTGAAATGAAGGGTCCAGATGATGCTATTGTGATGAAAGAAATGTGTTTTCGGGAGTTTTACAATTTTAGTGAGGATGCTGTACTTATGGCAATTTCTTCGGTAAACTTTGTAGCCGAGGATTATATTTATGATCTTGATGAATTTATTAACTATGTGAAGAAATGAAAATTCTTATAACTGGTGGTGCTGGCTTTATTGGAAGTAATTATGCTCACTTTAGATTTCAGAACTATGGGGAGGATGAAATCTACATATTGGACAAACTTACTTATGCTGGCAATTTAGATAATTTAACTGAGATTATTAATGAAGACAGAGTACACTTTGTACAAGGTGATATTGCTGATAAAGATTTTGTCGATGCTCTTTTTGAAAAAGAAAAGTTTGATATTGTAGTTAACTTTGCTGCTGAAACTCATGTTGATAGAAGCATTACTGGGCCTAGCATTTTTGTTTTAACAAATGTGGTTGGAACTCATAATTTGCTTGAAGCGAGCCGTCAGAATGGTGTTATGCGTTTTCACCAAGTTTCAACAGATGAGGTATATGGAGATCTTGGAACAGATTCTACTGATTTATTTACTGAACAAACACCCCTTGCACCAAATTGCCCTTATGCTGCTTCAAAGGCATCTGCGGATTTAATGGTTAGAAGTTATGTTGAGACATATAATTTTCCTGCAACTATTAGTAGATGTAGTAATAACTATGGTCCATATCAGTTCCCGGAGAAACTAATTCCCTACTTCTTTAAATTGATTTCTGAAGATAAGCCTGTACCTGTTTATGGAGATGGCAAGAATGTCCGCGATTGGCTTTATGTATTGGATCACTGCAAAGCAATCGATCTTATTGTAGCCAAAGGAAAAATTGGTGAAGTTTATAATATTGGCGGAAATAATGAAAAAACAAATTTGGAAATTACAAAATTTTTGTTGGAATTTCTAGGTAGAGATGAGAGTTTAATTGTGTATGTTGACGATAGACTAGCTCATGATAGACGCTATGCTATTGATGCAAGCAAAATGAAAAATGAACTTGGATGGGAGCCTTCTGTAAATTTTGCTGAAGGAATTCAAATGACTTTCAATTGGTATAGAGATCATAAAGAGTGGAGTCAAAAATTGATGGACAATATGGAAGAGAGAAAGCACAAAAAGGTCTCTAAAACCCCACTCACTACTACTAGAGTTTAACCATACCCTATGAGATATTCAAAATTGTTCGCGAAGACACAGAAGGAGGTACCTAGTGATGCTAGTTTGATATCACACAAATTGTTACATCAGGCTGGTTATATTAGAGAATCAAATGCTGGAAGATATTTTTTCTTACCTCTAGGGAACAGGGTTCAAAACAAAATTATAAATGTTGTACGTGAGGAAATGGATGCAGCTGGTGCGCAGGAAATGCTTGCCCCTGTTTTACATCCGTTAAGTCTTTGGCAAGAAACTAATAGAGACAATTCTGCAGGTTTTGAGTTAATGAAAATTGAAGACCGCCGAGGTGCGGCCTTTGCGCTAGGTGGAACGGCTGAGGAAATGTTTGTTGATGTTGTTCGCAAATTTCAAATTAGCTATAAGGATCTTCCATTTAATATTTACCAGTTTTCACTAAAATTTCGTGATGAAATGAGAGCGCGTGGTGGACTTTTAAGAGTAAGGGAATTCATAATGAAAGATGCATACTCTTTCCACACTAACGAAGAAGATTTTAAGCTTGAGTATAAAAAAATGTGGGATGCCTATGTGAGAATTTTTGAGAAACTTGGGCTTAAATGTGTGGTGGTTGAATCCGATAATGGATACATTGGTGGAGATTATTGTCACGAATTTGTTGTGGTATCAGAGGCTGGAGAAAGCAGGTTTTTAATGACAGAGGATGGTGAATACGCAGCACACGAAGATGTTGCAAAATTTTATAAAGAGGATAAAAACTCAAGCGATGACGAATTGGATTTAGAAGAGGTTGATGCCGTTCGCGGGAATACTATGGAAGACGGTGTTAAATTTCATAATCTACCATTATGGCAACAGATCAAAGATGTTGTTTTTGTAGATGATAAAGGTCGTTATATTTTGGCAGTAATTAGAGGTGATTTTGATGTAAATGAGGTTAAGCTTAAGCACGCTGTTGATGCTTATGATTTAAGACCAGCTCATGATGAAGAAATTAGAAGTGATCTAGGTTCTGAACCGGGTTTTATATCCCCTGTTGGTATTAGAAATGGACTTAAAGATGGTGTTGAGCTTGTGATTGTTGGTGATACATCACTTAGAACTGTTAAAAATGCTTATGGTGGAGCAAATGCGAAAAATGTTGATCTTCTAAATGTAAATATAGGTAGAGATTATAATGTTGATATAGAGGCTGATATTGCGATGGCAGAAGCTGGATTTTTAGATGAAGCTGGAAAACGTCCATTAAATGAGGATAAGGGTATTGAAGTTGGAAATATTTTTCAGCTTGGATATCATTATTCAAACAAAATGTCGGGAGCTAGTTTTGTTGATGATACAGGTATGGGGCAACCTTTTTACATGGGGTGCTATGGTATAGGTATTGGTCGTACAATGGCAACAATTGCTGAGGTTTTTAATGATGAAAATGGTTTAGTGTGGCCAAAAAATGTTGCACCTTTTCATGTGTATCTTGCTAGTGTTGGAAATGATGAAGAAGTTATTGCTAAAGCAGATGAGCTTTATAAAAACTTAACTGCTAGTGGTGTTGAAGTTTTTTATGATGATAGAGATGAGAGACCGGGCTCTAAATTTAAAGATGCTGATCTAATGGGAATGCCTTTAAGACTGGTTGTGAGTTCTCGTAGTCTTGAAGCTGGTGGAGTTGAGTGGAAATTACGCTCTGCTGGAAGCGAGCCTGAAATTGTAGCTCTAAGTGAGCTTGAAACTAAGTTAGCTGATTTTTTAGCAAACTAATATGAAAATATTGCTAATAGGTAAAACCGGAATGCTTGGTTCTTGCTTCTTTAAAATGCTTTCTTCGGATGAGGATTTTGAGATGTACGCTTTTGGCCGTAAAGAACTTGATGTAACCGATGAGGTTGCGTTAAATAAAATTTTTACTGATATTTCACCAGATTTTGTAATAAATTGCTCGGCCTATACAGCTGTTGATGATGCAGAAAGTAATAGTGAAGAGGCGTTTGAAGTGAATTATGAAGCCGTTAAAAATTTATCTGTGGCTTGTATTCGTGAGAATGCTGTATTGATGCATTTTAGTACTGACTATGTTTTTAATGGTGAAAAAGCCGCCTTTGCAGAAAATGATAATACAAGCCCTATAAATATATATGGGGAATCAAAATTGGCTGGAGAGACTGCTATTGTGGAGTCTGGTGTGGATTACTATATTGTTCGAACCTCTTGGTTATTTGGAGATGGTGGTAAAAATTTTGTTGATACTATGATTAGCCTTTCTGAAAATCATAAGTCTTTAAAAATTGTCTCAGATCAGATTGGTTCTCCTACTTACACGCATGATTTATGCCTAAAAGTTTTAGAATATTTTTTACACCCTTTTTTGTCTGGAATTAAGAAATCTCATGAACACAGCATAAGTGATTCTGTTAATTTTCATGCAAAAATGCCTTTTGGAATTTACCATATCACCAACAGTGAAACTGTTAGTTGGAGTGATTTTGCTAGAGAAATTTTTAGATTGAAAGATGTTGATGTGAATGTTGTGGATATTTCCAGTGATGAGTTTGGGCGGCCGGCGAAGCGGCCGCATAATTCAGCCCTTTTGAGTACCAAGTTTGATTTTAAAATGAGGAGCTGGAAAGATGCGCTGAAGGCTTACTTGAAGTAAACTTGATATATGTCCTTACTTCCTGTTTAATTGGGTTATGAAAGGAATTATTTTGGCAGGTGGAACTGGCAGCAGGCTCCATCCCCTAACAAAGGTTACAAATAAGCATTTATTGCCGGTTTATAATAAGCCGATGATTTATTATCCTATTTTTGCCTTGAGAAAGGCTGGCATTAAGGATGTGATGATTGTGTCTGGTAAAGGTCATGCTGGCGATTTTTTGGAACTACTGGGGTCAGGCTCTCATTTTGGCATGAAAATTTCTTATGAAGTGCAAGAGGAAGCTGGAGGAATTGCGCAGGCACTTGGTTTGGCAGAGAATTTTTCTAATAAAGAAAAAATTATTGTACTTTTGGCAGATAATATTTTTGAGGATGATTTAACTACTGCTGTTGAAAACTTTAAAGTCCAAAAAAGCGGAGCAAAAATTATGATTAAGAGTGTTTCCGATCCAAGAGCTTATGGCGTGGCTGAAATGGAAAATGGTAAGATTTCAAAAATTGTAGAAAAACCACTTAACCCTATCTCTGATCTAGCTGTAACGGGTTGCTACATGTATGACAGCAGCGTGTTTGACATTGTGAAAACATTGAAACCATCTGGAAGAGGCGAATTGGAAATTACAGATGTTAATAATTACTATTTAGAAAGAGGTGATCTTACTTTTGATATATTAAAGGGTTTTTGGGGAGATTGTGGAGAATCTTTTGATAGCTTAATGGAGGCTGCAAGGCTGGTACAGGGATCTCACCTTGCACTGATAAATGAAAACTATTTGAGAATTGAAAGAGACCACTCTGGTATTAGCGAACAATCTGTTATTCACAAGATTGAGGCTTAAAGTAGGGTGTATGATGTGCGATGTATCTCTGTTACTCCGTGTTTTCTAATATTTGAACGATGATCTTTGGTGCCATATCCCATATGTTTATTGAAGTTATATTGGGGAAATTCTTCGTGGTACCTTTCCATTATTCGATCCCGAGTTACTTTTGCTAGTACCGAAGCTGCTGCGATAGTTTTTACTTTTTGGTCGCCCTTTATGATTGTTTGAAACGGTATATCTATAATTTGCTTATCTCTACCATCTATTAAGACCATATCTGGTTTTATGGTTAGTCGCTTTACGCATTGTTGATTTCCAAACTTTACCGCATTTACAATATTAATATCATCTATTGTACTATGTGAAACTATAGTAATTGCATAGTCTAAACTGTTCTCTATTATTTTTGTAAATAGGGTTTCACGAGTTTTTTTACTGAGTTTTTTACTGTCATCCAACTTTGGCAGCCTAGCGTTTGGTTTTAAAATAACCGCTGCACAAACTAGCGGTCCTGCTAAAGGCCCTCTACCAGCCTCATCGATGCCTGCAACAAAAAAGAGTCCGGACTTTCTAAGCTCGGACTCAATTGGTATAAATTTTGACATATTTATAGTCTACTGAAGTCTTAAGACTATTCTTCTTTACTAGAGTCTTCTGCAACTTCTGCTTCTGGAGCTTCTTCTACAACAGTTTCTTCTGGAGCTTCTGCTGTTTCTTCTACAGTTGTTTCTTCTACAACCTCGTTTGTTTCTTCATTCAATTCTGCTGCAGCTTTTTCATTTGCTGCATCAATACCAGCTTGGTGCTGTGCTTCTTGCTCAGCCATAGCTTCAGCTTGTAGTTTTGCAGAAACTAGAGTTTCCTTCATACGAGCTGATTTACCAAACCTTTCACGCATGTAGAAAAGTCTAGATTGGCGAACTTTAGAAGTCTTAATTACTTCAATTTTTTCAATATTTGTTGAATGTAGAGGTAGAATTTTTTCTACACCGATACCATCAACAACTTTTCTTACTGTAATTGTTTTATCTGCTCCGTATCCGCTGTTAATTCTAATCACTAAACCTTCATATATTTGGATTCTTTGTTTATCTCCTTCCTTAATTTTTTGGTGTACACGAACTGTATAACCAGTGCGGATCTCTGGAAGTCTTTTGATTACAGCCATTTTTTGTACCTCTTGTAAAAGATTCATTTTACTTTTGATTAAATGCTTGTGAAATATATAGAAGATGTAGCCTTAAATCAAGGGAATTTTATATTTTCTTGATAGGAATCTTGTTTTTTGGATTTGTGATGATGTCATGCACAAATTTGTCTTTGCAGTCTAGGCGGTATTGATAATCCTCCGGAGTCATTGTTGTGTAGCGAACTGGTCTTTGAGATCTAACTTGTTGGTTTAGGTATTCAGATAGCTTATCTTTATCTATATCCCCCACTATGAGCATATCAACAGACTCTGTTTCCATATCTACAAATTGCCCAGAAAGAGCTAACAGTTTGATATTTCCCAGTTTTGAAATATCTTTCGCCATTGTTTGGTCGTTTGACATGGCTTTTTTAAACATACTTGTAAGCTCATCAATAAGAATAAACTCCGTATTGATGTAGTAGTATTTTTTACGATTTTTAGTTTTGGTCTTAAGTAATCCAGCTTTTTTAAGATTATCCAATTCACGACGAATCGAATTAATTTGTTCATCAAGTCTTCTTGTAAGCTCCCTTATAAAGTACTCCTCTTCAGGATTCGTAAGAAAGATAGTAAGAAGCTTGATACGCGTGTTTGACGTAAAAAGCCTTTTTAACATTGCCCTAGATTAGTTTGCCCACAAACGTATACAAATTGTATACATTGCAACTCAAAACTACATTCTTTTTAGAACCTTTGCAATATTTTTTTGTACGAGCTTTAAGCCAACACCTTATCAAACAGCTTAGACAGGGCAATTTTATTACCTAGTTGAGTTCTAATACTTCCTTGATCAAATTCTTTCTGCAACTCAGCATGGCTGGTTGGTGGATACATAGCTTTAATTTTTTCAAATTCGGCCATAATTTCCTCATCTTCAACTTTTATTTCTTCAAGTTCCATTAATTTTTGTAAAGCGAGTCTTACTTTTAACCTTCTTTCTGCTTCTACTTGATATTTTTTATGTAGCTCTTCTTCTGTTGTTTTTGCCTTTTCTAGGAATTTGTCAAATTCTTGCCCCTTCATTTCTAGGTTTTGACGCATATCTTCTAAAATATGATGAGCTTCTTCATGAATTAGACTTTCAGGTAGCTCTACTTTAGTTCTCTTAAGCAGTTCTTCAATATATGTATTTTCCATTTCTTGCTTACTTTCTGTTTCCTTCTTGTTTTTGATATTTTCTTCAATTTCATCGTATAGACTTTGAACTGTGTCCTTTTTGCCGGTAATTTTTTCTACGAAGTCTTCGTCTATTTTTACTTCTGTTGGCTCCTCTAGTCTATTTAATTTGATCTTGAACTTTAGTTTTTTTCCTTGGAAGTCTTTTTGTCCGTAATCTTTAGGGAAAGTAATATCAAACTCTTTCTCTTCACCAACTTTTAAACCAACTACTTCTTCCTCAAATCCTGGAATTAATGTGTTTTGTCCTAGAACTATTGGGTGGTTTTTTGATGATGTATTTGGAACCGATTCCCCTTTTTCATCAAAACCATCAAAATCTATTTCTGCTCTATCCCCCATTTTTGCTGCTCTATCTACATCTTTGTAGTCTGTAACTTTGCTTTGAAGCTCTTTTACGATGTCCTCAATCTCTTTTTTTGTCACTTTTACTTCTTCTTTTTTTACTTTAATGGCTTTGTGATCTTTAATTTCCACTTCTGGTAGCACAGATACTTTTGCTGTGTATTTTAGAGGCGACTCTGTTTCAATTTTTACTGTTGGTCTTGATACAACCTGGAGTTTCTCTTTAATTACGACTTCAGCATATGTTTTTTGAATTGCAATTTCTTGAGCGTGGGCGTCGATGTATTTTGGGTCAACATGCTGCTCTAGGATGTTAAGTGGCACGTGTCCTGGCCTGAATCCTTTTACTTTAACTTGTTTTGATACTTCTTCCGCAGCTCTTGCTCTTGCCTTTTCATATGCTTCTTCTGGCACTGTAATTGTTATTTCTAATTCTGACTTTTCTAGTTTTTTAATTTGGTAGTCCATGATTTAGGGTTACTTGACTTTTCGCAAATCTTAACTGTTTTGACTTTTTGGTACAAGACTAAAAGTTGCCTTAAGCTATTGTCTTTTTGTCCGTTTTTTGATATAATAGTATGATAATTTTATTCTTGCTTAAACAAAATGAATAACAAAAATACAAATAATACCGGAGGAGAAAACCCAAGTTTTGCCCTTGAGAGAGCGGCGAATGACTATAAAAACAATCCATATTCAGAGTATTTAAAGAATCCTCTTAAGGGTGATGATGCTGTAGATGTTACTAATGATTTAGATGCAAAATTTGCCGGAAAAGCTGAAAAAACTCGTAGTTATGAGTATATTGCTTGGAAATGGGCTGAGTTAGAAACAAAAGTGTTGAGCGCTCTTAAAGGGATGCCAAGGCCAATTTCGAAAGAATTAGTGCTTCTGGCTGCTAAAAAAAGGTCTCAAAAATTTGAAGATTTACTTTTTACAATTGCAGATGAGAAAATGCCTTCTGCTACTATGGTAAACCAAGCATATGAGGAGCTTGATGCTATGAGATCTGAATTAAATCCTTCTGGAGCAGGAAAAAGGGATAGATTAAAACAAATGATTAGCATTGAGACTGTTAGAATTCCTGAGATTCCACCTCTTGCGCCTGCAGTTTTCAGTAAAAATCTTGAATTGAGCAATCCATTTATGATTGACTCTTTATCTCTTAATCCCCATGTGGAAGACGATTTGAGTGTTAATCCAGATGCTTGGAATATTACAACACCAGATGGTGTAATTGCTGCGGCAAAGGAATGTGCAAGCGTTGGTCTACCTGTGAACGACCCAATGTATCAAACTGTATTTTCTAGACTCAAAAATGGTGTTGATCCTGCTAAAAATAAGCATTTATCTAATGATGTTCAGAGGGCTTGGTTTATAAATCCAGCTAGTCACGCGAAAGAATTGCAAGGTTTGAGTGCCGAAGGTGCTCAGTTTTTTGAAGCATTTAAAGAGTTGCAAAATCTTAGAGGTCAAATTCTTGTTTTAAAATCGAAGCAACTGGCAACGCTTGAAAAACAACAAGCTTTGGATTCTGATCCTATTGCACACAAAGTTACTGATTTTGTAAGTGCAAATGTAGATAAATTTAAAAAGGCTATTCAGGATAGAGATTACGCAACTGCTGGTATGTATGCGGTTGGTGTTTGGGCAATTTGGAAGAGTTTAACTAAATTAGGAGTTATAGGCTCAGGCAATGCGGAAGGCTCTATGACTAAATATTTTGCTTATGTTGCTGCGGCTTATGTAGGACATTCTTTCTTAAAGAATGCTGGATACGATGTTTTGAAAATGACAGGACTAAAAGATAAAAATGCCGAAGTTAAAGGTACTCCTCTTGAGGGATTTAAAAAGCTTATAGATAATGATCCTGAGTTTAAAGGTAAAGAAATTGATTCCGAAATTCTATTACGTTCTTCTGAAGTAAATCTACTTAAATTGCATGATTTGTTTAAGAAAAGCGATAAAGATGGGATTCAATATATTGATCCTGTAAATTTTGCCGATATTTTCCCGGTTGCAGCTGAGGTTGGACCATTTGATAAGGGAATTGGTGAAAAAGGACTTGATGACAACACAGGTAATGTGAATTTGAGTTATAGTGCTAAACAGAGAGAAGTTATTAAACTTGGAAGACAGCTTTATCTTATAGCTAAAGCTGCGCCAACTGTTTATCAAAAAACATTGCAAGTTGATCCAAGCTCTCCTTACTTAGGAATGACTTACGAGCAAGCAATCACCTCTTCTGGGGCGAGAAAGTTGGCTAAACTTAGACATTTAAGCTTTGGAGTTTCTAAATATACAAATAGTGTCCGTGAAAAAGGAATGCTTAGCAAGGCGGGTGTTGAAGATGCTCAAAAAGCTCTTGATGCTGCTTTTGAAGGTAAAAATGCAAATATTAGAGTTGAAGCCGGTGAAGCTGGACATTATCCTGGTTACTTTATGGGTATGCCTGTAATGTTCGTGGAAAATGGCGACAACTATAGAATTTACTTGAAAGAAAACTATGGTGGAAAAACTCAACCCGGTACTGGCTTCTTAACGGAAGTACCTGCGGAAAAAGGTCTTTACACTGCTGTAAAAGCAGATGAGGCTATTAGAAAGCTTTCTGATAAGGTTAAAAATAAAATGATTGAGAATGGTGATGGTGGATTAGTTTTCACACCACCGGTATTTGATGGAAAAAATTGGACTTCAACAGTAACTCTAAAGGAAAATAAGAGGTATAACATTCCTGAAAGAACTGTTAATGTTATGGTTGTTCCTAGGGAAAACGGAATGATGTCTGTAAATATTGAAGGAGATAATGTTGATGTAACTGCAAGTAAAGAAGGTGTTATTGATAGCTTAAATGCTAAAACTTTAATTAATAGACTTTCTTCACAAAGAGATATGGCTATTTTAGCTCCATTGGCTAGAAAAGGTCTTATAACTTTCCAAAAGGATTTAGAGGAGCCTAAGTTCCTTGTAAAAATTGTTGGAAAAGATGTGGAAGTGTCTTTTGATAAAGCCACTAGTAAATTCTCAATAACTAAAGAAGCGCAGGCTGATTTACTTAAGAGTAATGAATTTAGAAGTGAATATGCTGAAAGTTTTAATGAAAATGAGAGAGTAAATAGGACTTTTACAAATCTAAGGAGACTTGTAGAAGATGCTCCGGAAAGTTTTATTATCAATGCCGGGGAAAGTGCGAAGAAATTTGTAACTGGCGCTCAGTCTAACAACTGGCTGGCTGGTTTAAATGCTGATTTCATGGACGGAAGTGTGAAAGAATACTATGTAAACTATATTTTAGAGTTTAAAAAAGCTGAAATGTTGGCCACTTTTAGTGGAAGACTTTCTGAAGCTGCAACTTTTGAAGATGCTGAAAAGATCCAAAGTGCGAAGCTTAAATCTGCTTTAGATTCTCTAGAAAAAGTTGCTCAAAAAATGGCGACACAGAATGAAACTTTTAAGAGAACCGGTGATCACTGGACTCCGGAAAAGTTTGCACAAGATGTACTTGAGCCAATATTTAAAGCTGGTGTAAGTGATCGTTATGCACAAGCACTTATGTCTTTAGATGCTGCTTTGAGAGCCAAATATGGTGAAGGTAGCGAAATAATGCATGGAGGTAGAACTGACAAATTAAGGTCTATGAAGAGATTTGCTGATTATGCATCTGATGTAGAAGGAGATGATTTAAATAAGGCTACTGCTATAGCAATTGCCGGATCTGATAAAGCGAAAGATAAAGAACCATTTTTGAAGGCCGGTTATCTTAGATATTTGCGTGATGAGATTTTGAATAGTCCGGATGCAAATTTAATGAGATACGACGAATGGGTTAATTCTGATAGAAGACAAATCAAAGGTATTGAACCTCTAGAGGACGTTCCCCCACTTGGACTTGCCTCATTAAAAAAGCTTTATGATAAAAAACTTGATGAGTTGAGGGATACTTTGTTTGAAGTTGAAGGAGGAAATAGAGAAGCTATTGAGGAATATCTTAAAGATGTCAGGGTTTTCCAAAAGACCAGCGACTGTAAAAAAATGACTAAAATGAAACTGAAAGTTGAGCAAGATACATTTATGAAAACTCAATTTGAAACTATCGGTAAAGCAATTTTGGCTGATGAAAGATGTTTTCCGGGGATAGATGTTGAAACTCAGTGGGAAGTTTTGAAGTATAAAATTGTTAACTTTTTTTAAGATGCCTGAAGGAAGTGAAAATTTTGAATCAAAGCTTACGGAGCTTTTAGGAGTTGATTCACTGCCTGAGTCGCTAAAAAATGCTATAAAAGAGTCCATCAAAGAGTCTGCAAAAGAATACTTGAAGGAGTCTTCTGAAGCGGCAGCTAAGACATTAAAGGATGGAGTTGCTAGTGCAGAAGAAAGCTTAAAAAGACTGGCCAAAGAAAACTTTGGTAAGGGTAGCGGATTTGCTGCTGCATGGGATTCTTTTTGGGAAGGATTTGATGTTTTAATTAGTAAAGGTGAACCTGACATTCCAGAGGCAGTTCAAAAGCCTGGAGAGTCTGATGCAGATTTCAAGGTTAGGAAAAAGAAGGAGTATGAGTTGTATACAGCGGCTAAGGCTGCAGATAGAATTAGATATTTCGCATTGCTTTTTAAAAAACATATTAGGAATCATTTTATTTGGCATGGAATTGCTGATGAACTTAGTACTGATATAGAAAGAGCCAAGAAGGAAAGAGATTCAATAATGGAGAAAAGAAGAAATGCAGAGGATGGAATTAAAAGGTTGAAGCCGAAAATTTCTGTGTTAAAGGATAGAATTGAGAGGCTTAAGGGTCTTAAAGCTTTACAAAGTAAGTATAAAAAGGATCTTGATGTTTTAAATAAAGAAAGATCAGTTTTTGAGTCTCATCTAGAGCTCCCTGAAAGATATAAAGAATTGGGAGAAGTTATAGATAAGAAGTCAAAAGAATACAAAGAAGCAATGGAAAAATCTGATTATTATAAAGATCAGTCGGAAAGGGCTTCTTATCATTATCTTAAAGAGATGAAGAAGTTAGAAGAGAAAGAGAGAGAGAGAAGGCTGAAAAGGCTAAAAATCAAAATAAATAAATAAATAAATAAATAAACAAATATGGACGGATTAAATGAAAAATTAGAACAATCATATGCTAACCCTTCGCTGCAGGAGCTTAGCAAGATGAATGATGCTGTTGTAAAAAATCTATTGAGGGCAATTGGAAAAGAATCCATGAAGCAGCCTACAAAAGCTGAACTGAATAGAATGAGGCAAGTTGCTTTTTTGAGAAATACTCTTGAAGCTAAGCTTGATGACATTACTAATAAAAAATCTACTGGAGAGTGGTTGAGTAGATTTTATAGTTCAAGTGTTAAAAAAGTGGCGTTGATTGGCAGGATTGAAAACTTACTTAAGGCACTTGAAGGTGCTGAAAAAGCTATTTTAGGCGGAAAGAAGGTTGTGGACATGTTTAGTGATTTACAGAAGAAGGATTTAGAGGAATTGGGAATGAATACCCTATTGTATGATTCTTCAAATGAATCTGTTGCCGATTTACAATCTCGCATTGCGGTTGATATGATGCGTAAATTTAGAGGTTACGAGCAGGCGCGCAGCTTTGTAGAGGATTATTATTTTAAAGATGATTTTGATAGATATAGAAAAATTTTAGACACTAGCTCAATTGGTAAAGCTATAGAGGAAAGAGCTCATAGGCTAGTGGATAAAGAATTTTCTTCACAAGAATCTCAAATTAAATCTGAGTTTAGAAAAAAGCTAAGAGAGTCTGGGAAAGATCTTAGTGATGAAGAATTTAACATTAGATATAATTTGTATTTGGAATCTTCAAAAGAAGAGTTGGCTTTGAGAATGAAGAATTTTGCAGTCGCACAAGGCAATATAAATAATTTCAGAAGTAATAATAGGGTTGATGCTCAAATTCTGGATTCATATAAAAGAGTTATTGGTATAAATGAACACGATTTTTCTGATTCAACCACAGATATGATCGTTGATGAATTGGTGGCTAATGCTCCGTTAATATTGGCTTCAGGAGCTGTTGGAGGAATAGTGAGATCTGTAGTTAGCCGAATTGTAGCGAGTAATGCTATTAAGTATGGTGATAAGCTTTCCAAAGTGGGGCTTTATGTTGGGTATGGAAAAAATGGAGAAAGAGCACTGAAATCTATTGGAGCATGGGGAGATATAGTAATGGCTGGAGCGAAGGCTTCCGGTTTTGCTCTGGAAACTTCAATTTTTACTGCAACTAGTTCTGTTTTGAGTGGAGATGTTTATAAAATGACTGGACAGGATTTTATTAATGCCGCTCTTCATAATGCTGCCGTTTTAGGTGCATTTAAATTTGGTTCCGGAACAGCTACTAAAGTGTGTGAAGCTTTGAAAAGTAGGTTTCCTATAACTGCTATAAACCACCCACTAATTGCCAAAATTGGTAGCCTTGCTGCACATGGGAGTGCTGAGCTTGCTACTATGCTGGCGGTAACTGCCATGGAAAATTCTTGGGCACATAAGGAGCTCAATTTATTTATTAGTGATAGAGAGTTATTACATGTTCTTATAACTGTAGGTGCTTTACATATTAGCAAAGGAGTTGCAACATTTGCCGGCAAAAGAATTGTTTTACCGGCTGCAAGAGAAGCGGTTGAGACAATTGGAAAAATGAGAAATTCTATAAAGAGTAAAGTTGAACTTGATGGTGTGGCACAGAGATCAGAACAATCTGAAGGGGTTGCGAAGGAGAAATTGAATAAGGGTGGCAGCTTCTTTAAAGAGGCTATGTCTGATCTAGAAAAACTTGAGGATATATCAAAAAATAAAGACACAATAAATCTGAGCTTAAAGGAGTTCAAATCATTATCTGAGGCTGTTACTAAGTCTAACATACCAAATAAAGGAGAAATTCTAATGGATATCTTGGCTAAGATGCCTTCGATTGCCAGACTGGGAACAAAGAAAAATATTGAAAAATTGACCCGCATTCTTACTGAACGTATAGCAAATGATCCAAGAATGAAGAGTCTTGGTATTAAGGCCTCTGAAATATCTGATGCTCTTTTGAGAAATAAAAAAGTTGCCGGAATACTTTCGGCAATAATGCTTTATCCATCAGAGGTTTTTGCTTTTGAATTTCTTGGAGTTAGCTCTGATGATGTAATGATCAAAGCGGCTGAGTATTGGGATAATCCAAGTATGGCTTGGGTAGATGGTACCAATCTTGCTTTGAAATTAATTGTACCAATTTTAACGGGATCATATGTACTAAAAAGAACTGGTTCAGAGCTTTCTATGAGGGGTGTAAATCCTATTGATGCTGCAGGTTTTGCACTTGGTAAAGTGAAAGCTGCAATATTGAAGCTTGGTATTGGTTTAATAAACAGGTCATTGGCTAAAAATGATCCTAACGGTGCTGAAGATACTTCCGTTTCCGATAATTTAAATATCTGGGCGAATAAATGGAACCGCCTTCCTGGTAAGCCTGTTGCAGTATTAGATAATCTTGTTGCAAGGGCTCGTAATACTGAAAAAATTAGAGGCAATGAAGATCCAAAAGAATCAATTTCTCGTAGAGGAAAAATTAGAGAAATGTACTTAAGAGCTACTGAAAAAATTAGAGGCAATGAAGATCCAAAAGAATCAATTTCTCGTAGAGGAAAAATTAGAGAAATGTACTTAAGGGCTAAAGATATTGTAGTTTCTGTTGCGAGAGAGATTGATAAATTAATTGCAGAGGAACCTGAACTTGCAGATTTGAGGCTTGGTAAAAATCGTTATGAACGTGCTTTACTAAATAATTTAGACAATTTTGCAAAACTTGGTGAAGTGGATGAAATGAGAGATCACACTACGAATCTTGAAATTCATTTAACTGCTTTAAGAAATTCAATTCAAGAATTTAGAAAATCTAAGGCAAGAGCTGTGGGTGTTGACGAAAGTGTATTTGAAAATTTTGAAAATTCTAGGAGGAATTTAACTCAAGCCATTGAAAATTTGAAAGAACATAAAAGGGCTAAAGAAACAGCAAGAAAAGCTAAAGACACTGCTACCGCTGAAAAGAATTCAGCTAAAACGAGATTGGATAAAGTTTCAAAAAAGCTTGATGAAGCAAATGCTAAGAAAGATCAAATTAAGAACGAACTACTTAATCCAAATTATGTAGAATATCAGAATTTAAGAAGTAGCTTGTCAGATTCTGAGAGACGACTTGCACAACTGGAATCTCTAGGTAGCGATACAACAGAAGAAAATCTGGAAATGAAAGAAGATTTGAAAATTGAAGTTGGTGATTTAAAGAAAAAAATTGAAAAACTAGAGGCAGCTCATCCGAATTTGGAAAATTTAATGAGTAGTAAGAATAGTGATTTGGCTAAAACACTATCAAATATTGCAAAATTGCAAACAGAGTACGACGCAATTAATAGATTGTTTTTAGAGGCAGACGGGAAATTATCTCAATTTTCTAGAGATTATAGCACAGCTGAAACGGAATATACTACTGCTGAAGCGGCTTTAAATACAGCCCGCACAGACCTTGAGAATGCAACAAAAGCGAGAAATGATGCTACTGAGGCTATTAAAAAATCAAGAGGTGTAGATGCCTCTGCTGGAAAAAGGGCTGAGCTTGATGCAGCAATTGCAAAGCGAGATGCATTAAAAGCAAGCTTTGAAACTTTAGAGGGTGAGTATAACTCTGCAAAGGCTAAATATGATGCCTCTAAAGACATGGAATCTAATTTACCTACTGATCCCAAAAATTATGATGCCAAAGCTCAAATTGAACTTCTCAAATTAAGACAATCAATATCTACAGATAAAGGCAATTTTGCTGCTATTGAGAAGAAATATGAAAAGGTGAAGCAAGAATTGGAAACTGCGGATAAGGATGTTAATAGACTAACGTCTGAATATACTCCTTTATCCGCCCCGTCTACGGAACTTGCAAATATAAAGTCTAGTCTCTCTAAATTAAAATCATTTATTGAAGGCACTGGAAATGTGAACATTGCTGCTTCTGTTGAAATTCTCAAGAGTCAAAAATGGAGAAGGCTTGCGGGTGATGTAATTGTTGTCGCTGCCTTATGGTATGGTAGTGGTTTGATTGTTCAACAAATTTCAAACTATAGAAAGGCAAATGCATCTGAAGAAAATGCCGAAGAAAATGCTCAAGAAGCTGAAACCGAAGAAAACGTTAAGAAAAAAGTATTAGAAAAAATTGATGATACAACCCCATCTACTACCACCACTAAAACAAAAAAAGAGGTGGATGATCTTTTTGAAGAATTGGGTGAATAATCTATGTAAACTTTAATATGCTAAACGAAATGTTATCAAAACTAGGCGGAATGGTGCCGGACTCACTGAAAAATAGTACTCTAGTCCTTACAGCTGCCACAAAAGCTTTTGATAAACTTGAGGAGGGTAAAACTAAGAAGCGAGGTGTTTTTGAAAGATGGCTACTTGCTATGAAAACTTTTGCCTCTGAGATGGGGTGGATTGAGAAGGAAAAAGAGGAGGCTACAAATGAGGCTTCGGAGGCAGTAAGTGAAGTTAATGAAAAGGCCGTTGAAACGGTTGCTAAAGAATTTGAAGTTAACAACTCCCCTGCTAAGGATACTGAAACTGCTGAGGCAGATTTAGATGATTTTCTATTGGGTAAAAGCGTATATGAAGCACTTGATACAGAAACTAAACAAAAGGCGCAAAGAGGTTTTACTGCCATTGTTTTACATACAAAAAACGATGATGTAAAGTGTGAAAAAGAAGATTTAAAGGCAATGTCTGGGGTTGTTGTAGAAACGCTACTTAAGATGCGTGAGGGTAGCAATAAGGTGGAGTTTGAAAAAAGATTGGCTGCACTTTTAGGTCAACCTCGTTTTGCTAATTACCCACTAAATAAGCTGTTTAATTCGGCTTTGGACTTGGGTGGTCTTAAAAGTAAGTTAAAGCTTGTTGTTGGGGATTGGATGCTTAAAAATGCTGCAGATATGGTGAAGGAAAAACATCTTAAACACACTGAAAAGGCTAATGTTGTTCAATTAATAAAAATGATTAAAGATTTTGCCGATAGAAACGATAAGGCAATTACTGCAAAAGAGTTTACAGAATTGGTTTTTCTGGTGGATGTGCGTGATGTCCCTGAACTAATTAATGTACTATATGGAAAAAAATAGAAAACAATTAGAGTTAGAAATTTTGGAGCTTTTAAAAACCTCTGGTATTCCATTACACGAAAAGGCAATGACAAAAATACTCCTACCAGTAATGGAAATTGAGAACCTGACTAGCGTTCTTGATGCATTAAAAATTGAAAATGAAAAACTAAGGAATCTCGATAAAAAGGCTAAGAGATTGGAGTTTAAATATAAGATGGTTTTCGATAGAATGTCTAAATAAAATTTGCTTGACTTTTCATTCATAAGACTGTATCGTTGACCTGTTGGAGCTTTCTAGCTCCTAAATTTCAAAGATTAGGATACAAAGGCTTTTCTAGGGCGTTGGTACTCCTAAGTCTTACAAGATCTCCCCGACCAAGTGTTGGGGAGTTTTTTAATTATGTTTTTGGTTGAGTTTTTTGCTTTTGTTGGTAGAATGTGTTTCGTTAAGTATATTATGGTGACTGTAGCTCAGTTGGTTAGAGCATCGGGTTGTGGTTCCGAGGGTCGTGGGTTCGAACCCCATCAGTCACCCCATTTGTGTCGTTCGGCTGAAATGAAGATACTATCAAACGGTTTTTGCCAGTCTGTTAGCACCTTTCCGTCTTTTATTTTAAGGTTTTGAAGTGTTAAGGCGATAATTGCCCTTTTTTGTTCGGGTTCAGAACCCATAAACAGCTCATAACTCCTAGAAGCCAGTTCTAACAGGTAAGAAGCGGTAATATAGTATTCTTCGTCTGCTTTGCTTATCCTCTCTGATTTGGCTTCGTATTCCTTCTTCTTCTTTAGCCATTGTGTTCGTAAATTGTCATATTGTTCCGTAGTAATACTGCCGTCCAATTTATCTTCATAGGCTTTTTCAATTCTGTTTTGATACATATCAATCTGCCTTCTGCAATGTTTTTTTTCTGTTTCAGTAAATTCCTTTTTGCCTTCGTGCGATTCCCTTAATGTATTAGTGAGGTACTCAAGGTCTTTTTTAGGTATTTGCATTGCTTTAAACTTTTTTGCCAGCTCTTTTGTTATTTCTTTATCGTTCGTTCCTTTGGGCTTGTTTTTATGCTTTACTTTTGCATTTGTGCAATAGTAGTAACAATCACTTTGAACTTCCCTCCCGAGCTTCTTGTGTCGGTTTTTTGATGGACTGAAAGCACAACCGCATTCATTACAATATATCAATCCCCTATATAAGCCTGTTTTTCCTAGTAGTTTTCCTTTCTTATTTGATCTAGTCCTTCCGTTTCTTATGTCGGTAGCCATTTCAAAGATTTCCTTCGTTATAATTTGTGTATATATATGCGGATACCAAGCCCCTTTATACTCTCTTTCACCGTAATAGTATGGGTTCTTGATTATAAATTCCATTTTTCTTTTGTTTAGTTTCAAACTCGGATACTCTTTGTTTAACTTTTCCGCAATGCTCAAATATGAATGCGTTCCTATGGTATAAAGGTCAAAGGCTTTTTTTACTATCCCTGCTTCGAAATCATCAACTATGACTGTTGTCTTCCCTTTTTCATCTCTTACATTTCTGTATCCAAAAGGAGCTAGTCCGTACTGCTCACCTGATTTAAGTTTACTCGTTATTGTTGTGTGGGTGTCTTCTTGACATCTGTTTATGTGCTGTTTAGCAAGGAAAACTTTTAAATCCCAGTCCTGTATATCCCTGCCGTAACTATTTTCTGTAAGTACTAATCTGTCATTTACAAAATGTAACTCCTTCCCGTGTTCTATCCTTAATTTATCCATTTCAACGGCATCCCTGTAATTTCTTGTCATCCTATCAACCCTATAAGCAATGATTGCTACAATGCCCTTTTGAGCCTTTATATATGCAATCATTTCATCAAACCTCTTTCTTAATTTTTGATTTGCTGTTTCTTGAAACACAAATTCCTTAACGATTTCAAAATCGTTATATTTTGCATACTGTCGCATTTGTGGAATTTGTATCTTGTCTAGTGAAAGCCCTGTTGCTTCCTGTTCTTTTGTTGAAACTCTGGCTAGTATTATTGCTTTCCTCATAATATTTCCTGATCGGTTTTATTTTAAGCTCAAATATTTACTTAATTTTTGATATTCTAGCCGTTTAATATAGTTTTCCATATACTTATAGTCTGGCTCATTTGCTTGGTTCACTGGGAGCATTATTTTTTGTTTTTTTAATCTTGCAGTTCCCATTTTATAACCATAACCATACTTACCTCTTTGTCTTGTAATTTGCTGTGAAATAAATATCCCCACATGTTTAGAAGGGCTTTTTAATCTTAATTTCCTGCAATCATTTGAAAATAAAGCACTGTATGGGTGATAGAAAGAATATCCAACTGAGCCATTCCTATTTACCGATAGACAACCTAATTCCTTGGTATTGTTGTCATTACCAACAAAATACCCAATCCCGTTATTATTTGCTGTCGCAGAAACATAAGGGATATTTCCACTAATTCTTTCTTTCTCGTAAATATCACGACCTGATTCAATTTCTGCTACATCTTCTATTTCAAACTCATTCCATTCTTTATTTTCCAACGCTTCTACTTCTTTATAACCCTGCAACTCTGGAAGTCGCTTTTTTACAAACTGTCTATACTCATCCAGTTTTCCTTGTTCTTTCTGCTTCATGTAGGCTTCCATAAAGGCATAGTCTGGATTACCTCTTGAATCAATCGGTAAATTTACGATTCTATTTATTACTCTTGTTCCAGTCAAGCCTTTGCCATATCCAAAACCGCAATTTTTAATACTCTGGTTCAGCATCATTTGCACAAATAGACCTGATTGTTTTGTTAGCAATTTATTTTGAATATAATACATTTTATTACCAGTAATATATTTGCCAGACTGGTAGAAAAAAGTAGCATTTTCTGCCCCAAAAACGATTGTATTTGGGGGATTTATTTTAAAATTTTTATCTTCAACTACAATTGATTCAATGCCATTATTATTATTAGTTCTTGATACATACGCCAACCCTCTAGCTTTAGACTCCTTCAGCTCAGTTTTGTGATAAGCCTTAGAATTTTTTACTAAAAATTCAACACCTATTTCAAATTCTTTCCATTCCTTATTTTGTAAATCTAATTTCATATTACTTATTATCTTCAAATAAATATTCTCTACCTTGCATAATCATATTAAATTCAAAGGTAAGATAATCACCTATTGTCTGTTCAAAATCCTCTGGTTTTGGTATCTCATCATTGAAATAGTAGAAAGAGTGTAACCATTCATCATCTGGCTCAATCGTGGTTGTAACCATAAATTTAGTATCAGCAGGTGCACCGTGTAACCAGCAACTAAGCAAGTGCGCTTTTTTTTCTTTGGCTCTTTCGGTTTCTATAAGCCCTATATGCTTACTTACAATAAATCCATCATCTTCAAAGTTAATAAACTTACAATGCTTCAACGGATTGTGCGGTACATGAGCTGTAAATACGGCAATACAAGCATTTGTACCTACACCATAAAAAGTGTTTTTATTCAAAGTAACTACGCCTTCAAGAGTGTGCTTTTTTAATAGCCTTTTTTTGACTTGTTTATCTGCACTTGTTTTTCCAACCATAGTTGATTGTGGCACGATAACAACCGCACGCCCTTTGTCTGCCAAGCCATCAAGCAAATGTTCTATAAAATGGATTTCCGACAAATACGCTGTATCTTTGCCTTTCGCTTGTGAATATGGCGGATTCATCAAGCCCACTGAATAGTTATTAGCTCTCATTTCCTCTACATTTCTTCTTAAAAAATCATCTTTTAGTAAATTACTCTTACCATCACCTCGCAAAATCATATTGGTAGTGGCAATAGAAAACATGTCTTCTCTAATCTCTATGCCATGTATTCTGTCTTTCTTGATTGTTTCCACTTCACTTTCATCAGCCTGTTCTAACATTTTGTGCATAGCAGTAATCAAAAAGCCTCCCGTACCACAAGTTGGATCAAAGACTATATCCTCTGGCTTTAAATCAATTAAATCACAAAACAGCTCGGTAATGTGACTTGGTGTAAGCACCACGCCCAAAGTTTGTCCATCGCCTCCGCTGTAACGGATAAATTCACCATAGAATCGCCCTAAAACATCCTCTTTAGTATTTGCAACTACGCTTGCGTACACATTCTGCTTTAAGTATTCAGTAAAGTATTTAAGAGGCGTTTTCTGCAATCTTTCATCAACTTGGTTAAGAATCGTTCGGTCTTTTATAATATTAAACTGGCTTAATACCTGTTCTTTTTTAGTTTCTGGTTTCACCTCTACACGTGTCATATGTGTAGATAGTGCATCAAAAATTATACTACCGTCTGTTTTCACGCTATCACCTTTAAGAGAACTGGAAATGTTTGAATTTTCTCTAAGTGCAAGCAGTATCGCTGACACAACCAACGGTTTTTCTGAATCCCCTAACTGCCCATAATTTCGTAGATGTTCGTGAAGTTCTGCTGATTTTTTTAGTATTTCTTCTAATTCAACTGTTTCTGGGGGTGTTTCTTTTAGTACTTCATATTTATAATACTTTTCGATATTTTCCACTGAAAAGTTCTCAAAATTCTCTACTTGTTGTAAGATTTCATAACCATCAGAATTTACAAATATCGGTCTAATCACATGATGTTTTTCATCACCAGTACAACCAAAAGCAAATACCTTTTTAAAGTTTGTTTTAGCAACCATCTCTTTGGCATAATGTAACGCACCATTCTCAGCATAATCAGTAATTGACTTAGTATCCATTGCTAACTCTGTTTCACTTTCATCTATGTAGTTTGCTTGTTTATTCAAGTCAGCTTTGTCTTCTATAACCAAAATGAAATCGCCTGATTTTGCCGTAAATTCTGGAAATCCAACCCTGCCAGTACCTTTTTTAGACGAAGTTTTAAGTGCTTCATGTATTTCTGCAATATTACTTCCGTTTGGGGTAAATTCAATTTCAGCAGACCTTAAAAGATTGCCTATGTGAAAATCTAGTTTTTTTTCATTTTTGGTCATATTTATTTGGAGTTTAAAAATTTATCTAATTCAGACTGTGTTATTCTGTATTGTCTACCAGCCTTTACGGACTTAATTTTACCAGCCCGAATCCACCTATAAACAGTTAGATAGGCTACCTTTAGCATTTTGGCGACTTCCTCTATTGAATAGTATTGCTCCATATTTGCTTATTTATCATTGTTTAACACCAAATTACATTTTATCTTTGTAATTATCAAGTTTAATTGTTTCAAAAGCTTCTACGGCTTCCCTTACGGTTTTAAATATATCATTACTTTTGCCGTATTTTAAAGCCTGCATTTCTTTGTTTAATCTATACCATTGCGTCTTTCCGTGTCTGCTTGTTATTTTTCTAAATTCCCTTACCCCTATTTCTTGTATTAAGGCTTTTGCTCCTATCAATTTCAATAATTGGCTATATTTCAATTTTGGATTGTTGATCTCCAAGTCAATTGTAAATTTTTGCAATGTGTCGCATTCTGTTGTTAATATTTTTGGATATATCCTTTCAATATCATCAATAGTTGATAATAATACCTCTCTTGATACTTCTTTGCTGAACAAATCGTTAAAATTCCTTTCCTTCCCTTGCAAATGATACTTTTTCAATATTTGTTGCAGTTTTTTCCTGCTTCCTATTCTTACTTCAATTCTAAGCACTTCAAAGGGCTGCTTTACTTCGTATGTATCAAATAGGCTTAATTGCGTGCAGTTGTCTTTTTCAATAGCTTTTTTGTCAGATTTTTTAGCCTGTTCTAAATCTTTCAGCTTATCGTAAATGGTAACTTCGTAGTCATTGCTTCTGTACTTTATGGAATGCCCTTCATTCCTAAAATCCGTTTGATTCGTATCAAACCATTGATTGACATTGATTTTCTGAAATTCTTTTAGGTATGTGTAAGGCGTTGAATGATCTGTTAGGATGATGTTTTTTGAGTAGTGAATTGTTGAAATGTTTGCATTTGCAAGCTTTTTTATGTCTTTCACCTCTACTCCCATAATATAAAGAGCGTTTTTGAGCTTCCAGCATATATCCCCAAAATTCGGCTCTTCCACTTCATTAAAATTATTCCCGTATAATAACTTTGGTACGGAAAATTCCACTTTTAAAAAGATCATGAATCCTCCAGCCCTTAAAGCCTTCATCAATGTCAATCTTGGCAAATAGCCGTATTTCAATGTTTCATCTTTCGTTGGATTATTGATTGCCTTAAATGGTGATCTGCCAGTTACCTTGATGTATGGCGGTTCATAGAGGTTTTTCGTGCAAGGCGAAAACTTGTTATGATCTAGGATTCTATAATCCGTTTCCGATAGTGTTATTGATACTGTGTCTATCATTTTTCATTACATCTTTAAATTTTTTACTAACTTCGGCTTCAATGAATTTACCTATCTGCTGACTGATAGGATGAAAAATATTTAAATCCTTTGAACCTAGTTTTTTTGTTGGATAAACAAGCCTTATTGTTCCGTCTTGTCTTGTAAACAATGCTATTGAGCTACAATAAATCGCTTCATACAGGACGAAACTGCAAAAGGCTCTTAAGCCATTATTCGGCTTTACTGGTGTGATCTGTATTTCGCTAACTGTTTGCATTATTTTTCTTTTTTAAATTTTGATCTATTTCAATAAATATTTGGAATAACTTTAAAAGCCGTGCCTTTTCTGCTGGCGTTTTGCAAACTGAATCCTGTTGAGCAGATAAGATATTATGTTCTTGTGGAATTTGCTTTGAAGAGCAAGAATCGTTCAAAATGCTTACAATTTATTTAGTTATGTAAGCACTATATTGTCTGATCTACTTAAGCTGACTTATTTATTTATCAAATAGTGTTTTTACCCAAGCTCCTATACCTGCAGCTACAAGTGTCCACGATAATAAAGCGAACTTACCCCATGCTGACCTTACAAACGCCTTCCAGTCTTGCTGAAAAACCTCTTTAATAAGTCCATTCAATGATTCCCTAGCTTTGGGGTCTGTGGCTATAATTTCTTGAAGGAGCTCTCTTAGTAAATCCTTCACGGATGTTTGGGTTTTTGCCGCTGCACAAAACACTTCAGCAAATTGATCTGGTCGTTCAATTTTTTCTTGAGCACTTTTTAAACCCAAAAATTCTTCTGTACTAAAAATATCATCCTTCTTGTTGTTTCCCATGGCTGATTTGGTCTGTTATAAGTAAATCCTCTTTTGGAAAAACCTCTGTTTCGCTACCGTCAACCGAAATCTTAAGTGTATTCTTTTCGGCTTTCAATAAAACAGCCATAGCAAACTTAAGAAGGCTAGATTTATCCTTGAATTTCCATTTTTGCTGAATATCATTCAGTGCTTTTAAATCCCCATTGTCAAATTCAATAGCTAGAGAGTCTTCTCCTTCGATTTTTTTCTGTATTTCTCCTTCATTTATAGCCATTGTGGGGTATTTATTCTAGACCTACTATACTATATATATAAGGAGTGCTTCAATATTAAATTCATACTCTGGCTTCCATCATTCGCTTAATTGTTCAGTTAAATCTTCCAAGTAGTATCTGAGCTATGAAGAGTTAATTACATAAAATTAAGCTTATATTTGGGATTAAAGCGAACCTCATTTTTTGACATAAGAATTATGTTTTTTATTCCTGCCTCAAATCCTATTTTTCTAGACAGCTGGAAAGATGAATTGGAATAACGCTTATTCAATTTTACTTGACCTTCTTTCCCTAAAGACTCATAAGAATGATCTATGCTTTCGGCAATTTCAGAAAAGCTCAAGTCAAAATCAATTGGTTTTTCCTTCATTAGTACCTCAAATAAATCAAACTGGAATTTTGCCTTTTTAAGATCAATGTTAGCATTATTAACAGTAAGAATTTTAGCCTTCAAATCTAAAGATATATTGATTTTATCCGCAACATGATTCTTCAAAAACGCCTCTGGATTAGGCACAAAAAGGGCTAATAAATCTTTCTTGAGTAATTTTGCTTCCCAGTACTTAGAAGGAGCGCCCCATTTTTTAATTGCTACCCGTTTTTTAATATCTAGATATTTGAGAATAGCTATAACATCAAAATCTTCACTATTAAAAAGCTCAAGTGGGATTCTAATAGCGCCATTTATGAATTTAAAATCAACCAGTTTTTCTTCAATAAAAATTGAGTCATCTTGTCCGTAAAAATCCTTAAATTCCTTGATGAAGTACTTGTTGAAACCTTTTTCAAAGAAAAGAGCTTTATTCTTATCAAAAGAAAAGCTAAGAGCAATTGATTCCCCTGCGTAAAGTAGCAAATCATTGAGATAATCACCCTTTACTTTGTCAAATTCAGTTTCAAAACAATCATTAAAATTTTCAATACCATAATCCTCAAATCTATCTAGTTTAAACTTTAAGTTTAAAGCATTCTGCTTAATTCCAAGATAATAATTCAAATCAAACCCAAAAGATTCAATAAACCCATCAACATCATAATCTGGAATATCCTTTGTTTCTCTAACAAGATATTTCAAAAGCTTAGGTAAGCAATATTTTTCATCAAAATAAACTTTATCAACCTTAACAAAATCTAATTCCCTTATAATAGATAAGATGAAATCACATTGATTCATATAATCATGAAGTCCATCAAATTTATTCAAATCAACACGACCTTTATCGCTCAAGAACTTGGTAAATTCATTAAAAGTAACAACCTCCCTATCTTCCTTAGCAAATTCGATTAAAAGAAGAATAGTAATTAGGGCTAGATCGTTTCCTATATAGCCCTCAAAAGGGTTATTTTCGCTTTGCTCTATATTCTTAATAACATCACTACCTTGCTTAATCATTTCATTACATTTTAGTATTTTGACTTTTTCAGCTCTTATTATACTCACTTTTCACACTTAAATAAAACGATAGAAATGCAATCTTGCAAATAGTCTAGCTAACCTACAAAGCTAAAAGACTTTGAATGTTTTCCGTGTTGACTTTAAAATCTATTTTGAGGTTTAGGAACAAGTCCAATAAGTCACCCCATATAAATCTTTTTTAAGTTTGCTTTTTTTCCTTTGATTCGATAGATTTAGCTCTATTAATTTTTGACATATGAATAAAATACCAGATGCAAATCTAAAGATGGACAAGGCAGTAGAAAGGAAATACGTTTCGATTAGTGAAGTTGGTGAAAGTGGTAAAGATAGAATTACTAATACTGATGCTCAAACAATTTATTGCTACAGAAGTGTTAATGGTGAGTGGATTCCTGAGCTGAGAGGTAGATTGAATAACGATATAGTTGGTTTAAATCATAGAATTCGAGATTTTGTTAAAAATGCTGCAACTGGTGATCAGATGCTTTTAAGAGGTAGTAACTCTTTTGGTAATATGGATGCTTTGAGATTCATATCGCCTGGCATTGCAACAGAGTATCCAGACTCCTCTACTGCTAGCAAAGTATTCGCAACAATTGGATCTCGTACCGATGAGAATGATTTTGGCTTAGTACCAAGAACTAATTTTGAGAATCACGGTTTGATAACTGATAATGATAAAATTTTGAGATTAAATATGGCGTCAAGAGCAGTACAGCCACTAACACCCGGAATGATGACTGGTGCTGAAATTGGTAAAACTCCCGCAAAGTATGTTGGGAAAACCGTACCTGGCATGAGTAGTCCCATCACAGAATCTGATTTAAATAATACCCCACTAGCTTTTGAAGCTCACACGACAGATACAACTACTATAATGCAGTTTGTGGATGGCAAGTGGGTGTACGAAGTTTTACCTGATGGTCTTTATGCTGAATCACCAATGGTGGCTAGTGATAGCTATGCTGGTGGATTTATTACCGGAATACCTGTTTATAAAGGCAAAGATGGTATTTATGCCTTTAGGCTAAACGATCATTTAGTAAGAGCTTCTAGGGATGGTGGTCATGTAGGGATTAAACATTTGGATGAAGAAGCTTTGGCTATCGGCCTATCTGCACAAGTAAAAGCTGATCAAAGATGGATCCCGAATACGGGTAATGTTGCTGGTAATAGATATTACGTGCGTATGGTTGGTAAAAATACTGTTATTGGTCCCCCACTTGCTGGAGATAGCAAAGAGGTGAGAATTATGGGAATGCCGGTTGGTCCCTATAAAGATAAGGAAATGCTTACCGTTGTATGGATGGATAAACCAAGGCCAGTAGCCGCACAAACGGCTTTTCACAAATTATCTTCAAACTATAATGACGCTGTAAGTGATTTAACCCCATATGCAAAAACAGGAAGGTACGACGAAATGATATATAGTGATTCTGGAAGGGTACAAGAGGGGTTGGCTGCCAATGTGGTATTTGTAAAATATGGAGCTGGAGAAAATGGATCAGATTTACTGTTAGTACCTAGTTATGCTCACAAAGACATACTTCCAAGTGTAACTGCAATGGCTGTAATGGACTTGTGCAAGAATCACGGAATAGAGGTTCGCGAATGCGATGTAACTCTTGAAGACTTGGCAACTGCCGATGAAATTTTAATGACAGGAACTGCAATGAATGTGAGAGGTATTGGAGAAGTGAAAAAAACTGGAGTTGTTGTTGATGGAGTACTACAGAGTGAAGGAGAGACAATTGTAAGTAAAAACTCTTCTGTTATGGGAAGAGTTGGAACAATGCTGAAGGAAGATTTGGCAAAAATAATGAGCCGCACCCATGAGGATGCGACTCTAAATGATTGGATGGTAAAGATTGGTTAATTGAACTTATGAGCTCTTACCATTTTTTCTAGCCTTTTTGATTAAAGCATCAAGCTTGTCATCAACTGCGGCTTGTTTAAATTCTTTTTCTGCTTGGTTCATAATGGCTTCTTCTCTTGCTTTTGAAGCAGTTGAGTTTACAGAATCCATCATGGCGATTAAGAATTCACCTTGATCAGCAAAGTTTTTTGCATTCTTTTCTAGTACTACATTCCCTTTTGAATCTAGAATTTGTACTGATGAACCTTTTACTCTTGCGGAAAATTTTAGATCCTTTGCGTCCTTACTTCTGTCTAGAATTGTATTAACTCTCGGAAGCAACTCCTTCATGTATAATGAAGTTTTAGCACTATCTAGGGCTTTTTCTGCTTCCTTGTTGATATTTTCCATTGGTCTTTGACCAGAAAGTACCTTTGTAAGTACATCTTCTATGGCTCTAATAGCTGAGTTAATACTATTAAATGTCTTTAATTTACTATTCTCAACTTGAGCTTCTCCTAGATCAAACTTTTTTGTTTTTGCGTCGTAGCTATAAAAAAGAATTGTTTCTCCCTTAATAGAGATTTCACCCTTTTTCCATTCTACTCCATTTTGTGCATATTTATTTGCAACAGACTTAACTGCATCATCAAATGCTTTTTCGTTTCTTAAGTCTTCTTGTCTTTCTTGCTCACGGACAATTCCTGCTACTTCCGTAACATTTGGATTACTAGCCAGAATCACTGGATCTACATTTTTTGGAGCTTTCGGAACTTCCGCTTTTGCTCCTTGAATGTTTTTTGCAATTTCAATTAGTTTTTTAGCAAACGAGTTTGGGTTTGAAATTTCAACTAGTAGTTGTCCTACTTCTTTTTTAGATTTAGCGTCTTTAATAATTGCTCTCTTGTTTGCAGCATCAATTTTGATGTCTAGAAACCTTGTAGTTCCTGCATAAATGATTTCAGCAGTGTAGGTATCTTTATCATTTGGAGTTGTAGTTCCTTTGTCTTCTGTGAAATACATTTTAACTCCTTCCTTCTCTGCAGAAAGCTGAACTGTATCAAAGAATTTTTGAACATTTTCTTTCCATTCTTTGATGGCTTCAACTCTTAGGGCATCTTCATTTTCATTATAGGCTTTAAATCCATCCACAACATGTTGAGTAACAGCTCTTGAAAGCTCAATATACTTAACATTTTGTTCTTTGCCCCAAATGCCGTCAGCAGAAACTAAATCTGCCGGAATGGCGAATTTTTTAGGACCTCCTTGAGATTGGTGAGCATAAAATACTACTTCACCGCTTTTTTCTCTTCTAACTTCTACCTTACCAACTGTTTTTCCATTGCGACCATCAACTACTGTTAGTGATGGCGAATCTGAGCTTTTTCTAATTTGTGCCCATGGATGAGATTTTAGACCGTCTCTGAGATCTGATTCATAAAAATCAATCATTTCATTTAACTTGCGATTGGCTTTTTCTTTTGCATCTCTAAATGCTTTGTCTCTTTCCTCACTGTGTGAAAGAAGAATTTCTCTTCTTGCTCTTTCGGAATCAGTGATCTTCACACCTTCGATAGTTTGGTTTCTATATAAACCATTTGCCTTTTTATCATTAAGAACCAATTCAACTCTCTCCACCTTAGCGTTTGAAATAAAGTTTTCTGGTTTAAAATCTTTTTCTGAAAGATTTCTCATTTGCCCCCTCTTCTTTATAAGGGCTCTTTCAAAAGCAACAAGTGCGTTATATGCACCCATTGAACCATATATATTTTCTTTATTAATGCCTTCAATTTGTGATTTCCAAGATGTAGCATTAATTTTTGTAGCATCTTGTGATGCTAACATATCAATAACTTTGTTTACAGCATCTTTATCTTCACCGGAAAGATTCACTCTTAATTTACCAAGATCTCTGATTTTTTTATACTCTTTGGCAACATTTACCATTTTTTTGTACCATTGATCAGATTTTGGCTTTTCCGTGAATGTAGTTTTGTCAGCACCACCCCACAAAACAACACCTTCATATTTATCAAGATTTTCAATAGTTTTTGCTCCTTTTGGCAGCTCAGCTGAACCAAGCGCAAAACCTGTATTTTTTACAAAAACTTCGCGAGATGGTTTCATTGCCTCCCTTTGTTCTTTGGCGGCTTTTTGAGCTTCCGCTCTCCTATTTGGTACATTACGCCCTCTATCTAAAGAGTTATTTGGTAATGAATTTGGTGCTTTATCTGACATGGTATTTTGTTTTTATTTTTATGTTATTTATAAAGTTTTCATATCATTATACCAAACTTTGCAAAAAAAATCAATATCGTTGACAACACTTTTTTCATTCTGTAGATTTCTGCCTTAATAAATTTTATGAGTCACAGAGACCTAGAAAGCATTGATTACAGTTTAAATGTTTGTGCTGCAATTATTCCAGAGATTAGATTAGTAATATTTAATGTAAGAAATAAGCTTTTAAGTGTTGATGAGGGAATTTCTAGACTTAGAGATCTGTCGAAAATTACAGATGATAGTCTAATAAATTCTAGAATTACTGAGGTGATGGGCTTATTAAAACCCGAAACACTAGAACCTACTATGATGGGATATGAAAAGCTTGAAGAGGAGGTAAGAGATCACCCGTTGGGGCAAATTGTTATTAGCTGTAAGCAAGATCTTAGAGGAGGCGATGCACATTATAATGCACCTTTTGTATGGAAAAGATATGTTTTAACCCTTTTCTTGGCCAAACATGCAATTAAAAACCCTTCGTCAACACTACTGCCTACTAGGTTTATTTGTAGTACTTTAAATGTAACTGGTACCTTGATAGCAACAAATTTAAAAGTTATGAGAAGGTGCTTATCTGAGCATGGCTTTACTGTTTCTAGACAGGAAATTAATGGCAATATTTACTATGGTATAATACCTTTAAATGATGTCGCTAGACTCTCCAGTAAGGGTAACTCTGTTATCTAGATTTTCCTGAGTTTTTTCTAGAATTCCGTTTAGTATGAATCTTGCAAATTCTTGGAGTTTTGGCAGCGGTTCATCTAGGTTGTTTTGCATGAGAAAATCTCTGATCACAAAGGCTCCTAATTGAACTATGGCATCTTTTATCACTTTTTCTTCTTTATATTCAGCCTCTTCAAAGTGTGAAGATGATTCTATTTCTATTTTTTCTATCTTATATGCATATTTGAGAAGCTTGTGTGGTGTTGCATCAGCCGATTCAAGAATGTTTTTAATCCAATTATCTAGTTCTATACGGATTTTAAGTGGAAGGGATTGATCTTGCTGATTAAAAAAAATAAGAGCTTTTTGATCTGGATGAGCTTCCTTAGGTGCCAACAGTGTTTGCATATGGTGTTGAATTTCTAGATTTCCAAGTAAAACAATGGCCAAGACAAATCCTGCTGGAATGTTTTGTTCAAGGGCGCGTGATATCAAAAGAACCAACTCGCTTTTATGGCTATGTTGGATGAATTTTAGTAGGATTTTGAGAAGATCGTCTTCTTTTTGTTTTTGTTTTTTCTCTTCTTTTCTTATGGCTGCTATCTGAGCTGCAGCCGCTTTCATTCTTTCGCGTAATTGCTCAAGAGAGGATTCCGACATCCCCTCTCCGGAATCCATCCCAATAAATGATTCTAAAGACATTTTAAATTTAAGACTTTATATTTACGATTTTATCTTTGTAAATACGACCGTCGAATTTTGTTAGAGCTTTTTCAGTAAAGTAAACTTCTCCGTCTACTAATGAATATATAGTGTGGTCTTTACCCATACCAGCGTTAGCACCTGGAAAAAACTTTGTTCCTCTTTGACGAACAATGATTGAACCTGCTGTAACTTTTTGGCCACCATATACTTTTACCCCAAGGCGCTTCGCGACGGAATCTCTTCCGTTCTTGGTCGAACCTGCTGCTTTCTTATGTGACATGTGCTTTTAATTTAATTTGCCATGTGATTTTATTGTGTTTTGATAGGTTTTGCAAGGCTTTTTTTGAGGTGTTGGTTGGTGTAGTTAGATTATGTAATGTTTTAGAGTTTTTGGCGAGGATATCCCCGGGGATGGCGGGCGGATTTGTGGTGTGGGGTGTGGGGTGTGGGGTGTGGGGTGTGGGCGGATTTTAATGAAGGTGATTATGCAATGTTTTGGCGGAAATACCTAACATATCCCCGGGGATGGGATTTTTGGGTTGTGATGGATTTTGGCGATTTTCTTCGTGGGGAAATGGGGGCAAAGTTAGATTTTTTGAGTTTTTTGATGGAAGTATGTGGGGGGCGCGCGTCAGAGGGCTTTTATGGCGTTTTAGGGTTGAATTCTCA
>PFDP01000003.1:69861-88189 GCA_002772535.1 Candidatus Peregrinibacteria bacterium CG10_big_fil_rev_8_21_14_0_10_36_19 | reverse complement strand
TTTAGGTTATGAAGTGCCCTAAATATTAGCAAAATTCTCCAGAAAAATCAAGCCAAAATCCGCAGCAGAAAGCCAAAAACCAGCAGTTTTTAACGCTGATAAATTGGCCCTGAAATGCCACAAAAGCCCTCTGACGCGCGCCACCCCCTACTTCCATCACAAAACTCAAAAAATTCAACTTCGCCCACATTTCCCCACGAAAAAAATCGCCAAAATCCATCCCAAGGACATATTAGGCGTTTTTACCAAAATGTTGCATAATCTACCTTCATTAAAATCCGCCCACACCACACACCCCCTCCCGCCATCCCCGGGGATATCATCGCCAAAAACTCAAAAACATTACATAATCTACTAACCTCAATTCAGTACAAATTCATCCACTCATATTTTCCCCCTTGTAAAAAAAGGAAAAAATGGTAAAATTACATTCGCGTATTAATCGTAAATTTAAATATCTTATCTATGTCTAACAAGGATCCATTAAGAAGTCCTAGAGCTGCTAACGATATATTACCAAAAGATCATGAGTACCACACTTATATGAAGAAAGTGGTAAGACATAGAGCAAGACAGTCTGGTTTCAAACGTATTTCAACTCCTATTTTTGAATATGAAGAATTATTCAAAAGGAGTCTTGGAGAGGATTCTGATCTGTTCACAAAAGGTCTTTATAAATTTGAAGATCAAGATGGAAAAAAAATGGCATTAAAGCCGGAAGGAACTTCTGGACTTGTAAGAAGTTACATTCAAAATGAAATGGATCAACTGCCTCAACCGGTAATGCTTTATTATTTTGAGCCTCACTTTAGAACTGAAGATCCTAAAAAAGGGACATACCGTCAATTTTGGCAGTTTGGGTTTGAGATTTTAGGCGAAAGTGATCCGGCACTAGATGCTCAGTTAATACAAATGTGTCAAAAAATCTATACAGACCTAGGAGTAGAGCATTTGTTTACTTTGCAAATAAATACAATTGGTACAATTGAGTGTAGAGAAAAATATATGCAAGTATTGGAAGATTTTTATATTGGCAAAGAAAGAGCAGTACCACCTGAGTATAGAGAGCTTATACATAAAAACCCTATGAGACTGCTTGAAATAAAGCACGAAGATCTCGATATCCTTGCACAAATGGCACCTTCAATGCGTGACTATTTAGATAAGGAATCTATAGCGTATCATGAAGAGCTTTTAGAATATTTGGATGAACTTGGAATTGAATATGTAGAAAATACACAACTTTCACGAGGCCTTGATTATTACAACAAAACTGTTTTTGAATTCTGGGATAATTCCTCAGAAGGTGCTGAAAATGCAGTATGTGGAGGTGGACGATATGACGGTTTGGTTCAAAAACTTGGAGGAGCCTCAACACCTGCGGTTGGTTTTGCATGTGGAGTTGAAAGAATTATTGCAAATATGAAGAGAGAAAAAATAAAAGTGCCTTCAAAAGACGAACTACATGTTTTTGTTGCCCAACTTGGTAAAGAAGCAAAATTAAAATGTCTTGGACTGATAGATGAACTTAGAGAAAGAGGTATTAAAACCATGGGAGCCTTAGGTAAAGGATCAATCAATATTCAACTTGGTTTGGCAAATAAATTTGGTGTGGATCACACTGTTTTGATTGGACTAACAGAAGTTCGTGAAGGTAAAGCAATAATCAGAAATATGGCAAAGGGAACTCAAGAAACTGTTAAAATGGAAGATGTGGCTGATAAACTTACAAAACTGGTTGGAGAAAAGAATTTAGACAAGTACTCCCCTGGTGAACTTCTATATTAAAGTAACGAATCTGTTGGAAGAACGTTTTTAGTAGTGCTATATTAGTATTACTATGAAAAAGTTTCTCATTTCCTTGTTAGTTTTAGCATTTGTTGTACCGTCCTCTGTTTTTGCTGCAACAGCATTTCCAGATGTTCCGGAAGACCACACAAATTTTAAAGCTATTAACACCTTGAATGAAAAAGGCATAATTAATGGTTATGAAAATGGAACTTTTGGCCCTAAGGATTATGTTAATAGAGCGCAGGCTGCCAAGATTATTGTTGGTGCAATGAAGGTTAAACATGATGAAGAATATGAAGTTCTTTTTGGGGATGTCCCAAAGAGTCAGTGGTATTTTAAGTATGTGATGGGTGCACAAAAAGAGGGAATAATTAATGGTTCTGATGGGAAATTTAGACCTGAAGAAAAAGTGAATCTAGCTGAAACTTTAAAAATGTTAGCTTTGGCAGCAAAAGTAGAATTGCCAACTAGTGTAGATGCAAACGTGTTTTTGGATGTTGATGCTAGTCAATGGTTTGCTCCTCATGCACAATATGCTCGTGAAAAAAATATTGTTGTGGCTGATAAAAATGGAAAACTAAATGCCAGTTCTCCAATGACAAGGGCGGCATTTTCTGAGGTTATTTACAGAATGATGTATGTAACGGAAAATGATAATAAAGCATTCCCTCTACATACTAACTGGCCATATTTTGAAAACGATACACTCCCATTCAAAATGAAATATGATAATACGACTTGGGAAGTAATGGATAGTAAAGAAAGTGTTACTTTCATCAAAAAAGATGTGGGGCAATTCTCTGGAGTGAGAACATTTCCTAATTCTGGAGTGGCAACAGTAATGCTAGATGAAAACACAGCAAAGCTCTCTTCAACAGATTATTTCTCTAAAATAAAAGCTGCTTTTAAAGGCGCGACAATTACAGAATTTACTGTTAAAAATAAAAAGGCTTTAGAAGTTGTAATTAGTGATGAAAGAATAGTGGATTGGTATGTATATCTAAACAATGGAAAAATATTAGCTGTTTATACTCAGTTTGGTGAAGGGCCTATGAGCTTTACACTTAAGCCACAAATAAAAGCTATGCTTACAACTTTAGATTTTAAAACAGTTGAAGATAAACCCGATTATAGTGCTTTATTAAGCGAAATTTTAGCTGGAGTTTTGAAAAAAAATGAGGGTATGAATTTAATAAATAAATTACCTGAAAATGTAATTATTGAAACCGATACGATTGGTGTTGGTACTGGACCAATAGACTATTACTATAGTTCTTCACTAAATTACACTTTCAAATATGAAAGAAATGATGACTTAATTCTTGATACCAGAAAGGGTAAAACTACTAGCTTTTAAAAAATAAAATGCCAAAAAGACTTTTTAATTATCTATCAATGGTTTATGCGGCGTTGATCGTAATAGTGGCAATTGTCGCTTCATTCTTTTACAGCATAATTAAAAATGATCAAGTTGAACTTAGTGATATTGTAGTTGAAGTTTCTGAAGATGGAGGTTATTTTGTAAATCCAGGAAGTGGTTCGGTGCCGGATTCTCCACCAACATTTCTTGAGCCAATTACTCCCCCACCAATAGATTAATATGACAAATTTAAAAGAGGAAGCCTTAGCGGCACATAAAAAATACAGAGGAAAATTAGAGGTTGTCTCTAAAGTCCCTCTTAATGATATGAATGACATGAGGCTTTACTACACACCTGGTGTGGCGGAGCCGTGTAAGGAAATTTTTGCTGATCCAGAGAAGGCCTATGATTACACGGCTAAGGGAAATACAATTGCTGTTGTAACCGATGGAACGGCTGTTTTAGGATTGGGCGATATCGGAGCGTTGGCTGGTTTGCCAGTTATGGAAGGTAAAGCTGTTTTGTTTAAAGCCTTTGGAAATGTTGATGCAGTGCCTATTTGTTTGAATGTAAAAACTGCTGACGAAATTATTACAGCGGTTAAAGCTATTGCACCAAGTTTTGGTGGAATTAACCTTGAAGATATTGCAGCTCCTATTTGCTTTGAAGTTGAAGAAGCACTCATTAGAGATTTAGATATTCCAGTTTTTCATGATGATCAACATGGAACTGCTGTAGTTTGTTTGGCAGGTTTGATTAATGCTTTAAAAGTGGTAGAAAAGAATGCTGAAGATGTAAAAGTAGTAATTAGTGGAGCTGGTGCTGCTGGAATGGCTATTTGTAAACTTTTGATTAAATATGGTTTTAAAAATCTTATTCTACATGACAGTAAAGGTTTAATTTATGAAGGGCGTGGTGATTTGAATAAATATAAAGAGGAGATTGCAAAAGAAACTAACAGGGAAAAGTTGGAAGGTGGTTTAGCGGAAGCACTAGTTGGGGCAGATATCTTTATTGGTGTAGCAAAGCCAAATATTTTGACACAGGAAATGATAAAAACAATGAATGAAAGAGCTATTGTATTCGCGATGTCTAACCCTGATCCTGAAATAAATCCTCAAGAAGCTTGGGATGCTGGAGCTGCAGTGGTGGCAACTGGTAGAAGTGATTTTCCAAATCAAATAAACAATGTTTTAGTTTTTCCAGGAATCTTTAAAGGTGCCCTTGAGGCAAGAGCCAAAGCTATTACAGATGATATGAAGTTGGCTGCTGCAGAAGCGTTAGCTTCTTTGGTGGAAAGCCCTCATGCAAAAAAAATCATCCCTGGTGCATTTGAGCCGGGTGTGGCAGATACCGTTGCTGAAGCTGTAAAAAGATTTGTTAATTAGTCTTCAAATCTGTAGCTAACGCCTGGTTCTAAATCTTGTGGAGCTTCATCGGACTTAATTGTGTGGAACTGTTCATGTGTGTCTTCAGCTTCTTGATCCTCTTCAGATTTCTTATTTTCGGAATCATCATGAGAAACATGTTCAATGGTTGGTGTTGGCATTAAGCTAGTTGCATTTTGAGCATCTTTAGCACGCTTTAAGAGTTCTTCTACATTAATCATTGGCTCGTGAGAACCAACGTTTACCAATGGCTTTTCTGTACCATCTTCATTAAGACCTAATCTTTCTGCTTGGAAATTTTTCACATATTTAATAATTGTGTATTCTGCAGATTTTAAATCCATATCTTTGATTCGGAATCCTGCAGCTTGAGTATGACCTCCTCCACCAAAATGCTCAGCAATTTTAGAACCATCAACTTTTGAGCTTGTAGTTCTAACACTTACAGCAACCGTACCGTCTTCTTTTTCTCTAATAAGTAAAACTACTTCGGCTCCTGGTGCGTTTGTCATCAACTCATCAATAACGTCTCCTGTTTGCTCTTCTGAGCTTTCTGTATCGCGGAAATCTTGCTGGCTCACAACAGACCAAACTATTCTATGCGCATCGTCAGTTTCAATTTTTGAAAGTACTCTACCCCAAAGTTTCAATTGACTAAGCTGCTTGGTTTTATAAATGTGTTGAATAATTTCTTGTTGTCTTGCACCGTATGCAATTAACTCTGCTGCTTTTGAGAATGATCTTGGTGTAGTATTTGCATTTTGAAAACTTCCTGTATCAGTAATAATTCCAGTTAGCAGAAGTGTTGCAATATCTTCATCAATAAGATCTGTTCTGGTTTTTTTTGAAAGTTCTTCAAGAATTGGCAGAATTAATTCAGTTGCAGACGACGCCATAATATCTACATAATTTATCTTTCCAAAGTGAGTATTTGAAACATGATGATCAATGTTAATCACTGGCACCTCACTAAACAGATGAGGGTTTTCTTGATAGATATTCCCTAGTTGATTTAGCTCAGCAGTATCAACTACAATTACTAAATCATAATCACTTTTACTACTTCCAAAACTCACATTATTTTTATGGAATTGTCCATTCTTTGGAGTAATAATGATATTTACTTTATTGTTTTCAATTGCACTTTTTATAGATTCTACTTTCACATTTTCGCAGTCTAAAGTGATAATAAAATCACTTGTTGTGACTGCCTTGTTATCTACTATTTTAGTGTTTGGTAAAAATTGAAGGACTTCCGGAACCGCATCAGAACATATTACTGTGACATCTTTTCCAAGCTTCTTAAGTGCCATATAAAAAGAAATAGCACTCCCTATCGAATCCCCGTCTGGTGGAGAGGATGGCAGTACCAAAACTTTTTGGCTTCTACTTATTAGTTCTACTATTTGTGTTTGTGTCTGATTACTCATCTCAATATTATATAATATAAACACTCACATGTCAAGATATAAGATTTATCATTAAAGGTGTTGATTATAACAGGTGAAATCTTTTTTGCTAATTATTTTTTACTGCGATAAATAAGCTCTGCTACTTCCTTGCGAGTAATGTTTTTTTCAGGATAGAAATAGTATCCACTTTTTGTTTCTTTAATATGTTGTTTATCTAGTAACTTTTTAAAATCTGCAAAAGCAAAATATTTGTAATACCAATCTTCACTCTTGATATCTAGTGGTGGTGTGTATTCTAAAGAAGGCTGCATATCAGCATTACTAAATAGTACACTTAATAATATTTTTATTGCTTCTACACGGTTTATTTTCTGCTCCGGTTTAAATGTGCCATCTTCATAACCATTTAACCATTTTTGATTTTTGGCATAACAAACATAGGATGCAAACCATTGATCTTTCACATCACTAAAACAGTTTTTAAATTTTGATGGGTCTGGTTTGGCTACTGCAGAAACTATTAATTTGGTAAGTTCTGCACGATTTATTTCCGCGTCCGGTTTAAATGTTTTATCTTCATACCCAGAAATAATTTTCTCCTCATTTAAGGATTTAATGGCATCATAATTTTTGTGATCCTTTTTCACGTCCAAAAATAATTGCTCATCTGGGGCAATTTTAAAAAACTCAAAACTCTCTAATATTTCAACAATGTAATCATCATAGTAATCATAATGTGGAAAATTACTTTCTATGTTTAAATTAGTTAAACTATAGCTGTGTTCACCATTTTGAACGAATATACGGCTAAAATCTTTACCTACTCTAACATCTCTATAGATGCCATGTATGGCTTTTTCAATACCATGAAAAATAACTTTTTCTTGGCTCTTATATTTGTCGTTAAGGGCTTGGGCCTTCTCTGGTGCGTCCACAAGTTTAGTATTTGAATATTTGAAAATTGAAAAAATAATATCATTAAATCGAGTTGGGTCGAGAAGCTGAACTCCGCTATCAATATTATGAATTTCCAAACTAGATGGAAAAATAAAAGTAAAACCTTCCTTATAATCGATATATTGATGCCAAGAATCAGTAAAATCAAAAGATGTATAAATTTGATTTAATTCAGTATCTTTATCGTTTGGAGTAGTAAGTGAAATAATAAGTGTACCTCTTTTGATTAAGGTCTTTGAAAAAGCGACATCTTCCTCTTTATATGTTACTTTTTTTGCTAAATAATTTTCATTAAAAACAAAATCTTCACTCACTATTTTCTGGTTTGGTTTTTTGTAAAAATTAATTACTTGGCTATACGTTTGCCCTTCGAATTCTTCAATTATGAATTGTTTTTCTGGATTTTTTTTAGATGTAATAATCTGCTTATTGTTTCCGTAAGTTTTTAGTTGCCAGTTTTGTGGATAATTTATTTTGTAAGTATGACTTTTACTTTCTCCATTAAAAATGTACATACTACTGCTCTCAAGCGCAAAAGCTTGAGGAATATATAAAGTAAACAAAATTAATGTGAGAATAAGGAAAAGATTTTTCATGTTTACTAAATACTACTCCTGATGACTTCTCAAGTCCAGAAGCTGCAATTGCAAACTCTCTCTACCATTCCAAACGTTTGTTTCAAGCCTAAAAACTAGATCTATAAAATCTAATGTCTTTAAAAACTCTGCCTGCTCACCCATATTAAAAGCTATAACATCTGTGAGTGTGTTTTCAGATTCAACGGCAAATTTTAGATGATTATTTGCTTGTCCGATTGTTTTTACAAAAACTGGTTTTGCCTTTTTTAGTAAAAAAATTGGCTGAGAATTCCCAACTCCAAATGGTGATAAATGACTAATTTGATGAATAAGCTCTGTGCTTATTTCTTTAGGGCTAATTTCGCAATCAATTTCTAGAGTAAGAGAAAGATCTAGGCCTTCTAATACTGAATCAGCATACTCTTCTAGCTTCTTTTTAAATTCCTGATAATTCTCTTTTTTTATTGAAAGGCCAGCAGCTTGTGGATGCCCACCAAAACCAATCAGTAAATCTTTTGCAGTAGATATTGCCTCAATAACATTAAAAAATTCTGGGCTGCGGGCTGAGGCAACTAAAGTATCCCCTTTATCCTGGAACACTATAGCTGGCCTACTATATTTTTCTGCGACCTTTCCGGCAATTAAGCCAAGTACCCCTACGTGCCAATTTGGATCTTCATATATAACAATTGAAGGTACTTTATTTAGTGAGCTAATTTTTTCACTTATTTCTTCAAAATAATCAGCAGTCATTTTTTGACGATTTCCATTAAGGGTTTCAAGTTCAGATGTTAGTTGCTCTATTTTGCTGTGATCACCATCAACTAATAGTAAGAATAGTGGAGTATATGGATCACCAATTCTTCCAGCGGCATTTATACGCGGGGCAATACGGAAACCTATAGTAGAAGTATCTATTTCATCGCCATTTTTTACCCCCGAACTTTCCATTATTTTTTTAAGCCCCTGCCATCTAGTATTCTTTAAACGCTCAAGCCCCCTTTGCACTATTAAACGGTTTTCGTCATTTAGTGGCCCTAAATCGGCTACTGTGCCCATTGAAGCTAAATCTACCAAATACTCTGGGAGATCACTTTCTGGTGCGAGTTTTTTTATTAGTGCCTGAGCAAATTTAAAGGCAACTCCAGAACCAGTAAGTTCATCATATGGATAATTTTTGTCATGCTTGGGATGAATTACTGCAAGTGCGGGAGGAGCATTTGGGGGAACTGTGTGATGGTCGGTAATGATCACATCAATATTGTGGGCGTTTGCTTTTTCCACTTCTTTAAAACATGAAATTCCACAGTCTGTTGTTATAACTAAATCGATCTTTTTTTCAATAAATTCATCAATAAATTTTTCAGATAATCCATATCCGTCGTTTACACGGTTTGGAATACGAAAAGAAACCTGTGCATTTAAATGCCTAAGAGTATGTACTAGAATTGCCGTTCCTGTAATCCCATCAACATCATAATCGCCAAAAATAATAATTTTTTCATTTTTATATATAGCCTCTTTAACCCTTTTTACAGCCTTTTCCATATCAGTAAACAAATATGGATCATGAAATTCTGTAAGCTGATTTTCAAGATTTAGATGACTTCTATTTGAAATAATCTTTTCTAAAGTGCTCTTATTTGGATCATTATTTTTAATGACCCATTTTTTATTCAGGACTGACATTTTTTTCTTTTTCTTTATTAAGACGCCATAGCTCTAAGGCTTCTTCCGGAGTAGATGCCTTATCATCACCAAAAACCCAAGTATGACGAGAAATTATTTTATGATGAATACCTGCAATTACATCGTCCATATTAAAATATTCATGCTCCTTAGCTATTTGGGCTATCATTACTAATTGAAATAAAACATCACCTAGCTCCTCTTTTAAATTATCATGATCGCCGTTTTCAATTGCTTGCCTAACTTCATGAATTTCTTCTTCAGCGTGCTCAAGCATACTGGCAATGGTTTGCTTTCTATCCCAAGGACATCCTGTATCGGAACGTAGTTTTGCGGCTAGCTCTAGCAATTCTTCGAAAGTGTGTTTATTAGACATATGTATCTATTTTATCTGGTGTTATCCATTCAACATTATCATACCTTCTGAACCATGTCATTTGACGCTTGGCGTATTTTCTAGTGCTTTGTTTTAAAATATTCAAACATTCCTCAAGTGTAGATTCACCCTTTAAATATGGAATGATTTCTTTTACACCTAAAGAACTCATAGAAGGTAAATTTTCTGCGTAACCTTTTTTTAAAAGTTTCTTTACTTCATCTAAAAGCCCCCTTTCTATCTGCCTATCTACTCTATAATTAACCCTTTGATACAGCTCTTCTCGTGGCCATTTTATTCCTATCATATAAACATCAAAATGTGGCTTTTCAGAGGCTTTTTTTGGTGAATCTGCTGTTGCAATTTCAATAGCTCTTATCACATATCGTCTGTTATTTGGATGTATCCTTTCTGCCGCTTCCGGATTTAGCTTTTTAAGTTTTTCGTGAAGATCTTCCGTACTCATTTTCTCTAATTCTTCTCTTAGTTTTTCGTTTGGTGGTATTTTAGGCATATCATACCTTTCAATAATGGCAGAAATATATAATCCGGTACCTCCAACTAAAATTGGTATGTGTCCACGACTGTAGATTTCTTCGATTTTTTCTAATGCCAAATCTACATATTCAGACATAGTTATTGTTTTATCTGGAGTAGTAATGCCTAACATATGGTGCGGAATACCATTTTGCTCCTCTAAAGTAATTGCATCTGTTCCAATCTCCATTTCCTTATAAATTTGGCGTGAATCGGTAGATATAATTTCACAATTGTATTTTTTGGCTATTTTTAGTGAAAGAGCTGTTTTACCAGAAGCTGTTGGCCCTAGAATAACAATAAGTGGTTTTTTTGCTGATTTTAAGAAGTTCTCAATTAAAGTTGACATTTTTCTGTTTTTTGATAAAGTGCTTTTGTTCGTAGACAGTAGGCATTAGTCGCAAGTCGACTATACAAGACCTACCGAGAATATAAAAGTTAGTTTTTCTGGCCGCTTAAAGGCCCCCTTTTATATCTCGCTACAACAGGTCGAGATCTTTTTTTAACTAAAAAAAACAATATTATGCCACTATCAAAACAACAAAAAGAAGATATTGTTCAGGAAATGACAGAGTTGATGAAAAATGCAAAATCTATCGTTTTTGCAGATTATCAAGGACTTTCTGTTAAGGATCTTAAAGATCTTCGTGGCAAAATGAGAGAAAAAGGTGTTAATTTCCAAGTAGCAAAGAAAACGTTAATTCGTTTATCTGCTAAGAACGCTGGTTTAGACTTAGAAATTCCAAATGAAGTTTTGGAAGGTCCAGTTGGAGCAGCTTTCAGTATGGAAGATGAAATTTCGGCAGCGAAATTGATCCATGATTTTGGAAAAAAGAACAAGAATTTAAAACTACGTGGTTCTATCCTTGAAGGAAAAGTGCTATCTATTGCAGATACTAAAGCACTTGCACAACTTCCAAGTAGAGAAGAACTTGTGGCTAAATTCATCTATGTTATTAAATCACCTATTTCTGGATTCCACGGTGTACTTAACAATACAATCGCTGGCTTCGTTCGTGCACTTAACGCTGTTAAGGAGCAAAAGGAACAAGCCGTTTAATTATCAATTATTAACTTATTAAAAACATGTCTGAAGAATCAAACATCGAGCTAGGTAAGGACGCAGCAAAAATTCTTGAATTGGTTGAAAGTCTTCCAGTTCTAGAACTTGCTAACCTTGTTAAAGCTCTAGAAGAAAAATTTGGTGTATCAGCAGCTGCTCCTATGATGATGGCTGGTGCTGCTCCTGCAGCTGCCGGTGCTGATGCTGGTGAAGCTGATGCTGGTAACGGTAAGAAAAATGTAGTTCTAGCTAACGCTGGTGCTCAAAAAATTGCTGTAATCAAAGCTGTTCGTGAAATTACTGGTCTTGGTCTTAAAGAGGCTAAAGATCTAGTTGATGCTGCTCCAAAACCTGTTAAAGAAGGTGTTGAAGCTGGTGAAGCTGACGAAATCAAGAAAAAACTTGAGGAAGCGGGTGCAACTGTTGAACTTCAATAATTTTGAAGTATTAATCTTAAGAAGACGGGTCAATTTAGACCCGTCTTTTTTAGTATGATTTTATGTAGATAACCCTTTACTATATGGGGTATTTCTGATATAATAATAAGAAATTTAAAAATAAAAACAAAACAAAATGGCCGATGCGGAAGCAGTAAACCCGTTTGACTTAAATAAGCCAACGACGCCAGATAGTAGCAGCTCAAATCTTGTAAAAGGTATTGTATCAGCCAATACTCCTGGTAATGCTGAAACATTTTTAGATGCTGCACCAGAGGTAGATTTATCATTACTCAAAGAAGTAGCACCTCAAGATAGTATGCTTCTTTTAGGCTTAAAAATAACATTAAGCGTAGTATCTGTACTTTCAGTTTTCTCAGTAATCTTTTTTAGCTCTCAACTGACTGATAGATTTGATTTTGTGAGAACTGTGGCAGATTTCCCAAGTGTAACAAAGGATCTAGTAGCGTCAAATAATGAAATAGTTGATTTAAAAACTGATCTAAATTTTTACAAATACCTTAAAGCAAAGGCATATTTTGATGAGTTTAGTTATTTTGGAGACACTTACCTACAATCATACGAGATTTTAAGAAGCCAAACGTCTGAAGAAGCAGCTAAAGAAACTGCTAGAAAAAATATGGAAGAAACAAAGCCAGCAATTGCAAAAGCATTTATGGCAGCAAGAGAACAGTTAATTCCTGATCTTGAAGCTAAAATTTCTAACCCAAAACTTGTTGAAGGTAGTAGCGAAACACTTCTTTTTGTAAATCAGCTGAAGAATAAATTTAACGAAAAAGCTACAGAACTTAGCAGCAACAATGAACCAGAAGCTGTAAGACAAATGAAAAATTACTCTCAATCTGCAAAAATTGTAGGCAATGGTGAACTTAGAACTACTGTTTTGGCAGCTGATTTTAATGCCATGGATGACAAACAATTGTATGAATTTATCAAAAAAATTAATTCACTTATTGTGAATGACTTAAGTGTGATGCAAAAAATAAAAGATAAAAGAATAAAGTGGTCTGACGTTATGAACGAAATTCAATTAAGAACGATTGCTGTAGACAAACATTATGATGAAAAACTTTACCAAGAAATTGGAGGTATTAGATATACAAGTTATGACTTTGACGGAGAAACAAGCCGTATATCTATAACAGGTGAAACAAAAAAAACTGGTACAACTAACTTTTCTTTGATTGCAGAATTGATTGATGAACTTAACCGTTCAAATCTATTTGGCAATGCATCAATGAATTCATTTAGCAAAAGTGGATCATTGGAAGAAGGCTATACTGCCAACTTAAAATTAGATCTTGATTTAAAAGAAGAATAATATGGAAAACTACTTAGTTCAGAAAAAAAGGCAAGAAATGCAAATTAAATCCTATCTTGGGATAACTTTGCTGGTTGTAATATCAATGGGATTTTATACCTTTAGTAATTGGAAAGAATTCTCTGCGGTAAAAAAACTACTTGTTGCCAATGCTAATTATATTAGCGCTTTGAAAAATGAGGTTGTGGATGAAAAAGCCAACTACGATGGTGAAAAATTTAATTTTGATGCACTAAATAAAGAAATCGAAACAAAACTTGAAAGCATATTCCCACTTGGGAACCAATATACAGAACTTACGAAACAAGTAGATGTTTTTGAAGAAGATTTATCAACCAAAAATAGCGTATTTGAGGTTTCAAATATTGATTATCAGGAGGTAGAAAAAGGTGAATTTTATTCAATACTTCCAATGCGTATGACAATAAGAAGCTCTAGTGCTAACTTCACAAAATTTTTACATTGGGTAGAAAATTCAGGAGCACTTTCAGATAGAGTAAGATTAATGGATATAACATCAATTCGCTTGAATTTCCAAGAGGAAGAAAATCGCGATGAGATTATTAGTTTTACGGTGCAAATGAATGCATATTTTCAATAACAAAAAACAGTGGCTGATCAACAAACACAACAAACAGTTCAGGTAACAAACACTGCTCCGGCAGTAAAAGTTGTGATGCCCGCTGCACCTGTTGTACCCGCTGCACCTGTTGCCCCGGCGCCTGCTCCTGTTCAAATTTCTCCAGAATTACAATCATTGAGAAATGCAATTTTGGCTGCCAATGTCCCTCAGATGGTTATGTCTATAATTAGTTATGCTTTGGAAATGCGCTCGAGTGATATTCATATTGAGGCTTTGGAAAATCATGTAAGAGTTCGTTATCGTGTTGATGGCGTGCTTAAATCAATAGTTGATTATCCTACAAATTTACACCCAGCTGTGGTTTCTAGAATTAAAATCATGTCTAATTTAAAGATTGATGAACAAAGAATCCCACAAGATGGCCGTGCAGAAGTAACAACCAAAGAAGGTAGAGAAATGGATTTGCGTATTTCTACCCTACCGACTGTAAATGGAGAAAAAATCGTAATGCGTATTCAAGATAAATCAAGAAAAATTCCTGATCTACTTGAACTTGGAATTGAAGGAAATAATTTAAAGAGAATTGAGGAAGCAATAAAATCCCCAAATGGAATTATAATCAATACAGGACCTACGGGTTCTGGTAAAACAACCACACTTTATTCGTGTTTGAATCGTTTAAACAAAACTGATGTAAACATACTAACAATTGAAGATCCGGTGGAAATTCAGTTGGATGGACTTAGTCAGAGTCAGGTTCATCATGATATTCAATATACTTTTGCTGCTGGTATGAGGGCGGCGTTGCGTCAGGATCCAGATATTATAATGGTGGGTGAGATGCGTGATAAAGAAACTGCAGATACTGCAATCGAGGCTTCACTTACTGGACATTTGGTGTTTTCAACACTTCATACGAATAGTGCTGTTGAATCTATTACTCGTTTGGTAAATATGGGAATTCAACCTTATTTGATAACTTCAACAATCGAATTAATTATCGCACAGCGTTTAGTGAGAAAACTTGATCCCCAATATAGGAAGGTTGCAACTGTAAGTGCTGAAATGATGGAGATTGTGAAAAATGCTTTAGCAAATCTACCAGAAGGACATATAGATCCAGCTTTATTACAAAATCTAACTTTCTATGAGCCAAGCGATCCTGAAAAAGGATATAAGGGCCGTGTTGGTTTGTACGAAGTTTTTAGAATGGATAATGAATTAAGAAAATTAATTTCTGAAAGTGCTAGCACTATGGAAATTGAAAAAGTGGCGAAGAAAAATGGAATGATCACACTTGAACAGGCTGGAGTTATTAAAGCTCTAAAGGGTGAAACATCGCTGGATGAAGTATATAGAGTAGCCCGTAAATCAGAATAATATGAATGAAAATAAAACTACATTTGCAAATGATGGAACTGAATCGTTCAAATTAAAAGAAATGGCTGATAAGCCTGTGGTTTTAAATATTCAACAAGAAAAATCTGATGGCATTGTTTTATTAGATAAAAAACAGGTTTATGGAACTACGGGAAATCCTTTTTTAGATTGGTTTCAAGCTATAAATAGATATTTTATTGCACACTCAAAAGTAAAAATTGAAGATAAATCTACATTCTTTCACTTACTTGCGGTGATGATAAATTCTGGAATTCCAATGACAAAATCATTGAATTCCTTAACTCAACAATTAGATAAAAGTCCTCGTCTTAAACTGATTACTCAAGCTTTGTATGAGGATATTGAATCTGGAGGAAGTCTTTCTGAATCCATGCAAAAACATAGCGATGTTTTTAATGACCAAGAAACAGGAATGATAAAATCTGGTGAAGCTTCCGGTCAACTTTCTAGAGTTTTAGAAAATTTAGCTAAAGATGTGGAAAAGGAATATAAAATAAGATCAAAAGTTAAAAGTGCGATGATATATCCTTCGGTAATTTTTACACTTCTTATTTTAGTATTATCAGCGATGTTGATATTTGTAATTCCAAAATTAACAGAATTATTTGCCAGTACTGGTGCTGAATTACCGCTTATTACAAGGATAGTTGTAGGTATGAGTGATTTTTTGATTAACCAAAAAATTCTACTTTCTGTGGGTGCACTTGGTTTTGTACTTTTCTTCATGGCATTTAAAAAAACAAAGCCTGGAATACTTGTAATAGATACAATTAAAATAAATATTCCAATTTTTGGAATCCTATTTAGAAAATCTTATCTTGCTCGTTTTGCTAGATCTTTAAGTAACCTTCTTGATAGCAATGTTTCCATTGTACAAACTTTGGAAATCGTAGCAAATTCAATTGGTAATAAAGTGTATCAGAAAAGACTTCTAACTTCTGTGGAGGATATTAAACAAGGTATTCCGTTAGCTGAAAATCTTGCTGATAGTGATCTATTCCCTCCTATGCTTGTAAATATGATTGAAGTTGGTGAACAAACAGCCCAACTTGGCGAAATTACAGCTAAGGTAGCCGACTTCTATGAAGACGAAGTGGATACTGCAGTTGCAGGAATTTCTAAAATTATTGAGCCGGTAATCTTAGTGATTATTGGTCTTTCTGTGGGTGCAATTGTTGCCGCAATTATGCTACCTATTATGAAACTTACAGATATTGCGGGGGCAATTTAGTATAGCACGCTATTGACAAAAAGCCTTTTTTGCTATATTTTATATTTCTATATAATAATCTATAACTATGAGGAAATTTTTATCTTCTATACTGATGGCATCAATTGTAGCCATTTCTGTTCCTAATGTTGCAGCTGCTTCTAGCAATGCTAATTTTGATAATATAGTTGCTGGTGCTGATTTGGTAGTTAACTATAACGGTAACAATAGTAATCCTGTAAAAAGTTTTATTAAGGATATGATGAGTGAACTTGTGTCTAAAAGTATTGATACAGTTACTTTGTCAGATATGGAAACTCTAAAGCTTATGGATGAATCTTTTCTTTCAAATAATATATCTTTTGTTTTAGCTGATTCAGACAACAAGTTGTTTTATGGAATGTCTGAGATGGATAAAGGCACTTTTGATAGCGTAATAAATTCTATGCAAAAGTTCGAAAAATTCGAAACTACACAGTCTGGCAACAGCTTTATTTATTCATCATATAAAAGAGAGGATTTTGCTATTACATATTATAATGGTTCATTTCTGTTTTCAGATACTGTTAATAATTTATCAACAATAATTAGTAAATTAAATTCTTCTAAAGTTAGTGTTTCATATCTAACAAATGAAATTCCTAGTGATAGTTTTATGTCTATACTCCTGCCTAAGAATAGTAAACTATTAGATACAGCTTCCAATGGTCTTGCTGAAAGTAGTGTATTTTCTATTACAGAAACTTCTGATGATCACTTTCAGTTTGTAACAAATGTCATAGGCAATCAAAGCATTTATAACAAATACAATTTTTCATATGATGATTTTGCTAAAACTCCAAGCTTGTATAAATCGATGCCAGGGGAAAATTCAGCTTTCTACATTGAGATGAATGATATTGCTGGGATTCTAGAGAAATCTATTGAAATGAGCGGAGAATATGGTGCAGAAGATAGTGGATTTCAAATACCAGCTCCATATGACACGCTACTAAGAGGAACATCAGCTTTAGGTATTAACTTCTATAATAATAGTATAGTGCCAACTATTACTTTTCTTGCAGAAAATAATGACAGCAGTGTTGTAGAAAGTTTAAATTCAGACTTAAGAACATTGGCAGAAGGTTATGGTAATGAAAGCGGTTCAGGCTCTGGTTTAAACACTTACAAAGCAAAAAGTTCAGAGGTTAGCGATTATGCTAAAAAGTATCCTGAAATAAAAAACGCTGGAATAACTTTTGGACAGTCTGGTGACTTATATGTAATTAGTACAGATACTGAAATTCAAAATAAAATTAACGGCAACAAAACATTAGCTCAAAATAATAGATTTGTTACATCCCTATCTGATGCCTTGAATAGTGAAGTTATGTCACTTGGATATATGGACTTAAATGCAGTTAGTGGATATGTAGAATATGTTAAAAATAAAGAGAAAAGCAGTATAAACTCTGAAGAGTTGGAAGTTTATAATACGGGTATGGATTTTATTAAAAATCTTGATCCTTGGTATATGTACGCTTATGGTAGTGGTAATAAAGGTACTTCTAATTACTTTATCAATTTACCAGTTAAGAAGTTATCAAAGCTGACAGTAGACTCAATGGATTACTCAAACTCTGATACACCTTTCAATGATGTAGATATGAAGAATGCTTGGTTTGCTAAAGATTTGAATAACACTTATAAAGCTGGAATCGTACGTGGGTCTAATGGCAAATTTAATCCTAATGCACAAATTACTAGAGCTGAGTTTATTACTATGCTAGTGAGAAATTATAATCTTGAAGATAAAGAAGCACCACTTGGCTCAAGTATTTTCACTGATGTCCAAAGTGGACAATGGTACGATGCCGACATGGGAATTGCCTACCAATATGGTCTTATCAAAGGTGACCAAAACGGTGCAACAATGAGACCAAATGCCCCAATTGCACGTGCCGAAGCTGTACAAATTTTGAAAAATTACAGTGGTGTCCTATATGGAGCAGAAATATCTGATATGCCCTTTGCAGATGTAAGCTCGAACGACTGGTATTACGAAGCTGTTGGTGCTGCTTACGGAAAAGAAATTGTAAAGGGTGCCAGTGCAACAAAATTTGAACCTGCTAGGTCTCTAAATAGAGCCGAGGCTGTTGCTTTAATCAATCGTGTAAGAAATAGAGAGTTTAGATTCTAAAGATTAATTTTAAAAGCCTCCCTA
>PFDP01000003.1:69536-69787 GCA_002772535.1 Candidatus Peregrinibacteria bacterium CG10_big_fil_rev_8_21_14_0_10_36_19 | reverse complement strand
TCGTGATTGCGATCATCGGTATTTTGGCTGTTGCCTTCTTACCTTCTATTCTTGGTGCTCCTGCTAAAGGGCGTGATACTGCTCGTGTAGCTGATATCCAAAAAATTCAAAAAGTTCTTATCAATGCAAATCTTGAAGGAAAACAATATCCTGCTTCTGGATGTATGGTTGATGGATTTGGTGGTACTGATTCAGACTACTACCTAACACAATTTGGTGGTGCTCTTCCTGTTGATCCTCAAAATGTTGGT
>PFDP01000003.1:69349-69526 GCA_002772535.1 Candidatus Peregrinibacteria bacterium CG10_big_fil_rev_8_21_14_0_10_36_19 | reverse complement strand
GTACTACAAGCTATCAATATGTAAAATCTCCTAGTGCAGACTACGCTTTTGCCCTTATCTCAAAAGTAGAAATTGTAGAAAATGCCAATGCTAATTGTGCAACTGCTGCTACTGGTGGACTTGGAACAGTTGATCCAGCACAAAGCTCAACATGGTGTTACGCTGTGTTTAATCAAT
>PFDP01000003.1:586-69312 GCA_002772535.1 Candidatus Peregrinibacteria bacterium CG10_big_fil_rev_8_21_14_0_10_36_19 | reverse complement strand
AAGAAACTCTGGGTTTTACCCTTATTGAACTTCTGATCGTGATTGCGATCATCGGTATTTTGGCTGTTGCCTTCTTACCTTCTATTCTTGGCGCTCCTGCTAAAGGGCGTGATACTGCTCGTATTGCTGATCTACAAAAAATCCAAAAAATTCTTGTTAATGCTAATTTGGAAGGAAAATCCTATCCTGATGATACTGATAAGTGTATCGTAAGTGGATTTGGTGGTGCTGATGCGGATTATTACATTCAACAGTTTGGGGGGGCTTTGCCTGTGGATCCAAGTCCTGAAACTACTGCGCCATATGCCTGCACAACCAAAGGCACTTATGGATATGTAAAGAAGCCAGGAAACTATAATTTTGCTCTATCTGCTCGTGTTGAACTTTTTACAAATGCAAATGCTGATTGCAGTAAGGTGAAAGATGGACTTTTGAGTCTTCCTATAGAGGCAAATTCCGGATCTTGGTGCTACGCTATACTTAATCAATAATTAGTTCTTACTTTAAAGCCCGCCTAAGGCGGGCTTTTTTGTTTGCCTAATGAGATATTTGGATTTAAAAAGGCATATGAAGTCTTGTCAATTTAAAAGTGTGTTTTTTGGCTGTAATAAATGGTTAAAGGGGCTTGCCATATGGTATATTTAGCGTTGGATAAATATATATTCATGCCTCTCATTCCTAAAAAAATAGTTAGTACATTTTTGGCTCTGGCGATCGTCGCTTTGGAGCTGTTTAACTTCCCCGTGGCTCATGCTGCTGTGAAGGTTGTGGATAATGTCGCGAAAGAGGTTGAATATAATAATTTAGTTGCTGTTGTTGTTGACACTCAACTGGATAAAAACTTAAATTCTTATGTTGGACTGAGAGGTAAATATCCTAATGAACTTAAATCTAGCACTATTGGAGAGAGAGTTGTGAGATATGCTAACGACTTAAGGCAAGATAATGAACAAACAGATGTACGAGTTATATTTTTTGATAGCTCCAAAGATGATGTAAAAAGCTTGGCTAGCGCATTTGAAAATTTGTATTTGAATGAGCACTTGGTGGGAGTGGTTATAGTGGGCAATATTCCCCTGCCGGTTGTAAATAAAAATGGCAACAAATTTGTAAGCATGTACCCTTATACCGATTTTGAGGATAAGGCATTTTTGTATAACGAAGAAACTCAAGATTACGAAATAAATCCATCTGTAACTTTTCCTAAACCAGAAATTTGGCATGGAGTAATAGATGGAAACCAAAATGATTTAGCCGAGTATTTTGATAAAAATCATCTCTACTATGCTGGAGTGCCTGAGTACTCAAAGTTTGAAAAGCGTTTGTTCTATGGGGATTTAGTGCATGAAGAATCGAACCTAAATGAAGATGCTTATAAGTATTATGTAGATTCTATTAAGTACATGGAGGATCTAGCGTATATGCGTTATGGAAAAGAGTGGGCTCAAAAAGTAAGTGGAAAAATTTTGGATAATTTACCAATAAATAAAGAGAATCCTGAGGCTGTTAAATATTTGGAAAACTTGAAGAAAGGTGATTTTGGAACTTTGCCTGACATTCAAACAAAACAGATTATAGACCAATACCTAATTCCTTATTTTCAATTATTTAGCTATTACCTCTCACAAGTAAACGATTTAACTTATAACACTGGGAGATATGATTTAAGTGAAGTTGATACTCCTGTTTCGCTGATTAGTATGAAAGATGAGTTTACTAAGCAGTATTTAAAAAATGTTAATTCTGCTTTGGAGAATCAGATCAATCAAATTGCGGAAATTATTTCTGAGCCTGTGCCGCTTTTGAGGAGTGCTAAGCTCGGAGGGTATTTTGCTGATAAAAGCGGCCAAAAGGAGAGCTTTAAAGTGGAGTACCAAGGAAGTGTGGTTGATTTAGTTATGAGATTTAATTATCTGGATGAAGAAAATAATAGGTTTTATGTAAAGGGAATTCAGGCAGATACTCTGGAAAATGTGAAACAATGTGGGCTTTATTTGGGTACAACTAAACTCACTAAGTCTTCAAGAGTTTCTGATAATAGTACTGCTTTTCCAAAATATAGTATTGGTGTAAATACTAGGATTTTGTCTCCTGAGGAAGCTTTGAAGCTAACAAAGAGTCAAAGTAGTTTTGGTGCTGTAATAGAAGATAATCCTAAGTATGGAATCTCTGCTTTTATTGATAACCCTTACTACCTATACGATAAATATAAAAATCCTTTAGTAGATTTTATGAAAAAGGGTGATGTGATTGTTAGTATTAATGGCAAACAGGTAAACTCATCTAACTCTGTAGAAAACATTATCAATTCTGAGGTTAGCGATGTGAGATCAGACAGTTCTTTGGTTTCTAATAAAATACAATTTAAAACTTCCAATTTGAGTTTTGAATATTATAGAGGGACATCGAAAAAAAATACCACATTGAGTTTTATGGTTGCCTCTGGTGGATACCTTTTGAAGGATTACTATACAGGAGGTGAAAATAGTAAAATGATTGGCAGCTCAAACGGTGTTGTTTTTGAGCTTTATAATAGTAGGCTTGGTGGATATGGATATAAGGGCTATGACCAATCTGCTGGTTGTAATCAAAATTCTAGTGAAAAATATCCTGCGAGATGTTTTGAGGAAGTTGCAAGAATGCCCGTATTGGATCCGGCTGGTTCGGTAGTTTCAAAAATAAATGGTGATGTAGATGAATATTATTTAAATTCCTGCTTTGAAGGTTTGATGGGGGTTTCAGATTTAAGCAAAGATAGTAATTATTCACTCTCTGTTTTAGATGGAACTTTAGATGGAAATAATTTAGAACAAAAACAATCAATAGATGTTGATTTTTATGGAAGATTTTTGGATAGAATTACTGCTTTTATTTCGGGAAGTGGTAAATATCCAGAGTCTGATATGCAAGATGAGTTTCTTCTTTCAAATGCTAAATCCGATCCAGCAAACATTGTCATTAGTAGATCTGGTGAAAAACTTTTAACTCTTAAAGACTTTTCTGATAATTATGGGCTTTTTGATGGAATAGATAATGATAACGATGGAATTACAGATTTTGAATGGCGAGATCTTTATGATGCAGATGGAAAGCTTGGAAAAGATGGGGTTTTTGAAACAAGGTGGTATGACTTTGATGAAGCAAATTCAAATACCCTAACAAACCCTGAAGAGATAAATAGAAAAATGCTATCTAAAGCTGGAACTTATATACTTCCGGCATCTTTGCCAAATAGTAAATTTGATAAAGATGCAGTTTTAATTGTTGAGCCAGATATATATAAAAATCTTTCGAGCGTTATTAAACATGATGAGCCAACAGAGCATACAATTACAGAACAAATTAAATCTATTAACACTAGTGCTTTACCTGTAGACGGTGTGCGTTATGTTGCGTTTCAGGTGGAATCAAAACCAATGCCAGATTATCCAGAAGCAAATCCTGTTTCAGATAAAGTAGATGTAGAAGCAATTTTGAAAAATATAAATACAGATAAATATCAAGTGCCTGGTAAGCTATTTAAAATTAACTATCCAAATCTTTTTGATGTTTCTAATGATAAACAGTTAATTGCGAACCTGGATCAGACTGCTTGGAAAATTGCAGCTGCATATGGGAGTTATAAATTAATTGGAAAAGATCCTGTGGACTGTAGTAATGCAAAAGCTCCCGGTTTTAGCCTGGTAACTTGTACAAAAATTCATGACAAAATACTAAATGACTATCTAAAACCTGTAGTAATAAATGACATTGATTCCCCACCAAGTGGTTTCAACTTAGATAGAGCTTCAACATTAAAAATTGCTGACTCTTTAGAATGGAAAAATTTAAGTATAGACGATAAACATGAATACGTTTTTAGTCACTACTTAAACCCTAACAAAAATGCTTTTGTAGGTGATGCAAGTGTGTTGCCTGCACAGGCTGGAGAAAATGTTAAATATGGATATGAAGCTGCCTATTTATATCTTGATGGCGATAAAGATGGATTTAATTTAAATTTTAACAAAGACATAAAAGAAGAAACTGATATAAGTTTTGATCCATTTGATCAAGCAATAAAAAATGAAAGTAAATTAAATTCTCAACCTTCTGTAGAAGATTCAGATGCTTATGCTCCCAATTCTCAGGAGTATGAATTTGTAAATTTGAAAGACTTTTTTAAAGAAACTCAGGCTTTTATTTCTTATTTTACTTCAAAGCCAAATTTAGCAGAGGCGTGTAGTGCAGCTGCTGAAATCACTGGAAAGGAATATGAAACTCCAGAAAAAATAAACTACAACAATGTAATATCTTCTTCTAATTCAAAACAAAAAGTAGAGATTAATTTTGCGAGTGAAGTGAGCAAGTTTGTTGCAAATGGTGAATCTATTTTAGAAGTGGAAGCAAACATTTTAAATAATGGCTCTTTGGATAGAAGTGGAAAAACTGTGAAGTTTAGCATTGTTGATATGAGTACTCCTGGACTTGTTTCACTAGTTGGAGGTAATGAGGCCAGTAGCATTGAAGGAGTTGCTAAAAAGAAAATTAAGGCAGGAAAGAAATCTGGAAGTTTTAAATTAAGAGCTGAAGTAGATGGCTATACGCTAGCTGAAAAATATATAAACCTCTTGGCCGGTGCACCTGTCGCAATTGAGATTGAAAATAATACTGGAGGTCTTTTAGCAAACGGTGAATCTAAAACTACTCTTACGATAAACTTGAAAGATAAATATGGAAATTTAGCAGAAGGTTCATATTACCAAATTGGCATATTCGCGAATGAAAAAGTAACAATACCAGAAACTTTTGATGTGGATGGTGAAATTATTGGAACACAAATTGATGTTCTAGAGGGAAGAGCAAATGTTGATCTATATTCAAAAAAGGAAAGTGGTGAAGCAAATATTATAGCTGTGTTGATGGATTACGATCTTAAAGAAGAGTTCCTAATAAATAAAAACAAATTAGATAAAATAGACTTTGGAAAATATGTGGGAGCTTCCAAAAAAATAAAAATTGCAAAGGAAGCAGATTTAATTTTGAGTTTTGATCAACAGCAAATTGAAGCTGGCAGTAACTTTAAACCAAAGTTAACAGCAACTATGCTTCTTGATGGAAAAATTAACCAAGAATACAAAGAGAATTTTGAATTTAAAATTTTAACCCCAAACCTTGCAGAAATTATTGGTAGTAAAAATAATATTGCGTCACTACAAGTTGCAACAACATCAGGTGAGGCTGAAGTATTAGTAAATGTTCCTGGGTTTGTCTCAAAAATAACTAAACTAAAAATTGTTGCTTCGAAGCCTGAGAGGATTAAACTAAGTGCTTCCGATGAAGTAATCAGTCCAGATAAAAATGTAATTTTAAATGCAAGCACAGAAGACCAATATGGAAACCTAGTTGATAGAGATGATGTATTGATAAATTTTTCAGCTACAAATGCAACTGAGAGCTTAGTTTCATTTACAGGTGCAAAATCGGCGGTTAGTTTGAATGGTGTGGCTTCAGTAATTGCTAAGGCTGGTGATAAGTCTGGAATTGTTAATTTAATAGCATCAGCAAATGGTTTGGAAGATGGCGTTTTGAGCTTAAAAGTTGCTAAGGCTGTTCAGGCAAGTGATTTGAAATCTTATAATATTAGAGCGCTATATACCTCTATACTTGGAGGTAATTTTGGTGCTGATAATGTAAATATGGCAAAAAGTATTTTGTATAGCGGCACTGTAAATACAGTGAGTGCTTTTACAGCATATAAGTCTCATAAACAATTATTTAGGGTTGATGCGGATGGAGAGTTTGAAACATTGGGAGATAACATTAGCGTTGAAACCGAAGACGATAGAAGTATTTTTATAGATAACTTTAGTGGAGAAAAGCTGGCTGAAACATTCGTAGTTTTAAATAATGGTGAGAAGAAATTTGTTGACCAAAATGGCAAGCCTTTAAGTGTAAAAGTGCTTTCCTCGAATGTTAGTCAGTCCAAATACGCACCTGGCGTATATGTGAAAATTTTAACGAACAAAAAGAATTTTGTTACTCAAAAAAGTTATAGCGGAATTTCTGATCAAGCTCCTTTTGGAATTTTAATGATAGATAAAGAAAGTGAGCTACAAACTGAAATGGAGCCATTTGGAATAGATGAAAACATGGGGGCTGGCTTTAAAGGACAAGATAAACATATGCTAAATTTTGCCGCTGGTAATACTGTAGGAGAGTCTGTAATGGCATATGCATCTGATGCATCAATTATTTATGGTGATCCTAATGTTCATTTGAAGGTTGAAGGTATTGTGGGGCTAGTGAGTAAACTTTCCGGTTTTTCAAAAGATATTGGTAAACCCCTGTTTATAGGTGAAAACGAAATTCGTGAAATGCTCACTACCGACTATAACGGTGATGGTCGTGATGATGTTCTGCTTCTTTATGAAGATGGTTATGTGCGTCTTTTGATGAATGTTGTTGGGCCAAAAAAATTCAAGGATATGGGATATGTTCTCAAAGTTACAAATGGTATTTTGAGCGCTACAAGTATAGATACAAATAATGATGGATATGATGATTTAGTTATTGGAACTAAGGAAAGCTGTAAAGTTAAGGAAGCTTGTGTTTCATTATTCGAAAATAATAAGGGTCATTTTGAAAGAAAGAGTTTAAATCTTTTAATAGAAGGAAAGGTTTTTGAAATGAAGGCGGCAGATATGAATAACAATGGATGCCAAGATTTGGTGGTGAGCGATTCGGCAGGAAATTTGAGGGTTTTTTATAACAAAGAAGATGGTAAAAAATGTAGTGGTTTAAATACAAGTTTTGGAGATAACAATAACTGGAATTTTGGATATCTCTTAAATACAAAAATTAACTTAAGGGATAATTTGTATTTGAGTTATGCGGGACAAGATAACAAACCTAAAAACTACTTAGATATTGCACTGAATGCTGTAGATGACCCTGTAAGATTTATTTATGCTTCTGAAGTTCCATTTTATAGCGGACTCAATAAAACTGCTTTAGATGTCAATGGTGGTAGTGTTTCTCTTGGTGATGAAATAGATTATATAATTACCATTAACTCTAAGAGCAAATTGGATAATTTAATGATCTCTGATTTAACTCCAACAACTATGCAAATAGTGCCTGGTAGTTTGCAATGTTTAGATGCTGGTTGTAGTGATAAACTTCAGTTTTCACAAACTGATTACAGCTTGAGATCTGTAATAATTAAAGGTGCTAGTGTGCCGGCTAACGGTAAAAGAACGATTAAATATAAGATGAAGGTCACAGAAATCCCTCAAGTGAGTTTTGATTTAGCTAAGAATTTTAAGAGCACAGATAAAGATGATTACTACGATATAAGAGTGCGCCCTGGTATTAACCCTGACGGCATACTTACCTATCTCTACTCAACCGGTTTAAATAAAAAAGGACAAGTAATATTTAAGATGGAGGAAGTTACAAGCGATGGTAAAAGCTTAAGTGATCTTTATTCTGCAGAAGCAAAAAAGCAGGGGGTGCCTGATCCAACTAAAGACCCTCAATCTGCAATATCCAAGTGGCAAAATTCCGGCAATGAAGATAGTGATTTTGATGGATGTGTTGATAGCATAGATAAAACAGATAATTCCCTCAGCAATGTTGCGGAATCTATTTCAAGCGGGATTCAGAACTTAACATCAACCTTTAGATGTTCCGGTGGAGGATGTTTGCCAATTCCATTTAACGACGCTCTATTTGCTCCAGATGTTGATAACCCTAATGGTATTGCAACCTTGGCTTTTGGTACTCCAAATCCACCATATTTTGCCCCATTTTACTCATCACTAGCGCCATCTACATCAAGATTATATATCAGCCCTACACTTACTCTTGGACTTGGTACAGCAATTTGTACTGGCCCAAACAGTACCGCTGGTATTTGTTATGCTTTTGCTATTCCTCCAAAACTGGTTGGAGGATGTCCTAAATTTTTAAACTCAATTGGCACTGCTTTAACTAAGGCTAAAAATGTTACTTCTAATTTGGATGTGGGACTTTCCACTATCGTTTCTGATGGCAATACATCTGCTGATTCTAAGGCAATAAAAGGCGATAGTGCATTTACATCAGCCAACTCTGCTGTTTCTGCCAATGCAAAAGTTAATGTAAGAATACCTGGATTTCCAAGTGTAATAACAAATTGGCTAGATGCTCAAACTGAGGAAATTTATAATAAACTTTTAGATCTACCTGATTTCTATTTCATATATCCGGATTTAAATACTTTAGTATCCAAAAGTACAAAAGATAAAAATAGTAATCAGGAAATTAAGAGTATAAATGATTTCTTAAAATCTCTAAACAGTTCTCCCCTAATTCAAATTGAAGGAAAAGAAGTACTGCTAAAAATACCTGCTATATCTCAAGGCGAAATTCAAAAATGGCAAAGACAAGCTGATTTATGGATTACATATCAAGAAGACCAAATTAAGAGACTAGATGAAATTTTGAAATGTAAGGAAAGCCAATACCGAGAAAGCATGTGTGATTTGATAAAAGTAAAACTTGGCAATTTGGTGGCAAATGTAAAAATAACTTCTGGAAAACTTGATGCGATTGGTAGACTTCCTGGTGAAATCTTGAAATGGCGCCAGATGGAAGCTAAATATGCCACACAGCTAATTTGCTATATGGATGCGGCCACTCAATACACTGGTGGTTATATAAACAAACAACAAAAAACCGTACAGTCCTGGATGAAAGCTGCGGAAGATGCTGTAAGGACCTTTAAAAATTGGAAAGTTTTATTGGATATTTCTGCAGATTATCAAGCATCATGTGATGAATGTAAAAATGATAGATTTAGTAAACTTGGATTACTTCTTAGCGTTTTTGCATCACTACCTACTGACCTTCCTGTAATACCATTACCAAAATGGCCAGACATTGTGTTTGATATTTCACAAATAAAAACTGGAGTAAGAGTTGTGTGGCCGGATTTAGTATTTAGACCAGAGCCCGTTGCATTATTTGATTTACCTACCATAAATATTTCACCTAATTTACCTGAAAGTGTTGATATAAATGCCGGTGATTTAGAAATTTTAAATGCAAAATTAGATGGGCTCCCAGAAATTCCAAAATGGATCATGGAATTCCCAGAGATTAGCTTACCAAACTTCCCTGATCTACCCGCTCTACCACTACCGGATCTGCCAGATTTACCAAGACCACCAAAAATTCCAAATATTGGTAGTACAACTGCCAAGGTAGCCAAAAATCTTAAGCCTGCAATGCAAGCACTATGTTTGCTTAAGAAAGGACTTGTGCCGGTACCAGAAAGTTCTCTTGGTACAGAGATTGAAACTCTTACACAACCAACTGTGCAAGCCACACTACCTTTCATGAAAGATCTTGGAGTACAAATGCCAGCAATACAATATGACTATCTAAAACAGATAAGAATAAATGCGAAAACAAACATGAGTGTAGAAACTGATTTTATTTACAATGCTGTAAAAAATGGTGCAGACACAGTAAATAAAAAAGTTGATAACTTTGTAGATGGATTAGAAGAGTACACAGACTTCCCTTTCCAACAAATTTTGGATAGTGCTTTTGATGGAATTAAAAAAGAGAAAAATGATCTTCAAAGCTATATAGATAATATGGATAAGGAAGTTGTGCCTGATAAATATTACTTAAGTGCAACTCAATCATTCCTAGATAAAAATGATCCAATTTTAAATAGACCTCTAAGTAGCATAAAAAAAGATATCGCCTTAAGAAACGAAACAGAAAAAAATGCTAACAGTAAACTTAGAGATTCATTGATTGCCTATGTTGATAACTTAAATACTACTAATGGTGTGTTGAAAAATATTAGCGATCCATTGGAGTTTGGAAAATTACTGGTAGAAACAGATGAAAGTCCAAGAAAATTTGCTAGTAACTCATCCCCTGTTACCGGTGAAATAACTGAAAGAAAATTGAGCTTCTTAGGTGAGGGTATAGAAAATACTATTAAGGCAAGTTCCGAAAGCAAACTTATTGCAGCTAATTTTGATAGTAAAGATTTTGCTGATGCTGCATCAAATGATGTAGAAACCCCAAGAGGATTCTTCGTCGTAGTAGGAAATGAGAACGAGAGTATTTTAAATTATGTTGATGAACTTTCTGAGAAAGTTAATAGCGTATTTAGTGATGTAGATAAAGATGGCGATACGGACATCGTATATTCAATGGGTGGTAATGTTTACTTAAAAGAAAATTATAAGGAAAACAAAAAAGCTAAAAAAGGTGACTTACTAATTGAAGTTAAGAAAAATACTGTAAGTGATTTTGTAGCTGCTGGAGGAATTGCCGTGCAAGGTGTGTCGGTTCCATATGATAATTATAAAAAAGCACAAATTAGTTGGTTGAGTGAGAAAGATAAAAAATATGAAGTGGTTTTAAGAAATTCACTTCTGGAAGATTTTGATAAGGCGTTTAAAGTGATAGCATCAACTGAAGATAGTGTCGATTTAGATTTAGAAAATGGAAACTATTATGCAAATGTTTTTGAGATTTCTAAAGATGGAGAGAAATCTTTAGTTTCAAGTACGGTGATGGTGGCACCTCAAATCTGTGGTGACAAAGATGCTCCATTGCCAACTTTATCAACTACAGAGTATAAAGTTCCTCTTTTTGGGAATTTAGAAATTGATGCCAGTAAAGCAATTGATCCGACTGGTGAAGTTAAGGAATACTACTTGGATTTTGGCGGAAAACAGTACTGGAGTGATTTAAATCTTGCTTATGATGAAAATGGTGATGGTATTAGTTGGAATGACAAAACAAACCCTAAGTTTAAGATTGGTCCTTTTGATAAGCAGGAATATATAGGTAAAAATAAAGCTACAGTGCATGTTATAGATCAGTCTGGAAATAGTTCATCTCAAGAGATTAGCATAGAAATATTTGTACCTAAAATAACACTAGATGAAAGTTTTAGTAGAAGCGGTATTGCCAGTGGAAGCATAAATGAAAAAATTGCAGACATTCCTTTGAAATTAATTCGAAATAGATACATTTATAGAGTTCAAAATGGAAAACTAAGTTTAGTGCCACGAATTGAAAAAGTTAGAACTGATAAAACTAATAACATTGGTGAATACAGAATTAGTGATTTGGATACTAATGATATGATTTTGGTGGAAAATAGTTTAGGAACTGTGATTGCAGAAATAAATCCTTTAACTGGGAATTTTAAAATAACAAAAGATGGCTACACATCGAATATTCGACCTGCACAACCACTTAAAGCAGCAAGCTATAGCTCAATTGTTGATAGTTCAGGTTTAGAGCTAGTGAAGATTTATTTAATGGCGGATATTAATGCAGGGGTAAGCTTAGTAGAAAATAAAAATTCTGTGAGTGTAAAAAGTATTGGTAAGTTGAAGTGGCAAAAATTTGGATCAGATAACAAGCTTTATCCAGGTGGCGCATTACTTGCAGATGGGAAGAAAAATCTAGTTATAGTTGATGGATCGGGAAATTTAATCAAATTAGACTCAACTATTAATTTCAGGAAGAAATCTAACAACCACAATATAGCCCCTTTTGTTGTTGAGGTAATTCAAGGAAAAGAAATTTTAGCGGAAGTAAATATTGTTGTGAACAAAAGAGCCGAGATTGTTGGCCCTAATGATGTGCCTGTAAGTTTACCAAGCAAAATAGTAGAAGAAAAAAACATTAGTTATTCATCACCTTTTATTGATATTAAAAATGTAAATAGTGAACTTCAAAATGCTGCGAAAATACTATCTGAAAAAGGAATTATCGAGGGTGTTCCTACCGCAAATGGTATAGCTCTACAAGTAAATGATACTGTTGATAGAGCTCAATTTGTAAAAGTTCTTTTGGATATGCTTTGTATCGTACCTAGAAAAGATGCCTATGAAAATCCTAGCTTGTTTAATGACATAAACGATAAAAACCTTTGGTACTACTCTTATATTAAAGAAGCCGCTTTGAGAGGTCTTGTTAACGGATATAAAGGTGAGGTAGATGAAAAAGGATTAACTCCATATAAACCTTCCAATACAATAACAAGAGCTGAAGCGGCTAAAATAATTTTAGAGGCTTTAGAGATGCAAGGAGTTTTAGATTTGGGAGAAATTCAATTAGAGGCACCTTGGTACAAACCATATATTAAAATATCTCAAGACCTAACAAAATATTTAAAAGCAAATAGCGGGGTAAAAAATAACTTTATACTCACACCAGAAGAAGCTTTAAACCCAGATGCATTAATAACTCGTGGAGATATGATGATGATGGCATTAAGAGTTTTAGATTTCTATGATTGTTCTGAAAATAATAATGAAAATACTACTGATGAAAAGGTTTCTGATGATACAATAGATTTAAACGGAAACGTTTCTGATGTGGTTGGTGATAAAGGTATCTATGTTGTACCTGGCGAATGTAATACTTGTCCTTGTGTATCTACATTATCAAATAAAGCTGAAGTAACTGCTGGAGATATTTTCTTTAGCGTTATATCAACTCCTGATGAATCTAGTATATTTTCTAAAAGTAATGATATTTTAATCGGAAATGTTAAATAAAATTATCACAATTTGTTTATCTTTGATTTTTATTTCTACCACTATGGTAAGCGCTTTTGCGTATCAATTTCCATCTGAGCTGAGTAATCATGCAACGGCACTTGAAGCAAGTTTAAAAAATGCTGATGTTGCTCAATGTATGGAAAGGCTTGGACAAATATATGATATTAAAACAATAGAATTCTTTAAATTTTTGGAAACACATTTTCAAAGTAAAAGCGACAATAGTGCTTTAATTAATGTCGCAGTCGCAAAATACGATCTTTACCGTAAAGATTTAGAAATAGCATTTGATAAAATACAGCCACAAAATGAGGGTATAGCTAGTACTTATGCTAGTTATATCAAATGTGGAAAAATAAAAGATACTTATTTGAAATTAGCTAAAGACCAAATGCTAAGATCAATAAAAACAAATAGCGTACAAAAACAAAGCACGGTGATGGTGGAAAAATATAAAGCTCTTTCTGATCGTCTTAGAAAGATGAACTTAGCAATGGCTCAAATGTACGGATATTTTAAAACTTTTGATAATAAATTGCCCGGATTTTTAAACCAATGTGTCCAAAACTAATGAAAAATTTTAAAAATACAATTTGGAGTTTGATGATAGCAGCAATCGTTGTTGTAACTGGGTATAGTGGATATGTAATTTATGCTGATACCATTAATGAATACATTGATGGATTTGCAGATAATGGAGATTCTTTTGAAACGGTGAGGCGTAATTATCACAATACAATGAATGATTACTTTAATGAAAAAGTAGATTTGTTTTTGAAATTAATTAAAACAAAGAATTATGTGAATAGTCCTGACTTTAAATCAGACGGAGAATGTAGTGAAACAAATGTTAGCAGTTATTGTGTATCAATGGGGGCTTTAGATTTATATATGAGCTATGTAAAAACATTGTTAGAAGTAAAATCAAAATTGCCAAAACTTGATAATAGTTCAAAACTTGAATCAATATTTAGTGATGTAAGTTTAAGGGATGCCAAAATAGAAAAGGAAATTGAAGATGCAAAAGTTGTAATGGAGGAAGCATTAAAGGTTTATGATGAATATAAAACAGCTTATCCAATGCATTTGGAGTATGAGAAAATTATTAAATCTTTGAATAAATTTAAAGTAGCAATAAAGAATGTAAGAGAAGAAGTAGACCGCTTCCCTGGAAAATTTATTGATGCCACTTCACCAACCTGCAAATGACAATGAAAAATAACATTTTTGGTTTAATGATTTGTGTGATTGCACTCACTGTTTTGATCTATGTGAAACCTGTTGAAGTTTCTCATGCAGAACTTGGTTTATGGGATACAATAGTTGCTAATGGTGATTTATTTGATTGGAATGATGTCTTTAATAGTGGATCAAATGGAAAAAATATTTATGCTCTGGTTCATGAAAAAGCGCTTGAAAAACCTGAAAGAGATGCAATCAAGGAAGTTGCAAAGTCTTATGGACTTACTGTTGCAGAAGTTAATCAAGTTAAGAATGGTACGAAAACGCCTATTTTTAGTAACCCCAACTTCAATGGTGGCAATATGACTCAAGAAAAAGCATTTCAAATAATGGAAAATGTGGTTGAAGATTATGAAAGACTAAAAGATTTGTATGAATTACAGCAAGAATTGGATCTTGCTACTAGGCCAAGTGAAATGTTTAGCAATGGTGATTTGAGTGATAGTGGTTTTGACTTAGTTCATGACATAGAAGTTATGGAAGAAATTCTATTTGTGAAAGTTGTGAAAAATACTTTGGGTCAGCCTTACCAAGTACAATTACCAACACCCTATTTACCTACTGAGCGTGAACAAACAATTAACGATTACATTGCAAATGAAAATCCTGCTGCAACTATAAATAATTTTGCTTCAAGTACGAATAGTATTGCAGAAAGTAAAGTTGCTAAAAAAGATGTAATAAATGGTTCAATTAAAGCTGGTAATGTAAAAATTAAGGTTGGCGAATCTAGTGTGGATGTGAATGTGTTAATAAATGATGTGTGTCCATCTCCTCTAAAAGTGCCATTGAGCAAAGCAATAGATGTGTATGTAGATAAGACTATAGCAAATGAAATTAGTAGCAGTTCTGGTAACTCTCAAGTGGATCCAGCTGCTAATGCAAATAGTGATACTAAAAATGCTAACAATAAATTAACAGCGCAAAATCTTGAGCCTGCAAATCCTGGAAACTGGTTACAAAATTGGTGTCCAATTCTTGAGGGAAATGTTGCTGATCCAAATATTGGTTTTACCGGTAGTGGTAATTTTAAAAGCTTAGGTGGTACATCAACGGCTATTTTGGAACAGTCAGCAAAGGCAATAAATAAAGAACCTATATTAAAAAAACACTTTTCTGTGTGTTTAGAAGTTGAATATATTAAACAAACTGTATCAAGCTATCTACCTTCGGATACTTGTATTTTATGTGAAATTGAAAAAATAAACCTAGTACTTGATAAAACGCTTTCACATAGTTTGGTGCCGAATAAAGTAACTGGTAATTTGCTTGAAAGCACTAAATGCAAGCAAGCATATGAACCACTTTTAGATATGAAATTTGTAACTATTAAAGCGCCTGTCCCAACTCCTCCAAATGATGACTTAATTTTTGGAAGAAATATTTTTGATGAATGGAACAAGTTTGTAACTAGATATCAGCCTTTATTATTACCAAAGGGTGAAACATACATTAAATCTGCGACTTCATCATCAACTAAGGATACAACTCAGTTAGATATTTTGAATCAGTTGGAATCTAGTATTAATGCTGAAAGTGCTGCTGCTTTAAAAGATATTGAGGCGATTCAAGCCAGTAGCGATGCTATGAATACAAAACTTTATGCACAAGTGGTGTTGAAAGAGCTAGAAGGACTGGCAACATTTTTTGAGAGCTATAATAAGCTTTTCAATGATACTGCTAAAGTATGTAAGGAAATCGGTAAAAAACCTAATATTCAATGATGAAGAAATTAATATACAACTTTATTTTGGTTACAATTCTAGTACTTAGTACAAATGTTGCGCATGCAGCTGATAAGGAATTAGTACCGTTTAGTGGCGACAAATTAGTGGTGGCGCAATGCGCTGCAAAGGGGAATTTAGAATTTATTGCATTCCTACAGTCGATGACATTTGCAGACGGTGTTATTAATAGCACCATAGAACCATTTAATGATTTCCTTTTTAGGAATCAGTGTCAGGGTAACGATGTAAGTAACCTTATAAACCAGAGAGATAAAGTAAAAAATTACATAAGAGACGCTTTTTTAACATGTAATACAGAAAAACTGCCACAGCTAAAAAGCGCCTTATACAAGCTAAGCGCTGAAATATATTATGTAAGGAATGTTGTTGATGGAAAAGTGGTTGTGAACTTACCAGCAGAAGTTTTAACCACAAGGTCACTGGAAGATGAAGATAGTTTATACACTCCATCAAAAACAATTAAGTCTGAGATACAATCTCGCTATTTTGATCCTGGTTATATTAAATCTAGTGAATTAGATAATTTTTTTAACAAGTTGGAAAACAAATATTCTGATAGAAAAAAAACCTATATAAAATGTGAAAATTCATCTTGGGCAACTGTAGAAAAGAGATGGAAACAATTTTTGGATAATGCTGCAGGTGCTAAACCAGCACTCAAAAATGCGGAAAAAGCAATTGGTGGAAGGAAAGAAAAATTAGTAGAAGCCATAACAGATATAGGATTAGAATCTTATTTTAAAGGCTTGGTAAGTGTAAATGTGAACAATTTAGGCTCTAAAAGTGGTGTTGCCCAAATACTTAGTGATTTAAAAACAAAATATACTCCTAGCTCACAGGTGGTAACTCAAAGCGATCTATTAAATGCTTTGAGTTCCTCAGAGAGTAACTATGACCTAAATGTAATGAGAGCAAATTTAAAAAGCACATTTGAGGTTTTGTATAAGGTAGGATCAGATGGAGCAAATATTAGCTTTACTGAGGAGCTAGAAAGGGTAAATAAGGCACTTAGTGATAATTTAAAACCTCTTTCAGATCTGAAAGGTTGTGCTGCAACAATAAATAGCAAGCAGTGCCCTATTTCAAAATAAAAGACAAAACCCTTCGTATTGAAGGGTTTTGTTAGCTTTTCTAGGGCTTTGTTTTGTTCGTGGGCAAACGAACTTAGGGCAATTGGAGATTTTTAATTGTAAATTTTTTATCTGTGAACGAAATTTAATACTAAATCTAGAACACGTTCGGTTAGGTTATCTTTGGTTTCTATACCATTCAACTGAAGTGTTGCTGAACTTATTTCACATCTGCAATATGGACAACAATGGCCGTTGTTTGATACTGATTTTCCGCAGGATAAGCAACTAATAATCATTGTTAGAGATGTTTAAATAATAAAGTAATGATCTTCTTCAGTAGGTGGTGGATTATCGTTGGAATGAGGTTCCGTGATCTCCTTTTTGACTATTTTTTTAGCAGGTTGGGTCATTCTATCTTCAATGAACTGATTTACATCACTTTCTTTGATACGATATACCCTACCAAGCTTCAGACCTTTTAATTTCCCAGCTTTGATAAACTTAAGGATGGTAAAAGGATGAACTTGGAGAATTGTAGCTACTTGCTCAGTTGTAAAAAATTTTTCTTGCATGAAGTTAAACTCTTTATTATTAAATAAACTTTGAACTAATGGAAACTGAGTTTATTTAACTTTATCATTCTTTGCAATAGCTTTCAATACTCTCCTTGTTTTCAAATGTCATAACTAACCTGAGAAGAATTTATCATATTAAATTTTAGTTTTCAATAGTTTTTTATATTTTATTTAATTAAGTTAAACTCTACAGCACCCTTGACTAGTATTTTTTTGTTTTTTACTTTAGGAGTTTAACTAAATTTAACTAAACTTTATTAAACTTTATTAAACTTTACACAATAAAAATGGAATGAATTCTAAAACTCATTCCTATTAAAAAGAATTGCTTAAAGTTTAATAAATTTTTTTACTACATTATTTTTTTAAGCCACTTACCTGTTAGGGATTCTTTAACTTTAATAACATCTTCTGGAGTTCCTGTAGCAACAACAGTACCACCCAAATCTCCTCCTTCTGGCCCCATATCAACAATATGGTCTACAGATTTTATTACATCGAGGTTGTGTTCAATAACTAGAACAGTATTACCTTTATCAACAAGTCTTTGTAGCACTGTTAAAAGCTTTTTAACATCTTCAAAATGAAGACCCGTAGTTGGTTCATCTAAAATATAGATAGTCTTACCAGTAGAGCGTTTAGATAGCTCCGTTGCAAGTTTAATACGCTGTGCTTCTCCACCAGATAAAGTTGTGGCTGATTGTCCAATATGTATGTATCCCAACCCAACCTCATTAAGAGTTTTAAGCTTAGTACTTATATTTGGTATTGCACTAAAGAATTCTAGAGCCTCTTCAACTGTCATTTCCAAAACATCAAAAATGTTTTTACCTCTATATTTAATTTCTAAAGCACTTTGGTTATATCTTTTACCTTTACATACCTCACAAGGAACATATATATCTGGCAAAAAGTGCATCTCAATTTTTTTGATTCCATCACCGCTACAAGCCTCACAACGCCCACCTTTAACATTAAAACTAAATCTTCCAGATTTGTAACCACGCATTTTAGCCTCTGGAGTTTGAGCAAATATATCTCTTATATCTGTAAAAACACCAGTGTATGTAGCTGGATTTGATCTTGGAGTTCTTCCTATAGGAGACTGATCAATACTGATTATTTTATCTAAATTATCTAGTCCAGTTACTTCTTTATGAGCTCCCGGCACTTTCTTCGAATTATATATCTTCTTAGAAACTGATCTAACTAGAATATCATTAATTAATGTAGATTTACCCGATCCGGACACTCCAGTTACACCAATAAAGGTTCCTAGTGGGAAATCTACAGTCACATGCTTTAGGTTGTGTTCAGTTGCGTCGACTATTGTCAGCTTTTTTCCATTCCCCTTGCGACGTTTTGCAGGAGCCTTAATACCATCTTTTCCAGTAAGATACTTACCTGTTACAGAGTTTTTATCTTTCATTACTTCTTCTGGAGTACCAGATGAAACCACTGTTCCACCATGTTTACCAGCTCCAGGACCAATATCAATAATATAGTCCGCAGCTAACATAGTATCCACATCGTGCTCTACAACTATAACCGTATTACCAATGTCCCTTAGAGAAACAAGGGTTTTAATTAATTTATCGTTATCGTTTTGGTGTAAACCTATACTTGGCTCATCTAAAACATAAATCACTCCTGAAAGTTTTGAACCAATTTGGGTAGCTAAACGAATACGCTGAGCTTCTCCACCTGAAAGAGTATTTGCCGAACGGTCTAATGTTAAATATGAAAGACCAACATTTTCCAAAAAGGATAATCTATTTTGAATTTCTTTTAGAATAGGATCTGCGATCTCAGAGTGCATTTTACTAAGCTCAATGGCACTGAAAAATTCTGCACATCTTTTAACTGAAAATGAAGATATATCCATAATAGAATACTCTCCAATACGGATTGCTAAAATTTCAGGCTTAAGCCTTTGCCCCTTACAAGCCGGACATCTTAAAATCCTCATAAAACCTTCTAATTTTTTGCGTACGTAATCGGAATCTGTTTCTAAATACCTTCTTTCTAAATTAGGAATCACTCCCTCAAATGTAGTTTCATACTCACCGTTCATCGATCCCCCGCTCATTGAAACTTTGTATTTATTTTCTCCATCTCCATATAAAACCGTATTTAGAGCCTTTTCACTAAGTTTCTCTATTGGAGTACTCATAGAAAAACCTTGATTTTTTGCTACTTTTTCCAGAATTTTATTATACCATCCAAGGTGTGAAGTTGTTGTAGACCAAGGCATAATAGCCCCCTCACTAAGAGTGAGTTTTTTGTTTGGAATGATTAAGTCGGGATCAATTTCGAGCTTAGTACCAAGTCCATGACAATCCTCACAAGCGCCGTGTGGACTATTAAACGAAAAAGTACGAGGGCTTATTTCCGGTAAATTAACTTTCCCTGTAGAAGAAGAATAGTGCTCAGAATATGTATCTATCTTGCCAGTATCATTATCCATAATCATCACTATTCCTTCACTATATTTAAGAGAAGTTTCAATTGAATCATACAAACGTGTACGATTAGGATTTGGCATATCAATTTCTTCTCCCGTAGAGAATTTTTGTGTTTTTGGAGCTAAATCATTAACCACAATACGATCTACCACTATCTCGATGCTGTTTTTTTTGTTTTCATCAAGTACAGGAATATCTGTAATAGGATAAACTTCACCATTCACTCTAACCCTTATAAATCCCTCTTTTTGGATCTTTTCTAAAACCTTTCTGTGCACGCCTTTTTGATCACGAATAACCGGAGAAAGAATTAAAATCCTTGTCCCCTCCTTCATGTTTGCGATATGGGTAACTATTTGTTCTGCTGTTTGTCTTTCTAGTTTTTCGCCTGTTATAGGGTCGTGAGGGGTTCCGATTTTTGCAAATAATAAACGTAAAAAATCGTATATTTCAGTTACAGTACCTACTGTAGATCTTGGATTTCTAGGTGCTGTTTTTTGATCAATAGAAATAGCAGGAGAAAGACCATCAATTGATTCTACCTCTGGCTTATCCATTAGTTGCAAGAAATTTCTGGCATATGTAGAAAGACTTTCCACATAGCGTCTTTGCCCCTCTGCATAAATAGTATCAAATGCTAAAGAAGATTTACCGGAACCAGAAAGTCCAGTAATTACTGTAAATTTATCTCGAGGAATTTCCACATCTATATTTTTTAGATTATGGATTTTCGCTCCCTTTACTATAATTTTGTCCTTTGCCATTTTTTTAATTTGGAATACCACGCAAGTGAAGATATTAGCATGCTTTTCCTATGGATTCAAGGATTTAATGATTCCTTTCCTTGGCAAGGAAACGATTGAAAGTTTTTTGGTTTTCCTTTTTATCAAAAAGGTAATTTAAAGCGATATACCCCCCTACTAGAAAGGGAACTATAAGAAATGTAAGATTAATTTCCAATAAAATGTTAAAAATAGCGTGCAGCCCAACTGAAACCAAAAGACCTTCCATCATTTGCTCCTCGTAGAACATTTTTTCTTTTCTTAGATTAAAAATTTTGTGAAGAATAACTGTCCAATGACGACGATTTGCCTTAATTTCTTCTTGAAGAAGAGGTTTGGCAAAATGTGCAACTCCGTAGTAGTACCCCAAAACCCCTGAAAAGATTAAATGAGCTAAAGTTGAGAATGAAGAACGGAATAGGAATGGTAAAAATAAATTTGACGGCCCCTGAGTAATCCAAATGTTATAGAAATATAGAATATTTTCTGTGAATGAGAACCCTAGGGCAGCTATAATGAAAAATTGGATTGCATCATCAACGCTACGAAATTCATCATTATCAACAAATTTTACTGAAAACATCTTCATAAGCTCTTCAATAATTCCAACTATCATAAATGTAATGAGCACGCTTAATGGTACTATTGTGACATTTGTAAGCCCTATTAGATCGTTTTTATAGAAGTCCGCTATTTTAAAGGCATTAATCCAAGGAAAAAATTGCCAGAGAAATTTGTAAAATAAAATTGGAAATACGGCTAATGCACCAACTAAAAAAGTTATTACTGTGAGATCTCTATCTTCGTTCTTGCGGCTGAAAAATATGTAACCCCAAATTATAGCAGGTACCATTGCTAAAAAAATTGAACCAAGGATTTGCATTAACTGAGGCATAAGTTATTTATACTTAATAGTATATTATAACACAATTAACCCAGTTTTTCAATACCTATAACCTCACTTATGTCTGAAATATCCATCACATTTTCAAGATGTGTTGTGGTTATTATTGTTTGATGTATGCGGATAATTGAGGTTAGATGTTTTTGCCTCTCCTCGTCGAGTTCGGAAAAAACATCATCCAATAGCAACAGTGGTATTTGACTAGTTTTTTCTTTGATAAATTCAATTTCTACAAGTTTTAGTGATAAAAGTAAGGTTCTAAATTCGCCTCTTGATGCCATAGAATCAATTTCTAGGCTGTTTATGTAAAAGCTCAAATCGTCTAAATGTGGCCCCATTCCTGTTTTTGCGCGGTATACATCTTTGTCACGCCTTTCCTTTAGCTCGTATAGGAAATCTTCTCTAAACTTAGTGCTGTATTTAATTTGAATTTCTTCATTTAAACCAGAAATTTGACGATAAATTTCTTCTATTTTTTGAGATATAAATTCTACAAGGGCTTGTCTTTTTTTGATAATTTGAGTGCCGTAATCAGCCATTTGCAGATCCCAAGTGTCTAAATCCTCTTCCAATGTTTTTGTATCTTTTCCCCCTCTTAGTTTGTTTTTGAGAATTTCACTCAAAAGAGCATTTCTTTGCTTAAGAATTTTGCGATATTGGGTTAGGGCAAAAAGATATTGTTTGTCGGTCTGAGAGAGTAGAGTGTCGAGGTACTGGCGGCGATATGAAGGACTTAAATAAAGCATATTCAAATCTTCTGGGTGAAAAAGTACGGTAATTAAATTTCCTATGTATTCACTATTTTTTTGATTTACTCCATTTTTACGGAAGTTTTTTTGCCTGCGTGGACGCTTTGAAAAAAATACCTCTAAAACCTCCTCTTCGCCATCTTGGACTATTTCTCCCTTAATTCTTAGATAATCTGCATCCCAATTTACAAGGTGTTCATTTATAAGAGTTCTAAAAGAACGACCTATAGAAAGAGCATAAATAGCTTCTAGAAAGTTTGTTTTACCTTTGCCGTTAAGACCAACCAAGATAAGTATGTTTTTTTCTTGCGGAAATTCGAAGCTCAAGGCTTTGTAATTGCGAAAGTTTTCGAGTTGAAGTTTTTTGAGTTTCATTCTATTTTGGGTGTAATCTTTTCTTAAATTATAAACAAAAAATCATTATGTCAAAAGTCGGAGAAAATCCAGAGATGGACGCTTTAAGACATTCATGTGCTCATGTACTTGCACAGGCTGTTTTGGAAATGTTTCCTGAAGCTAAATTAGGTATTGGTCCAACAATAGATAATGGTTTTTATTATGATTTTGAATTACCAAGAACTTTAATTCCAGAAGATCTTCCCCTATTGGAGAAGAAAATGAAACAAATTATTAATCAAAGACAAACTTTTGTAGGAAGAGAAGTAACAGGAGAAGAAGCTGTTGAGTTTTTGGAAGCAGCAAATCAGCCATTTAAAGTTGAATTGGCACAAGAATTTGCAAGTGAAGGAAAAACCTTAACATTTTATGAAAATATTCGCCCAAATGATCAAAAAGTAATGTTCGTGGATCTATGTAGAGGTGGTCATACAAAGCATACTGGAGAAATTGGAGCTTTTAAATTAACAAAAATTGCTGGTGCATACTGGAGGGGAGATGAAAAAAAACCTGTGTTACAAAGAATTTATGGAACAGCGTGGGAAACTCAGGAGCAACTACAAGAACACCTAAAGCAGCTTGAAGAAGCTAAAAAAAGAGATCACAGAAAGCTTGGAAAAGATTTGGAACTTTTTACTTTTGATGAAGAAGTTGGAGCAGGATTACCTTTGTGGCTTCCAAAAGGCGCTGTTATTGTGGATAAATTAGAAGAATTAGCTAAGAAAAAAGAAGGTGAACAAGGATATGTAAGAGTAAGAAGCCCACATATTGCTAAAGAACAATTGTACTTAAGATCAGGACATTTGCCTTACTATGAGGACAGCATGTATCCGGCAATGGAAATGGATAATGAAAAATATTATCTTAAAGCGATGAACTGCCCTCATCATCATAAAATTTATGCCGCAAAGCAGAGAAGTTATAGAGAGCTACCTTTGAGAATGGCGGAGTATGGTCACTGTTATAGATTTGAGGATTCTGGAGCTTTGTTTGGCCTGATGAGAGTAAGATCTCTTTGTATGAATGATGCTCATATTTACTGTACAGAGGAGCAGTTTGAATCTGAATTTGGGAAAGTAATAGAACTTTATCTTTATTATTTTGAACTTTTTGGAATTGAAAAATACCAAATGAGACTTTCTAAACATTCAAAAGAAGGCCTTGGAAAAAAGTATGTTGATCACGAAGAATTGTGGGTTAAGACAGAAAAAATGGTGAGAGATGTTTTAGTAAAAAGTGGTGTTCCTTTTGTTGAAGTGGAAGATGAGGCAGCGTTTTATGGTCCAAAAATTGATGTGCAAATTTGGTCTGTGATTGGGCGCGAATTTACTTTGGCAACAAATCAATTAGATTTTGCCGTGCCAGAAAGATTTAATCTTAAATACACAGATGCTGATGGTTCTGAAAAAACTCCGATATGTATTCATAGAGCTCCTTTGAGTACTCATGAAAGGTTTATCGGCTTTTTAATTGAACATTATGCCGGTGCTTTCCCATTCTGGATAGCTCCTACACAGGTTGTTGTACTACCAGTTTCTGATGCATTTAAAGATTATGCTTGGAAGGTTTATGATGAAATGAAGGCTGCTGGATTCAGATGTGAAATTGATGAAGCAAATGAAACACTAGGAAAGAAAATTAGAAATGCAGAAATGATGAAAATACCTTACATGCTTGTTGTTGGCGAAAAAGAAGTTGCCGATGAAACTGTTGCTGTGAGAAATTATGCAACTAAAACACAGGAAGTGATGAAGCTAGATGAGTTTGTTAGCATGGCTAAAAAACTTGTTGTAGAAGTTTTAGGATAATTTTTTCCTAAGAGAATATGTTGGATGACCTTCAGCATTTAGTTGTTGTCCCACAATGTCGTTTTCATTTGGTTCATTTTTTTCGTATAACTCTGGGAATAAACTTCGAGGTCTATATTTTTCAACAACGGCACGTGATCTTTTCTTTTCGAATACTTTATGGCTCGCCTTGTGAGTATCGCTACGCTCCCTAATAGCATTTTTTATATCTAAAAATCTTATTTCAACAGTTACGAAATACGCAGAATGTAAATGATCTAATGGGTTTCCATATGATATCAAAACTTTAAGAGAGTATTTTTCTGCTTCATATTCTGCAGCAGTATTTTCTGAGTGCTTACCTTTTCCATAAACTTTAAACTCAATTTTTCTAAACATTCCAAAATAATGAGTTCGCAAGTAATCTACTATGGCCTCTTTTTGATCCTCATTTTCATAAGCTATTGTAGCACGCTGCATATCTGTAGTTGTTTCTGGAGTAACACCATTTCTCACCTGTTTACCTACACAACTACTCATAGATTTAACACCAATAAAGTCTGTTTTAGATCCTTCAGTTGTAGGCATTAGATAACATTGAACACCATTTATTGTAGTATTTAATAAATTCATTTTCTTAACTCTTTCATCTCCCACATAACTTTCACCTACCTGCTGTGGATTTCCACCATTTTCGATAAATAAAACTTCTTGCAAATCGCCTTTTTTAAATTTAATTCCATCGTTTGGAGTTGTCATTCTTATTTCAATTTGTTTGGCATCATATTCCCTAAATTGAAATGTTCTACTATAGGCAGTTTGATAAATTGAAAAGGCAGTACCAATTTTTACTCTAGCATCCCAAGCAATTTTAGGATCATTACTTTCCATAGATATTCTTATCAGCTCGGCATAGTCATTGGCACCTTCTACTGTAGGGTGTAATTTCAATTCGCCTAACCCAGCATCATTAAACTCTTTATGAACCTGATCATTAGCCATTGCAAAAAACTCACCAAGCCTCTTTTTAAGAGTTGCCAAATTTTCCGTTTTTGTAACTACAGTTTTACCACCTTCTAATTGATATTCTTCCATAATAGCAAAAGTACCTTTAAGTAATTTTGCATAGGCTTTGTCATCGAGCTCACCACTGCTATAAATTGCTTTGTAATCTCTATCTAAATCTTCTGGAATGTTTCTTGGATCACTAATAAAGTCGTTAATATGACTTGCAGTAACTACATGACTAGTTGCTTTGTGTACAATATTCTTAATTCTTAACTCATCCATTTCAGGATATAAATCTATTAGATAGCTAGTAATTACAGCTCTAATTTTTGTTGGATCACATTTTTTTGAAACCAATAATTTGCTATGCTCACCACTAACCCATTGGCTAAAAATATCCTTGAGTGAATTGATAAATTTGTACATTTCTTGCTCATCATCAATATTTAGTGTTGGCAAATCTTCACAAATTAATCTTATGTAATCATCTTCTCTTCCCTGGGATTTTGCAAAATCAAGAAAGCTATCATTAACAATTTTTTTAATGTTGGCATTGTTTTCCCCACCAATTAATTTGATTAACTGTGCTTTGTTGACCTTAAGCCATGCCTTGATATCATATTCACTATATTTTTTTTCAAGGGCTCGAATGAATTTAAATAAACTTCTTTCACTCGATTTTGGATCATAATTTTGAATAAAGAAATTTAAAAATTCCTCACATTTTGTGGCAACTTCACCATCAACATTCTTTTTCTCAGGAGCATTGATATTTGTTGGCTGTCTATGTTTTTTTGGTTTGGAATCCTTGTAATCTATTACTTGGTCAATCAATAATCCAAGTATTTCTTCTGTACCAAGAGCTTTAGATAAACTACTAGGTTTTATATTATACTCTAATGCACTCTGAGAAATACCTCTCAATTGCTCTGACGCTGGTCTGATCATATCTAAAGTTGAACTCAATTTTTCAAGTATCCCACGCTTAAATGTTTGGTCTTCATGTGGATCTTTATGAAGAATAGGTAGTGCCTTAATTATTGAACGATCCCTCTGTAATTGTGCAAAAATTAAACTTTTTGAATAGCGTATTACTGATTTTGGATTAGGACTTTTTATTCCTTCCAAATCATCATCTACAAGATGTAAAGCAACAGCCTGTGGTTTAACTCCTTCAGGATGATTGCTACTAAGTATATCTTGTGGCAAACCATCTATTGGGTTATCTAATCCTCTCATATTTCATAGTTTTAATGCTTAATTAAAGCACTTTTAACGCAAAGTGTCAACACCTAGGCAAATCTAGAAACTCATACCTGTAAGATTAGCACTTGCCATTATATTGATCATCTTTTCCCCTCCATCAGATCCAACTACTTGGTGAAATTTTTCACCAAATGCCTGGAAAGCATAATCTATATCTTGTTGTTTCTTTCTTTCATCCGGATCTAATTCAATATTCCCTGTTTTGGTATACATTTTTTCAACCATTTCTATTAACTCCCTATCACCATACGCATAAACAATTTTCTTAATTGCATTATCCATTTCTTCCATAAGCTGTTTTGGTGTTTCTGGTGTCATAATCGTGCGTGAATTTAATGTGTTTACATCAAGTCTTTGATAACTATCACCTTTAGCTTTTTCAAATCTGTTTGTTAATATTCCGGCATAAACAACATATGATTTAATACCTTCAACTAATTTTTTCTTATTTCCAGCTTCAGATAGCTCTTTTAAATACTTACTAAAACCTGGGAATACATTTGCATAACCTTTAACCGTAGCATATTTTTTATTACCAGCAGAGGCTTGACACATATTTTTAACCACACTTTCAGTTGCCGGTGGTACATATACATATAAATCCTCATGATCAATACGCTCAGCATCCCTTAGAGCTTTATTGATACGGTTTTGGGTTTCATCACTAGGTAAAATGTATCTCCAAAGATAATCATGTACGCCCTGTGTAGGTACGCAATTTGTAGGATCGCCCTGATCAAAATATTTAAGCCATTGCTTATAATCATCTTTGGTGAATTTATGACTTCCACCATCTTTACGTTTAACACTGGCACATATGTAATCAAGTATTGGGAATTTACCAAGCATTTCAGAGTTAATATGCGCCATACGATCCATACTTAATATAGTTCTACCCGAATCATTCTCATAAGCAACCCCTGCGATCATGTAATATAATTTATCTTCCATGCCAGCTTTACCATTATCAATGGCATGAATGATCAAACCTTCATACTCATGAGGATCAACATATCTTCCCTCTTTGTGTTCTTTGAGTAGGAAAGATAACTTTCTGCGGTGTCCACCATCAAGATTTTCCAACTCTTTACCTTCTTCCGCATACCCTTGAGAGTTAGAACGGAATGTAGATTTGTTTTTACTATACCAATCATTATATGAACCTTCTCCCCATATTGAATCAATGGCATCTTTCATAAATTCCATACCATTTCTTTTGTCTGTTTTAGAGACTACTGTATAAGGATCACCATTTTTTGGTATAGGTATTTTTTTACTATCATCAAGAAATTTGTTTAAATTGTTCCACATCGATATATCATCCCACCTCATTTGCCCTTTGTTTGTAAGGGTAGTAAATGCGGCTTTCATTTCATCTCTATTGGTTGTAAGTCTAAGACGATCTTGAATTTCATATACACCTTTTTGATCAAATGAATCTATAAATTGCTGTACTTGTTCAGTTTCTGCTGATTGATTTACACGACGCATCTCCGGAGCAAAAAATGGCAATTCTTGACCAATAGTAGAGTATTTTTCCTTTTGTCTACGCTCAAAACGGCGAATATAATATTCATACATGGATTTACCCATTTCCCATAAATCACCTACAGAAAGAAATCTTGTATTCATCCAAATGTTTTCAATCACATTTCTTTCACCAAATGTCATATCACCAGCTTTAAAAACTTCATCAAATTGTAAAGCTTCAGGCCTTCCTCTCACTCCAGTTGGTCCATCTAATTCTGGTAATTTATCATCATTTTGTCCTTCATCGTTACCATTAATCGACGGGGTATTTGCCCCACCAGCTAGGAATTTACGCTTATTATTAGCATTGTCATTTTTAAGGATCGTTGGTTTTATTTGAGGATTTTTTGGTGACTTTTCTGGACGATAATCATTTGTGTTAATGAGCTTGAAAAACCCTCCTGGTGTGTATGTTTGCTCCACCCTATCGTGTCGAACACTATCATCCATGGAATTTGGTAGCTTGTTTTTTGAGGTTTTTAAAACAGGCTTATCTAGCTCTATTAGAGTTTGTCCGTTAGCATCTTGATAAATTCTTTTTACAGTAAATTTTTTCAACTCTTTATGTGTGGAATTTGGATCAACAAGTTGACTCGTTTGATACACAGCTCCTTCTTTTAAACCAGGAATATCCTCGATCCTAACATCTTCACTTTCAGCATCAGCTGCCATAAGCATTTTTCTAAAAACAAGTGAATCTGCAGTTTGCTCTTTTCCATTTTTATCCACATAAGTTATCAGAATTTCAACGCCGGTTTCTGTTGGATCGCCAACACTTTTATCTTCATCCTTAACCACAGATACTTTCTTGATTTTAAGCTTAGAAATCTCTTCTCTCATAAAGATATTCTCTGTATTGGCTGGATTGATTCCGACTTCACTTTTAGTTAATTCACAGTCTCTTAAAAGTTTAAGAACCATATTAAAATAACCAATCTGTTCATCTCTAAATTCTTGTGCTTCATTTCTTAAATTTGAAACTTGTTCTTCTATTTTTTCTAACTCAGAATTTAGAGTATCTATTTTTGATTTTACTGTTGGGTCGGACTCCAATTGAGCATATAAATCCTTGAGTTGTTTATACTTTGGTAATGCCTTCTTTACTAATTCATATTCTTTAATACCATATTCATCTAGTTTTTTTACTAAATCTGCCGGCATGTTTGGAACTTTCAAATTGTCTATTTCCAACTTCAAAATTGAATCAAGTCGACTACTATTTTCGTTCTTATCTAAAACAGCATTTGCCTTAGCACCAGTACTTTGAATTGCCTCAAGTTTAATTTGCTCCTCAATAGCTTCACTTACATTTTTAAGGAGCTTCTTTTCATTAAGAGAAGACATTGGCCCATATTCGGAAGCACTAATTTTTCGTAGTTCTTCTGTTGCAAATTCTTCCGCCTTTCCACCCATACTTAGGGCGTCTAAAAGAGATGTTACAGTGCTAGAAATTTTGCCAAATTTATTTTTGGCAATGCTTTTCATTAAATACTGGTACCCTTTGCTTTTCATTTTATTCGGATTGCCTAGTGTTTTAGCAATCTTCATTTGGGCTTTTTGATCAATCTTTCCCTCAGCTGCCAATTGGGTAATCGCGTATGCTTCGGAATTTTGACCTCCATTATTTGCCAGAGTTTGAAGCTCTGGAATTACACTTAACTTTGCCGGATCTTTTTGTAATTCTTGATTAGTCATTATGGTGTTGTTGTAGGTGTTGTTCTAGCTGTATTTAGTGTAGCATCAACTCCTCCTTTGCCAAGTAAACTTTCTGCTTTGTTAAAGGCTGCTGCATTTGCGTTCTTAATTTCGTCGGCTGTTACTGTTGCTCCACCTGGAGTATTTGCAATTTCTCTAATGGCAGCCTCAGCTTCTGGAACAGTTGTAGCCTTATCAAGTTTTGTCATGGCATTATTGATAGCTTGGATTGCGGCGTTCATTTGATTTGTTCTTCCATTAAATCTTTGGTTTAACCTTTGCCCTCCCCACGAAGTACCTGCATTTACCGCTGAAGCATTAGATGGATTGCTTGCTGGTGTGTTTGGTGCGTCTGGATTAATACCTTTTCCTAGTAGGTGATTACGCATTAGATTTACAGCCTCTTGTGCAGCTTTCGCAGCATCCTTTCTTACTGACTCATCTGAACTATCAAAACCTGCTAAAGCAGTATCAATAGCCTTTTCTATTCTTGCACCTTCAGCTGTAGAATTCATTTTTAGGCCTCTATAATTATCATTATTTCTAAAGTCCTTGAGCGCTTTCATTGTCTCTGGATCAAGCCCAACCACTTTCCTATCTCTATTAGCCTCTAATACTTTCTTCATAAAATCATCTGCAGTTGCAGGTGGATTTCTGAATAATCCCGCAGTACCAAAATCTTCTGATCTATTTAAAATTCTATTTGTAAGGTCTTGTCTATGTTGATCTTGGCTCAAATGTCCAAGTGCATCAAGTACTTGGTTAGCAGTATAGTCTTGACTCTTTCCAGCAATAGTAATTGGGAACATAGGCATGTTTCTTAATGGGGTTGTTCCAACCCATTTACCGGCGCTTTGTAGTCCGCCTTTAATTGCCTCTGTTACAGGAGCTGCAATACTCTTACTGGCTGCAGTAAAGACGGCCATCCAAATTACTGCAACGGTTCCAAGCGCTACAATTAATTCTTGTAGAGTGCTAACACCAACCACAGGAATTCCTGAAGCGGAATTAAAGTAGATAGCATTTACTGTATCAAAAGTATTAATAGATTTTAGGGCTGAAAGCATAATCCATCCTATTGTCATAGATACTGCAATTCCTAAAGGTGCGATGGCGTTTTGCATAAATTGGTCAGTAACTTCTCCAAAACTGGAGATTTTTTCTTTAATTACTGGTACAGCTAACCCCAATAAAAGCACTGGGGAAAGGGCAATAGATACCCACATCACCACAAGCCTCGCTAATAAAACAACGAAAAGTGCAATAAAAGAGGCTACATATATTAAGTACAGTGCAAGTGAGAAAATAGTGTTAATTGCAAATTTTTCTACGGTATCTACTCCTAGAGAAATGTCATCATAGAATAAAATATTTGTCATGTTTAAAGCCATTGCTAAAGAAGCATTACGGCTATTGTATTTTTGTAGGAATAGTTTTCCTTGAGTGCCAAGTACTGTACCGTCACAAATTAAACTGTTTTTTCTCTCGGTAAATTCACCGTCGAATCTTACCTTAGCAGAAGCTGATAATTTATCGTAAACCTTGGTTTTCATAACCGCCTTTGAATCGTTTGGACTCAAAGCAACATTACTTCCCTTCAAAGAATCGCTGGCATATTTTTTACTTAATTCTCTATAAATAACAGTTTCAGCTTCACCTCTAAGAGTTTCATCACTGATTTTTTCACCTGGTGATTTTCCTTGATAGGATTTACAGAATCTTGCAACTTTGTCATAATCCTCGGGAGTTTTAGGGTCTAATATTGAAGAAAGTCCCTCATCAACTTGGTCTGGTAATGCAAAAATTGAGGTTGTAAGCACATTAATTGAATCTAAAAACACTTTAATTCCAACGAAAGAAAAGTTTACAACTATAATACCCACAATAATTTTCGGCAAAATACTCTTAATAGAGTAGTTTCCACTTTCATCTCCGAGTCCAAGCACGTTGTAGAGAGCGATACCGAGTAATGCGATAACAAAAAGAATATTTACTAGATTCCTTACAGGAACCCAAATTTCTCTCAATCTCTCCTCCATACCACTACCAAACAAAATACTATTATCCAAAAGCCCTCCAATAAGTACCAAAACAGGCCAAAGGAGCTTGTTTAACACTTTTTCAAGAGAGATCATAAAGGCAACAGAATTCTTAAGAGTATCATCGATTTGTTTGCTCGCATCTGCTGTTTGTGCTGGAGCGGCGGCGGTTTCGGCGGCAGCTGGTTTTGCAGCTGGGGTTGCAGCTGGGGCTGGATCAGCCGCATAAGCAACTTTTACATTGTTAATACCAAGTTCAGCGCTCAAAACAGGTGTAGAAACACTTAAAATCGTTGAAGCTACAAATATTGCTATTAAACTTTTCTTAAACCAAGTTTTGATGTTTGTTTTAATCATTTATAAGGCTAGTTTTATAATTTTTTCAACGAAAGTATGATATTCCGCAGCATCAGAATTATGTGCAAGCATGATTGGCAAAAGTGTTGCCGACATACCTGCAACCGTTCTACGAACATATTTCCACCCTCCAGAAGCTGGACGGGGTTTTTGCTCTTGTATAACCGCCGATTGTACAAATTTTCTTTGTCCATAATCTGTGTTTACTACACGCGGTTCTGATTTTGCTGTTTGATCTATCATATTGTTTTTTTAATTACCTCAATTTCTTTGTTATAACTGGCAGCATCTTTAATATTTAATGCCCTCATCGTTTTTGCTAAAGTGCCTAGCTCCTCATCATTGATTTTTGAGTTTTTAAGTTTTGTAATCACTTCTCTATATAGTTCTGGATTATCTGAACTTCTACCTTTTACCTTTAGCCATGTTTCAAAGCCTTGTTTTGTAGCCATACTTTCCGGAAAATCTCCACCATCGGCATAGGTTTGGTAAACATAGTTAGAGTATTCATATAGTGCTTTTGTACCTGAATAAGTTTCGCTTCCTTTCAAAAAAGGCACAACTTCCGCGTTTGAACTGATTACGTTTTTAAAATTTTGACGATTTTTTTGATTTGCATCCGCTTTTCTATCGGCACTACCCTTAAAAAATTCACCCAGTTCATTTCTTTTGCTAATACCCACTAAGGCTGCTAAAGCAACTTTAGTAGGATCATTAAAGGCATATTTAATATTTCTTGGGTGAAACTTACCAGCTTCAAAAACATTTGCGGCTATATTACCAACAATCGTTAACCCTGCTGCCAATTGTGCAACAAACAAAATACCATTTTTTATATTAAGAGCTTCCAGTGCTGCATTTTTAGACCCATAACTTGAGCCAGATAGCCTCAATGCATCATCTTTAAAGTCGTTTGTGATCTTGTATGCAGCGGCATATTGTTCCTTTTTCTTATCAAAATCCTTTTTAATAGAATCATATTTTTGAGTTTCTTCTAAAACTTCTTGCATTTCTGTGTGTGAATAAACACCATATTTATTTCCTTCCTCTAAAAAGCTTAATAAATTTTGAGAGTCTAAATTGTTCTTTTTCGTATGTTCTTTTGCAAATTCAATTTTCTCTTCCCCATTTAGGAATGACATTACTGTCCAAATATAAGACTTAACCTCTGAATTCTCTGATGATAAGTGCATTTCAAAGGTTTGGAATGCTTGATTTTTGTCTCCTCCACGGTTCAAAACATATTTCAAAGCATCTATGATTTCTGGATAATTATTTTTTTCAAGAATTAGTTCGGCAATTTTCTGTGAACTATGCACTGAACTATTAAGCATAGCCGATAAATCATTCTCATGGATAACATTCATTTTACCCATATATGATTCAATTGTGGCTACATCATCAGCTATTTCTCTTTCAATAATATCTGTTTCTGCTCTTAATGTTGTTAAAGCAGAACCATTGTTCAAATTACGATTAATAGCTTCAAGCCATTGATCTCCCTTTTTAAGAATAATGTCATCAAACTTTTTCAATGCTTGGGCAGCAGCAAATTTTTCACGCTCTGTTTTTTGAGAAACAGTATCACTAAGCGCATAACGAATTTTTCTCATTTGCTCTTTCAGAAAATCAACCTGTCTCAACTTCTCTTGTTCAGCTATTTCGCGATTTACAATCGCTTCAGAATTATTCGGATTTTGATTTGGTAAATCTGCCATTTTATATTTTCAAAACATTTAATAATACATCTATGAAGCTCTCATCTTTGCCTTCATATTCAGGAATTTTAGCAATTAAAAGATCGCGAACTTTTGATGGATCTTGTCCTAAAAGTTGGATTTCTACATCTGTAATAGCGTGCCCCTTAATCCTCAGATTTAGTGTTGAAACATAGGGTGGATTATAGATCACCCAAAATCCTTGAATTTTTGCAAACGGATATTTTTTGTTGCCTACTTTCACGCCTAAATCAGAAATAATTACATCAATAATTTCTGGATCTCTCCTATCCAACAAACTATATACAAGCGCAAAAACCACTAGTGCCAAAGAAAAAGTCCACGAAATATATAAATATCCTAGTACCGATGATACGGTTAATAAAAGCACAGCAATTACTTTCCAAAGCAGCCCTCTTCTGTACTTCATGTACTCTGGAGCTCTCCATGCAATCTTTTCATGATCGTAATACGATTTTTGTGTCATGTTTATATTTGTTTTTATCAGAACATTATACCAAAAAAAGCCCCTTTTGAAAAGGGCTTTAATCGATTTTGAGCTAAACTTTACTTAGTGAACGGAATCAATGCCATTGTTCTAGCATTTTTGATAGCCGCTGAAAGTTGTTTTTGTCTTTTTAAAGTCGTTCCTGTGTAATATTTAGGTACGATTTTGTTGTACTTTGTAAGGAATTTTTTAAGTAGACGAATATTTTTGTAATCAATGTATGTAATGTTGTTTTCTGTAAAGAAACATTTACGTCCTTTGTATGCTGGCATAGTATTTTAGGTTAATTTAGGTGAATTATAGAGAAATATCTGGATCGTTGATAATATCCTTTAGTTTATCTTCAGATTCAGAACTTTTTGGTTTTGATTCCTTTTTCTCTACTTTTTTCTCAACCACTTGAGCTTTTTCTACAGATTGTTTTACTACTTTTTTCTTTGCAGAATCTTCTTTTTTCTTCTTTGCTTCCTCTTCTTCTTTCGCAGCTTCTTCAGCGTATTGCTCAAGAGTTACAAGAGTATAACCTTCAGGAGTTTTAGTAATCAAATATCTAAGAACCTCTTGATTAAGGTTTAAAGGCTTATTTAATGCCTGTAGTTTTGTTGGCTCAAGTTTAAAATTGAAAACTGCATAGTATCCTTGATCGTGCTTTTTAATAGTGTAAGCAAGATCACGAGTACCCCATAGATCTTCAGCAGTAACTTTCCCGCCGTTACTAGAAATAAGTCCTTTGATTTCACCAAGAACTTCTAGAGTCTTTTGTTCACCTAGGCCAGGCCTTACGATGACCATAATTTCGTAGCTTTGCATGGCTACTTTTTCTGTTGATACAGATTCAGTCATATTTTCTGTGGATTAAGATATAATGTGAATCTTAAGCCCTATACCACTTTTGAGCATAGAGCAGAATTGCTTAGAGCAGGGGGAATTTACCAAAGCCTGAGTATTTTTGCAATAGTAAAAGATAATATTTTGAAATAAAAGTCAATTATTTATTAATATCACTGTTTTTAAACTCTAATATGTCAAGGCTGTCATTTTGGCTTTAACAAGCAAAATAAGCGCCCTCAAAAATACCACACAACCTTTAATCACAACATTTCTTTAAAAAAGTCAACCATCGGGGCTTGTGAGGTCATCTCAAAAGTAGGATAATGTCCTTGTACTTAATTGACTTAATAAAGATATTCTGGTAGATTCATGGCTTAAGTAGCCTTAAAGGAAATATTAACCACCTATATATAGAAGCTATAGATACAACAATACAGGTAAATAAATTAGCGAGAAGAAATCGTCAACTTAAGACGTTTTCTAAGTCTTATCTGGTCAAGGCTCATACGACTGACTTTGTTAAGTTTTTAGCTAAACCTTTTGCTTTCATAGCTGATGCGCCTGTATTTGGACAAATTGGGCGCATTTTAAATAGCGCAAAAACTGTATCTGAAGATATAGCACCATCATCCCCTCAAAAGAAGTTAATGTTCCAAGCTGCCACCTTATCTATGGTAGCTCTTATTTCAATGTCTTTAACACCAGGAGGAACATATACTGCGTCTTCTTTTGGTTATAATAGTGACTATATAGATTCATATGGAGTTGGAGATGTATTGGTGGCAGATATAGATGGTTATTTGGTAAAGATGAACCCTCAAACAGATGCCTCAAATCGTGCAGAATTAACAGATTTTGCCGTTCACACAGTAGATAAAGGAGAATCTCTTTCTGTAATTGCAGAACAATATGGCGTTAATGTTTCTACTATTATGTGGGAAAATAAGCTGAGCAATGCTCATAGCGTAAGGGTTGGTCAAAAACTTTTGATACCACCTATTGATGGAATTAGTTACGAAGTTCAGAGCGGAGATTCAATCACAAAAATTGCGAAAAAATATAAAATTGATACTGACAGCATCTTGGCTCAAAACAGTCTTGAATCTGAGGTTATTGCTAAAGGTCAAACATTATTCCTACCTGGGGCAGAACCTATAGTTGTAGCACCTACTGTGGCAGCAAGAGCACCTTCAACAACAAGATCTACCGCTAGAAGCCTTGCTGGAAGCTCAACAGCTCCATCACCAGGGAAAGTGTTTATATTCCCTACAAGTGGTAAAATCACACAAGGATTCCAAGCTGGTCACTACGCTTTTGACATTGCAGATAGAAGTAAACCTCCTATTTGGGCGGCTGGTGGTGGTACAGTTGTAAAAGTATCTACAGGAACTTGGGGTGGTGGATATGGTAACCATGTGATTATCGATCATGGAAATGGACTTAAAACACTATACGCACATATGAGCGATGTATATGCTTACAATGGTCAACAAGTATCTCAGGGTGATGTGATTGGTATGATGGGTAACACTGGTCGTGTATATGGTGTTACTGGAATACATCTTCACTGGGAAGTTAGCCAAAATGGTGTGAAACAATACCCTGGTAATTATTACTAGGATGCTTAAGGATGTTTGGCTGGCTCCACGCAGGCTTTTAGTTTTTGTTATTGAAGGATATCAAAAGTATCTTTCTTTGGATCATGGATTTATGGGAAAGGCCTTTGGAAAAAAAGGCTTTTGCAAATATTACCCTAGTTGTAGCGAATATTCGCGTCAGTCAATTATAAAATATGGTGTTATTTTTGGCACCATGAAATCAATATGGCGTATATTAAGATGTAACCCTTGGAGTAAAGGCGGTATTGATGAAGCTTAATCCTGATCTCCTTCTTTAAACCAAATATCAATATCTGTTAGCTGATTTGAAGTTCTACTTGCAACTTCCCTTCTAGCTTCTTCCATGAGCGCTGGCAAACCAGCATCTTCAACTGTATCAGAATCGTCAACTGCCATACCATTTAAACCTGAAAATCTTGTCGCAACATCAGCCATTGAAACTGAAATAGTTATTAAATCACCACTTTGATTAATTTCAAGATCTGAGTTTCTATACTGCATTTCTGCAAGCTCCTGATCATTTAAAGGATTGATGCTATGCACAGTAAGAATGGCTGTATTACCTATTACAACATTCATAACAGCTCTACCATTGAGTGATATACCAGCTTGATGAAAAGCTCTTAAAGCAAATGATTTTGCTACAGATACCAATGTTACAGGAACTTTATTTTTACCTTCATTTTTTTCTATACTCATAATTTTTGTATTAATAAGTAAGGAGAATAATGGTAAACCTATTTTTAAGTATCGTCAAAATTTGAATGATAACCTTGACCACCGTGAGTTTCTTGAGTAAACTCCTTGCGGTTTTTAACAAGGAAAATCATGCCAATAAAGAGAGCTTTAATAAGTGTGTCAGATAAATCTGGCATTGTTGAATTTGCAAAAAAATTAGCTCAAAGTGGAGTAGAAATTCTATCCACTGGTGGCACATCAAAGATACTAAAAGAGGCTTCAATAGATGTAATAGACGTTTCTGACTACACAGGTTTTCCGGAAATGATGGATGGGAGAGTGAAAACTTTAAACCCTAAAGTTCATGGTGGAATTTTGGCCTTGAGAGACAATAAAAAGCACATGGAAGAAGCGGAAGTTAACGGCATTAAAATGATAGATATGGTTGTTGTTAATCTTTACCCTTTTAAAGAAACTGTAGCAAAAGAGGGAGTAACTGAAGAAGAAGTTATAGAAAATATAGATATTGGGGGGCCAAGCATGCTTAGAAGTGCGGCAAAAAACTTTAAACATGTTTTTGTTGTTTGCGATCCTAGCGACTACGAAACAGTGTTAGCAAAAATGAATGAAGACAATGAAGAATACCGAAAATATTTAGCAAGAAAGGCTTTTAGCATGACGGCAGATTATGATGAAAATATAAATGCATATTTTAGAGAAGCATTGGGAGAACCTGAACTTTTAAACCTGCATTATGAAAAAATTTGTAGTTTGAGATATGGTGAAAACCCTCAACAAAAAGCAGCGTTTTTTAGAAACCCTGGCAACACTGATTCAAATATTACCAATTCAGAAGTGCTTCATGGTAAACAGCTCTCATTTAATAATATTGTAGATGGGGACAGTGCCCTAGAACTAGTAAAAGAATTTGATAAACCTGCCGCGGTTTTTGTAAAACATAACAATCCTTGTGGAGTGGCTGTTGCAGACACAATTGAAGAAGCATTTATGGCTGGTCATCAAACTGATGAATTATCGGCTTTTGGTTGTATTATTGCTGTTAATAGAGAGGTTAATGAAAAGATATTGGACTATATGAAAGAGAAAAAAATGTTTGTGGAGGTTATCATTGCCCCTTCTTATGAGAAAAAGGCATTAGAAAGATTAATGACACGAAAAAATTTGAGAATTCTTAAAACTGGGGAATTGAAGATAGATTTTATGAGTACGGATATAAAAAAAGTAGCTGGAGGAATTCTTATTCAAACAAAAGATAAATATAAACTCACGCTTAAAGACCTCAAAGTAGTTACAAAAAAAGTACCTACAAGTGAAGAAATTGATTCAATGTTATTTGCAAATACAGTTTGTAAACATGTTAAATCTAACGCTGTAGTAATGGCTAAGGGCAATAAGATTGTAGCTATTGGTGCTGGCCAAATGTCTAGGGTTGATAGCGTGAAAATTGCAGGCTTTAAGGGTGGTGAAAAAATTAAAGGCTCTGTTATGGCTTCTGATGCATTCTTCCCATTCCCAGATGCCCTTGAAGAAGCCGCAAAGCTGGGGGTTACGGCATTTATACAACCAGGTGGATCTGTAAGTGATGAAGAAGTAATAAAAAGAGCTGACGAACTTGGTGTGAGCATGGTATTCTCTGGAAGAAGATACTTTAGACACTAATACTATGGATTTATTTCAAGCATTTTTACTGGGCGCTCTACAAGGAGTGACCGAATTTTTACCTATTTCTTCTAGCGGTCATTTAGTTCTAGGAGAGCATTTTTTAGGACTAAATGTTGAAAGTTTAAAAACATTTGATGTGGCTGTTCATGTGGGAACCCTATTGGCAATTTTTGTTTATTTTAGGGTGGAAATTCTGAACTTAATTAAAGCGTTAGGTAAATTATGCTGCGGAAAAAAAGATAAGGATGTGATGATGCTGAACTATATAATTATCGGTACGATACCTGCTGTTTTTGCAGGGCTTTTTTTAGAAGATTTTATAGATGGTCTTTTTAGAAATATAACTGCTGTGGCTACTTGGATGATGATTGTAGCTATATTTTTTGTCTTAGGAGAAAGATTTTTTAGGATTCATGGCTCTTCCAAATTTACTTGGCCAAAGGCTTTAATTATTGGTTTAGCACAAATGGTGGCGCTTGTGCCTGGAGTTTCTAGGTCTGGATCTACAATAGTAGCTGGACTTTTTGTTGGTATGAAAAGAGAAGAAGCTGCAAGATTTTCCTTTTTATTGGGAAGTCCTGCAATTTTTGGAGCGGGATTACTAAAGGGACTTGAAGTTTTTAAAAGTGGCGTTCATATAGATTTTGCACCTATGGCGGTTGGATTTATTAGTGCTTTTATTTTTGGAATGGTTAGCGTTTGGGGATTAATGAAGTTCTTAAAGAACCATAGCCTAATAGTTTTTGCGGCTTATTTAGCTGCAATTGGAAGTTTTGTGCTTTTTTTATAAAGTTCTTGTAGACAAATTATATAAATATTTGTAAGATCGTTAAAAGATCTAAAATTTGAATATGGCTAATTACAAAGATTACAAAATCGCAACTATTGGTAGCCATACTGCGCTTCAGATTCTGAAGGGGGCTAAAGATGAAGGTTTTGAAACCATCTGCATTTGTGAAAAAGGCAAAGACAGACCCTACCGCAGTTATGGAGTTGCTGATCAAATCATAGAAGTTGACTCATTTAGAAATTTCTTCGAAATTGAACAACAGCTAATTGATCAAAATGCAATTATGATCCCACATGGTTCGTTTGTGGCATACATTGGTCCTGAAAAAATGATGGATTTAAAAATGATGTACTACGGAACAAAGGGTATTTTAGAATGGGAATCAGATAGAAATATGGAAAGAGAATGGTTGCTTAAAGCCGGAATAAAATTACCAAGAGTTTTTAGTAAACCAGAAGATATTGATAGACCAGTTATTATTAAATTCCATGGAGCTCATGGAGGAAAAGGCTATTTTATTGCCAACACTCCTGAAGAGTTTTATGCAAAATATAAAAAATACGAAGGTAAGAAGGGACATGAAGAATTTGCAATTCAAGAATATGTTGTTGGAGTACCTGTTTATACACACTACTTCTACAGCCGTTTAAACGACGAATTAGAGGTGATGGGCTTTGATAAGAGGTATGAGTCCAATGCGGACTCTATCGGGCGTGTAGCAGCAAAAGATCAAGTGGATGTGGGTATTGATACCACATATACAATCACTGGAAATGTACCAATAGTTTTAAGAGAATCATTACTGCCAGAAATTTTTGAAATGGGGCAAAGAGTTGTAGATTCATCGAAAACTATTGTAGATGGAGGACTGTTTGGGCCTTTCTGTCTGGAAGGTATTATTGATCCAGAGCTGAACTACTATGTTTTTGAAATATCTGCTAGAATCGTGGCTGGTACGAATCCTTATGTTAATGGCTCACCATATACTTGGTTGAGATATAACGAACCGATGAGTACTGGACGCAGATTGGCTCGTGATATAAAAGAGGCAATCACTGCAGATAAATTAGATAAAATACTTGGATAATTATGGATATAGCAAAAATTTTAGAAGGATATGATCTTGGAAATATCACTATAGGTGTGTTGGGAGGTCATAGTGCTTTAGATGTATGTGCTGGAGCTAAAAAACATGGACTTAGAACTGTTGTAATTGCCCAAAAAGGGCGCGAAAAAACTTTTACCAAATACTATAAATCTAGAGGTGTAAGAGGGTGTGTGGATGAAGTAATTGTGGTTGATAAATTTTCTGATGTTTTAAGAGAAGATATCCAAGAACAATTGAGAGAAATGAATACTATTTTCGTTCATAATCGTTATTTCTGGGTTTATTTTGATGATTTTAATAAAGTTGAGAAAGAGTTTCATGTCCCAATTTATGGGCTCAGAGAAGGTGTAAAACTTGAGGAAAGAGATGTGGAAAAAAACCAGTATTATCTTTTGGAAAAGGCGGGAATTAGAATTCCTAAAATGTTTAAGAGTGCCGAAGAAATCGATAGATTGGCTATTATTAAAGTTAATGAGGCTGAAAGAGGTTATGAAAGAGCTTTCTTTTTTGCTGATAGTAAAGATAGTTTTGAAGAAGAATCTCAAAAGAGAATTGATTCTGGATTAATAACAAAAGCCGCTTTAGATAAGGCTGTGATTGAAGAATATATTGTTGGAGCTCATATCAATTTAAACTTCTTTTACTCCCCTCTTACTGGAGAACTAGAACTAATGGGAACTGACACAAGAAGGCAAACAAACCTAGATGGATTTTTGAGATTGCCTGTTAAAGAACAAGAGATGGTAAGAGAATATATGGAACCGAAAATTATTGAAACTGGCCACTATGCTGTAACAATGAAAGAATCTTTGGTGGAAAAAGCATATGAAATTGGAGAGAAATTTGTGGAGGTAATGGCGAAAGAAGTTGCACCTGGTATGATAGGACCTTTTGCATTACAAGGGGCTGTAGATGCTGGAAGTGGTAAAGAAGATTTTGTTATATTTGATGTAAGTATGAGAATTCCTGGATCTCCTGGAACTAAATTTACACCGTATAGTGGGTATTTATTTGGTGAAAGTTTGAGCTATGGAGAAAGAATAGCAATGGAAATCAACGCTGCAGCTTATGCAGGAAGGCTTAGTGAGCTTTTGACTTAGTTGCAAGATACCAAATGTTAAATAAAAGCTGTGCTAGTAAATAGTAAACAGCGATGTTTGTGAGTGTTAAAATTAGGAGGATGTGAAAAAAGGGATCGCCATAAACTATATTGAAGTGACGATTATTAAAGATTTTTTGGTAGAAAATAAAAGCAGTAACTACCATAAAAATTATCAACAAAACGGCTGGAATAAAGCTAAATGAATAAACTGTAATTTTTAATAGAATCAAAAGAGTAACTAAACGATCTGAAGTTCTATCTATAATCCATCCTTCATCCCCTTTGTGTTCTAGTCTGGCTACTGCGCCGTCAAAAATATCAAAGACTAAAGAAAGTATAATAAAAACAATAAATAAAAAATGATTGCTAAAAAGATAAGCAAAAGCAAAAAGGCCAGAAACAAAACTTAAAGCGGTTATTTTATTTGCTGTTAAGTGTAGTTTTTCCTTTAAAAAGTAGGCCACTTTCTCTAACTTTTGGTTTTTAAAGGACTTAGTATTAGTTTTTAAATCGTATAAATTAAACATTTTGACTTTATATATTTACATTTTCACTATAAATTATACACATTGTAAAGTTAATGCAAATGAAAGTATTATTATTAGCAGCTGGGAGAAGTAAAAGAATGAAACCGGTGGAAGATAAAAACTTCTTAAAATTTCTTGGGAAGCCACTTATTGTATGGCAACTTGAGATGCTTAAAGAGGTGGGGCTTTTGGATGTTGTGGTTGTTGGTGGTGATCATAATTTAGAAAGACTTAAAGATGCTACTGATCATTTGGAAATGAATATTGAGTATGTAGAACAAGAGAATCTTGATGAAGGTATGTGTGGAGCAGTTTTAGCTGCTAAAGAGTACATTTTAGAGCAATCTGTTTTGGTTTTTAGCAGTAATGATGTAGTTGAAGCTTCGGCATTTGAAACTCTGAAAAGAGCTTTTGAGCCTGGAGATATGGATAGCTATATTTTGGGTAAAAAAGTGGAAAGCTACTTTCCTGGAGGATATTTAGAAACCAATGAAGATGGTGTGATTTCGAGAATTGTTGAGAAACCTGGTGAAGGTAATGAGCCAAGTGATTTGGTTAATTTAGTGGTTCATTTACATAAACATACTGGTGATCTAATTGAAGCTCTTGAAAATGTTGAAAGTGATAATGATGATAAATACGAAGTGGCTCTTTCGAATATGATTGCTGGTGGTTCGAAAATGAAAGCTGTAGCATATGAAGGATTTTGGCAGCCTATCAAGTTTCCTTGGCATATACAAAAGGTGGCAAGGTTTTTAATTAATGAATCTGAAAAATTTATTGCGAGTAGTGCTCAAATTGCTGCGACGGCAGTTATACATGGAAAGGTTATTATTGATGAAGATGTGAAAATTATGGATGGAGCGATCGTGAGTGGTCCGTGTTATTTAGGAAAAGGAAGTGTGGTGGCAAATAATGCCTTGGTGCGTGATAGTAACGTAGGTGAAAGATGTGTTGTAGGTTTTGGCACGGAAGTTGCGAGAAGCTATTTAGGAGATGACGTTTGGACTCACAGTAATTACATAGGAGATAGCGTGATTGGTAATAATGTATCTTTTGGAGCTGGATGCGTAACCGGAAATTTGAGATTAGATGAAGGAGAAGTTATGGTGGATTTTGATGGAAAAAAGTTGAGTAGTCAGTCTAATAAATTTGGGCTTATTACTGGCAGTAATATTAGGGTTGGAGTCAACACAAGTTTTATGCCTGGAGTAAAAATTGGTGATGACTGTTTTATTGGTGCTGGTATAGTTGTTGCAGAAAATGTTCCAGATAAAAGTTTTGTAAGAGCAAAGGTGGAATTGAAAATTTCTGAGAACAATCAAAGTGCACCTAGAAGAGATAACTTTAAATAGTATGAATGATAAACTCAAAGTTTCGGCAATAATGCTCAATTATAATAGTAAGTATTTTCCAAAAATGTGTGTTGAAGCATTTTACCGTGGAAAAATGAATTTTGATTTTGAATTTATTGCTGTTGATAATAATTCTAACGATCCAATAAGTTTGGGATATTTAGATAAGGCTGAAAAAGAGGGGCTTATAAAACTTATTCGCTCACCTAAAAATATTGGATTTGGTGGTGGAAATAACCTTGGTGCAAAAGAGGCAAAAGCAAAATATGTACTGATACTTAATCCAGATATTTTTGTGAATGAAGATAGTATTCAAAAAATGGTTGATTACATGGACGGGCATAAGGATGTTGGGATTTTGGGTCCTAAGTTGGTTTATCCAGATGGAGTGGTGCAAGATTCTTGTAGAAGAAATATGTCTTTTATAGATCTGATTATTAAGCGAACTTTTTTGAGTAAATTACCGTGGTTTAAAAAGAGGGTTGATAGATATACTATGGAGGATTTTAAACATAACAAGGTGAAAGAGGTGGATCTTTTGGTTGGAGCATGTTTTATCATTCCGCGAGATGTTTATGAAAAAGTTGGGGGCTTTGATGAGAGATATTTCTTATTTATGGAAGATTTTGATTTATGTAGAGAGATTGCAAAACTTGGGAAAAAAGTTGTTTACTTCCCTCATACAGAAGTAACTCATAATCATAAAAGATTGAGTGGTGGAAATTTGTTTGGATTACTGAAAAAGAAAGTATTTTGGATACACGTTAGCAGCGCAATTAAATATTTTTTGAAGTGGAGGTAAGGTTGCGAATAACTTCTGGATACCATTTTTTCTCTAGTTCTTGGACTTTTTGTTTGAGAGTTTCTGGCGTGTCTTCTTTGGTAACTGGGCAAGTTTTTTGAAGAATTATTTCACCAGTATCAACGCCTTCATCTACATAGTGAATTGTCATTCCTGACTCAGTTTCCTGATTTTTAATTACCGCTTCGTGCACTGATTTGCCGTAGAAATCGTGGCCAGAATATTTTGGAATAAGTGAAGGATGCACATTGATTATTTGCTTGGGAAAGGCTTTTATAAACTGTGGTGTGAGTATGCGCATGTACCCTACTAGTACAACAAGATCTATACTTTGAGACTTAAGCTCTTTTATTAACTCTTCGTCAAATTCTTGGCGAGTTTTGTTTGTTGGATCAATGTATAGAGTGGGGATGTCGTGCTTTTGAGCGCGCTCAAGTGCTGGACATTTTTTATTTGAGGCAACGAGTTTAAGATTTACATTTGGCATTTTTCCAGCTTCAATTTCGTCTATTATTGCTTGAAGATCTGTACCATTTGTAGATGCTAATACTGCAATATTCATTATAATTCTGTGGTTACTTTAAGACCAAGTTTTCTTTTTATCATGTTACCAGTTTTTGTAACTGCTAATCCACCTAATGCTGTTTCTCTGAGTTTTGGTGACATTATTTCGGCAATATTGTTCATGGCCTGTACAACCTCATCAAAAGGAATAAAACTTGTAACTCCACAGATTACCATGTCGGAAGCGCCGATGGCCGCCATGCACCCGATGGCATTTCTTTTAATGCAAGGAACTTCTACGAGTCCTCCGAGTGGATCACATGCTAGGCCTAAATAGCTTTTGAGTGCTATGGCGGCCGCATGGAAGCATTGTTCTGGGGTGCCGCCGCGCATTTCTGTGAGGCCTGCGGCAGACATTGCTACGGCGGCACCCACCTCCGCTTGGCAGCCGCCTTTGGCGGCTGATAATGTGGCACCCTCTGCAATTATGAGTCCTACTGCAGAAGCACAAAACATGCCTTTGAGTAGTTTTCGTTTTCCAGCTTTGAAGTGCTCAGAACAGCTAAATAAAACACCTGGTACTACTCCTGAACCTCCTGCTGTTGGAAAAGCTACTATTCTTCTCATACAAGCATTTTGCTCCCCTACTGCTGTCGCATATGCCATAGCACGCAAGGTAACTTTATTTCCCATGATCTTGGAAGTGCTATTTATATGTTTATAAATTTTCTTAGCATCACCACCTACCATTCCCATTTTAGATCTCTCGTTTGATTTAATCCCCTTCTGAATTGCTTCATACATCACATCTCTCGTACGCTTCATTCTTTCACGAACATTAGCAGTGCTTTTACCGCTACGCTCAGATTCATAGCGTTTTGCCAATTCCGAAATTGAAATTTTATGTTTTTTGCAGAGATTAATAACCTCTTCTGCTGTTTTAAATTGATACTCCATATTTATTGGGTTTCAAGTTTTGATAATGAGCGTACAAAGTCTACGCCTTCTAATTTTTCTAATTCAATAACTTCTGAAAGTTTAATGCGTCGTCCCTCAAGAGAAATAACGGCTAGAGTTTTTTTCTTAAAATCACTCTTATCAATAGCTGCAACACTAATATCTTCAAGTTTATTTATATGCTTTTGGAAATTTAAGAGACATTCATCATTGTGATCTAATTGCGCAACAAGTGATAAATATTTACCTGCACGCCCATGTAACAAAACATCAAAATTATCCACTTTAGTAATTTCAATCATGCCTCCACCAATTGAAGAACCTGTTACAGACATTTTTGAATTTTCATTCTTAAGAACAATTTTTACTGTATTTGGATGAGCATTCTCACCAAGGTCTTTAACTATAAATTCATATTTGAGATTTTTTTCTTTGGCTATTTCAAAGGCATCACGAATACGAGGATCGCTTGTTTGAAACTTCATTACTCCTCCAAGCAATGCCCTATCTGTGGCATGTCCTTTATAAACTTCACCAAAAGAACCATGTAAATAAAACACCACCTCTGTTGGGGTGGCATGAAAAAGGGCTCTAGCAAATTGACCAATTTTGCAGGCTCCTGCCGTATGAGAACTAGATGGCCCTACCATTACTGGCCCTGCTATATCAAAAATTGAAAGATCTTCAGACATTTTTATAAATTGGTAATTTAGTCCAGTTTACTAGGTGGCGATAATAATGTCTATTACAAAACTAATCAAGCTTAAAAGCTTAAGAACTGGCTTTTTACTAGTAATGTGCTAACCTTTTGGCATGAAAAAATATGGTATTTTGGCACATCCGGCTAATCATTCTCTTTCACCAATAATGCATAATGCCTCCTTTAAGGCATTGGAAATTGATGCTAGTTACGAAATTTTTGATGTAGCCGAAGATAACTTAGATGCTTTTTTAGAGGATGCGAGAAAAAATTTGGCTGGCTTTTCGGTTTCTCTGCCATATAAAGAAATATTAATGAATAAAGTTGATGTGCTTGATGAAGCATGCTTAAAAATTGGGGCCCTCAATACAGTTGTGAATAGAAATGGAAAACTTTTTGGTTACAACACTGACTACATCGGTGCATTAAAAGCTCTTGGAGATGTGTCAGATAAAAAAATTGCATTGCTTGGGGCAGGCGGAAGTGCAAAAGCAATCTTTTATGGACTTTCAAAAGCTGGCGCAAATGTGTTTGTTTTTAATAGAGATAAGTCTAAAGCCACTCTTTTGGCTGGAGGAAATGGTTTTGGATTGGAAAAAATTAGTGGCCCCTTTGATGTTTTAATACAAAGCACTTCAATATGGACAATAAACCCATCTGCAGTTTTGGAAGATTTAATTTCTGAGGAAGTTTTAGAGCAAGTGGATACAGTGATGGATATTATTTATAAACCTTTAATTACCCCCCTGTTAAAAAAGGCTTCTGAAATGGGGAAAAAAATAGTAACTGGAGAGAAAATGCTTCTTTATCAAGCAATGGAGCAATTTAAAATTTGGACTGGTATGGAGGCACCATATGAAGTTATGAAACAAGCTTTAGAAAAAGGTTTATCTCTTTAGTTTTTCGTAGAAGAAAATTATTGATAGCACACCAACAATAATAAAAACATCGGCAAAATTAAACACAGGCCATATTTTTGGATCTATAAAATCTACCACAGCACCATAGGTGAAACGATCTAATAAATTAGATGCTCCTCCTGCGGCAACAAGAGAAATTGTTGCTTGAGACAGTTTTTTTTGAAGATTAAATTCTTTTATAGCCACAACAAAAAGAGTAATAAGCAACACAAAAGTTGAAGCAATGAGTAGTGTTTTTGGAACGTGTATACCAAAAGCAACTCCAGGGTTATAAACGAAGGCAATGTTTTTTACTGCCCAATACTTACTTATTTGATCTAAGAAGATAAGGATAATTGTAGCTACTGAGATCTTTATAATATATTTTTTCATGGTCCTATTATAATTGCTCTGAGAAGATAAAACCAGTAATATGCTTTCATGAAATATCCCCTCAAATTTGATACAGTTTTGGCGCTTTCCGTTCTGTTTTTGTTAATATTTGGACTTGTAATGATTACAAGTATTGGAGTTCCAAAATCAATATCTTTATCTGCCCCTGATGTGCTTTATCCAAATTGCGGAGATGAAAATGTGGACTGTTATCTTTTATTTAAAAAACATATAGTTAGATTAGGTATAGCGTTCGTGGCTTTTTTTATTGCCTTTAAATTTCCTTTGAAGTTTTGGAAAAAAATCTCTCCAGTTTTATATGGAGGAGTGGCTCTACTTTCATTTGCGGTGGTTGTTTTTGGAAGCAGTTTTGGAACAATTGCAACAAACTGGATTGTACTTTTTAACACCTCTTTGCAACCATCTGAATTTGCAAAGTTGGCGATCATTGTATATTTGGCTTATTGGTTGAGTCAGAAAAAAACCGAGCAATTGGAAGATTTTAGAGATGGTTTTATACCTTTTTCAATTCTTTCTGGGATTATGCTTTTACCAATGGTTTTACAAAATGATTACGGTGCAACCATGGTAATTGCAATTATTTGTGGAACAATGTATTTCGTTGCTGGTGCCAGATTAAGGCATTTAGGAATGGCATTTCTGGTTGCTGTACTTTGTGCGATTGTTGTTATTTCAACCGTTTCTCATGTTAGGGAAAGATTCCAAGGATTTATGAGCGTAGATTCCGAGTGTTTGGAAGATTATTGTTGGCAATCGCAGCAGGCTAATATAGCGGTTGCAACAGGTGGATTTTGGGGGAAGGGATTAACACAGGGAGTGCAAAAATCTTACTGGCTTCCTCAAGCATCTGACGATTTTATCTTTGCAGCATCTTCAGAAGAACTTGGATTTATTAGAATTATTTTTGTGGTACTAGCTTATTTTGTAATTTCACTAAGAGGATTTACCATTGCTAAACATGCTGGTAGTAATTTTGAAATGTACATGGCAATAGGCATTACAACTTGGATTTGTGTGCAAGCTTTTGTAAATATTGCTGTAAACACTGCATTAGCACCGGTTACCGGAATCACTTTACCTTTCGTAAGCTATGGAGGGTCATCTTTGGTGGCTTCTTTGGTGGGAATTGGTATACTTTTAAATATTTCTCAACATACAAATTATTATGCGAGTAGTCTTAACAGGGGGAGGGACAGGCGGACACGTAGTACCGAACGTAGCCATTATAGAAGATATTAGAAGGCGTGGGGGGCATGATATCTTATATATTGGTTCGGTAGATGGCGTGGAAAAAAAAATGATGGAAAAAGAAGGCGTTCAATACGCTGGTGTTCATGTTGGAAAATTAAGAAGATACTTTTCTTGGCAAAATTTTTTAGACATCGTAAAAGTTCCAATGGGTTTTTTGGAAGCAATTAATGTATTAAAAAAATTTCGTGCTGAAGTTGTTTTTAGTAAAGGTGGTTATGTGAGCGTACCAGTTGCACTCGCTGCTAGAGCTCTCAAAATCCCAATAATAGTACATGAATCTGATGTAAGTGTTGGTCTTGCAAATAGCCTGTGTTTCAAATTTGCTGATTTAATTTGTTTAAGTTTTTCAGAAACAAAAAAATATTTGAGTTTGAAGTTGCAAAAAAAAGTTGTTGTAACTGGATCGCCTATAAGAAAAATTCATGGCAATAAAGATGCTGGACTGAAGTTTTGTGGGTTTGATAATTATAGGCCAGTATTGCTTGTTATGGGTGGAAGCCAAGGGGCTATGCAAATAAATAAAATTGTGGATGAAAGCTTAGATGAGCTGTTGAAAAAATTCCAAATTGTACATATTCGAGGAAGAGGAAATTTAAATATTGGAATAAAATCAAGAGGCTATGCTCAATTTGAATATATAGATAAAGAACTTTTTGATGTCTATGCTGCTGCAGACTTGGTTGTTACGAGAGGGGGGGCTAATAGTCTTTTCGAATTGGCTTATATGAAGAAAAAGGCTCTTATTATACCTCTTAATACAGGACGAGGTGAGCAAAATTTAAATGCCGAAGTTTTTGCAGGAAAGTTGGGTTGGTCTGTTTTAAGTGGTAATATGTTGAAAGGAGATTTTATTAACGCGGTAATGATGGCTGAAAAAAATAATATGAATAAAACTGCCGACATTGAAAATGGCACAACTCAAATTGTAGACTTAATCCTTAAACAAAAAAGATGAGAATAGGTATAAATGGAAGATTTTTGTTACACCCAAATACTGGCATTGGTCAGTACACTTTAAATCTTCTTAAAATTTTGCCGAAAATTGATAGTGAATCTGAATATACTGTTTGTGTTCCACAAAAGGTTAAATTTGATTTCCCTAAAAATGTAAAAATTGAAGTTGTACCAGAAATGGCGTTTGGCAGTGCTGGAATGAAAAAAACTCATTGGGAGCAAATTAAAGTTCCTGCATTTTTTGAAAAAATGGAAGTTGATGCAGCAATCTTTCCCTACCCTTGTAATCCGTGGTCTTTTAGCTGGCTTGAAAAAGGTATTAAAACTTTAGTGGTTGTTCATGATGTAATTCCTTGGACAGACAGGCGCTATTTACATGGTGTGATGTCTGGTTTATACCACTGGCAGACTAAAAAAGCTGTCAAATCAGCAGATAAAATACTTACGGTTTCTGAGACTTCAAAAAAGATGATTGCTAAAGTATGCGGAGTTAGTAAAAAGAAAATATTTGTTGCTTATAATGATGTTGCGGATACTTATAAGAAAAATTTAGTTACTGAAAAATCAGACAAAATTTTGAAAAAATTAAAACTATCGATAGGAAAATATGTTCTTTATGTTGGAGGTTTTGATGTTAGAAAAAATGTAAAATTTTTGGTTTCGGAATATAAGGCATCAGGTTTTGATATGCCACTATGTTTGGTTGGAGGAAAACAAACTTCTTTTGAAGGAGAAAATATTGTTAGTACTGGGGTGCTTGATCAGGAAACTTTAGCAGCTTTGTACACTCATTGTTTTTGTTTTGTAAATTTATCCGAATCCGAAGGCTTTAATGTTCCAATTTTAGAGGCAGAGAATAGAGGTATTCCAGCAATAATTTCTGATATAGAAGTTCATAAAGAACTTTATAAAGATGCTGCATTGTTAATAAATCTTAAACCTGGAAAACTTGCTGAGGCTCTGAAAAAAATGAAAGGAATAAGGGTGCGTAATAAACTTATTACGGAAGCTTTGAAAAATAAGGAAAAATATAATTGGATTACAAGTGTAGAGATTATTAAAAATCTTTTAAACTCTTAAAAATGACCATTAATAGTTTTTATTTAGTTTTTGGTTCTACATTATTTATTATATTAATGTGGCTTATAGTAGCTCTGAGATATGCAATGGGTATGCGAAAAGAAATCGAAAAAATTTGGTCTGAAATTGATGAATATTTAAGAAAAAGGCATGATTTACTTCCTGGGGTGGTAGAAATTTTGAGAAGGTACGGGATAGAAGAGGGATTAGTTAATAAAGCAATTGATGCGCGCGACAGTGCTCGCAAAATATATTTTCCAGATGAGGTGAAGGCAAAAGCTGAAAAACTTTATGCGGATAAATTAATGGAAATATTAAGTTTTAGTGCTGGATCAACGGACATGGATTTTTTAGAGTACAAAAAAGAAATAATGGAACTGAATGAAAAAATAAGCAATTGTCTGGATGAATTTAATTTTAAAATTGACCACTTCAATATTAGAAGGAGTGCGTTATGGATGCGGTCAGTGTGCTTTTTAGCTAAATATAAAGCCATTTCTAAGATAAATTTTTAGCATCAAAAAGCCTTTTTAAACTTTTTTTGAATTTTACTATTGACGGTGAGTGCGTCCTCACCTATATTAATGGTGAGCATACACTTACCCAAGAAAAATATGGAAATATTAACAGACAAACAGGAGGCGGTACTAACCTTCATAAGAGAGTACCAAATGGAGTATGGAAAATCTCCTACTATCCGCGAAATGAAAGAACATTTCGGAGTAGCATCTGATAATAGTATTTTAAAACACTTGAAAGCTTTAGAAGAAAAAGGCTTTATCCAAAAAGACGATACACCTCGCGGAATTGGACTACTAGATACTGTAAAAGAAAAATTAAGTGGAGGTTCATTCAGACTTCCAATCCTTGGAATGATACCTGCTGGTGGCCCTGTGCTTTCGGAAGAATACATAGAAGGTTATATGAACATAGGCGAAGAAATGGTTTCAAACTCTGAAGATTATTTCTTACTAACAGTAACTGGTAATAGCATGATAGATGCTGGAATATATGAAGGAGATTTAGTGCTTGTAGATACAAAAAAACAAGCAAAAAACGGCGATATTGTTGTAGCATTAGTTGATGGGTCAAATACTTTAAAGAGATTGATTATTAAAGAAGGTAAAACTTACCTAAAAGCGGAAAATAAAGATTACAAAGATATATACCCTGATAATGATTTATACATACAAGGAGTCGTCAAAACTTTAATAAGACAGTACTACTAAAAATTAATTCAAAATAGAAAACTTAAAAACCAGCTTTAGCTGACCTTATTCACCTAACCCTTATTTACTATGTTCATTACATTAACAATCAACACATCACTTAAAAATAAATCTAAGGTTCGTATCCACAAAAAAAAGATGGATCCAGCTCGCGGATGGAAAAGAAATACCGAAATTAAAAGAGCTAGTTTGTGGCAAAAAGTAAAAGTAATTAAGAAATCTATTACGCCAAAGCACTACTACCTTGATGGTCAAATGGCAATGTACTAATTATGTTTGAACTTAAATTACAACAAAGAAAGCGTCATATTCTACACATAGATGCAGACGCTTTTTTTGCCTCTGTGGAACAAGTACTTAATCCAACTTTAAAAGGTAAAGCTGTGTTGGTTGGAGGACCTAGTGAAAAAAAAGGTATTGTTTCGGCAGCTAGTTATGAGGCAAGAAAATTTGGAATCAAAGCTGGTATGGCTATGTATTTAGCTAAAAAACAATGTCCTCATGCAATAGTGGTGAATGGTAATTTCGAAGCTTATAGGAGTTTTTCTAAGAGAATGTATGAAATATTTTGCAAATTTACTCCTGATGTTGAAATGGTATCTATTGACGAAGCATATTTAGACATCACAGGAATTAAAGGGGATCCTGCTGAAATAGCTAAATCTATTTTAGTTGAAATATATAAGAAACTTGGTCTCTCTGCCTCATGTGGACTCTCTACTACTAAAACTGTTGCAAAAGTGGCCTCTAGTATGAACAAGCCACATAAATTAACAGTAGTCCCTGCTGGTAGCGAGAAAGGATTTTTAGCACCACTAAGTTTAAGAAGTTTGCCCGGAGTTGGCCCAAAAACATTTGAAGTTTTAGATCGTTATGGATTTAAAAAAATTGGTGACATTGCAAAATTGCACTTTTCAGAAGTTATAGAAATATTTGGTATTAAAGGTATTACTCTATGGAAAAAATGCAAAGGAATGGACGATGGAGAAGTAAACCCTGATAAAAGTTTGCCTAAATCTATATCCAAAGAACACACTTTTTATGAAGCTGTAAATTCTGAAAAAATGTGTATAGAAGCTTTGAAAGAATTGTCTGTTCAAGTTTTTTCAAAATTGAGATTATATGAAATGAAAGCTAGTACTATTTTTATTAAAGTACGATATAAAAATAGCTTTGGCCAAAAACAGGGCTATAGAGATATTAGTATTCAAAAAAACCTTGGAATTTTAGCATCTTCTGATAAAGAACTTTTTCCACTAATATGCGATCTTTTTTTAGCAAATCATCAGAAGGGTGAAGTGGTGAGGTTAATTGGAATGGGAGTTTCTGGATTGGTGCAAAACTATAATTTAAGTTTGTTTGAGGATAGTAGTCGGGCTGATAGACTATTTATGGCTGTAGATAGTATAAAGTCCGTACATGGTAAGGCTACTTTGAATTATGGCGCTTGATATGATAATATGAAAATAAGTATTTCTTATTTTAACAATATGACTTCAAAAATAATAAAATCAACAGAAAGAGGGCAAATAACACTTCCTAAGCAATGGAGAAGTCAATTTAACACTGATAATTTTCTGCTAAAAATTGTATCTAATAAAATTATTATCACACCTGTAACAATAAATGATTTAGAAAATGAAGAGATCATTTTTGATGCTGATAGAGATAATAAAGGAAAAGGGATTGGACTGAATGAGATGTTAGAAATGCTAAAGCAAATAGATAATGAATGAAATTGAAAAATTTTTGAGAAGTTTAAATAAGAAAGAAAGGCAAATTTTTATTATTATAATGGAAAAGTTACAAAGTGGTGTTTTAGACTTGCCAGGAATTAAAAAACTACATGGAAAAAATAGTAGTTATAGATTAAGAATAGGAAAATATAGAATAATATTTATAATCAACTCAAAAAAAGAAGTTGAATTTGTAAAAATTGGTAAAAGAAATGAAAATTTGTATAAAAATATATGAATAAACTAGTTAAAATAGTAGTGTATGTAGATGTTGCCCATGCCGATGATATTAGATCTGCCATGGCTAAAGCAGAGTGTGGGAAAATTGGTAACTATGATAGTTGTAGTTTTAGTGTGAGAGGAGTTGGGAGATTTAGAGCTTTGGAGGGCGCAAATCCCTTCATTGGAGAAATTGGCAAAATTGAAGAAGTTGGAGAAGAAAGAATAGAAACTATTTGTGAAGAGTCAAAATTGGCGAATGCATTAGAGTTAATTAAGTCAGCTCATCCCTATGAGAAGCCGGCTATTGATGTATACCCTATTTTGAATATACAATAAGGATCCTTAAACCTTATGTATGACAAAGTTGACGCCGATGATGGCTCAGTACAAAAAGATTAAAGCCGAACATGAAGATTGCATTTTAATGTTTAGGTTGGGAGATTTCTATGAGATGTTTTTTGATGATGCTGTTGAAGCTGCAAAAATACTACAAATAACTTTAACTGCGAGAGGAAAAGCCGAAGGTGTGAGTAAAATTCCTATGTGTGGAATTCCCTTTCATGCTCTTGATCAATATCTATATAAACTCACTAAAGCTGGGAAAAAAGTTGCAATAGCTGATCAGATCACACAGCCTGATGGCAAAGGAATTGTTGAAAGAGAAGTAATTAAAATAGTTACACCAGGAACAACGTTTAACGAAAATATTCTCGATAATAAATCAAATAATTATGTAGCTTGTGTTGTTGCAGGTAAAAATATTTTTGGCTTTGCGTACAGTGATGTAACTACAGGAGAATTTAAAGTTAGTGAATTTGAAAATGAAGCTGAACTACGCAATGAGATAAAAAAAATTGGTGCAATAGAGTGTATATGCGAGGAGAAAATGTCGATCTTAAATGGACTTAATCTTTGTGTTTTTGAATATCAATATTATGGAGATGCTACTCAAGATATTTGCAAAAACTTTGATATTAAATCTTTAGAATCATTTGGGTTGGAAGGTAAACTTTGCGCAACAAAAGCTGCTGCAATGCTTTTGAACTATTTAAAAGAAACTCAAAAAACAGAGCTAAAACATATTCAAAAAATCTCCTACCTCAACAATTCAAAGTATATGCCTGTTAGCGAAACTATGCTTAGGAATTTGGAAATTTTTTATACTGCAAAAGATTCCAAAAAAGAAGGGAGTTTGGCTTGGGCAATTGATAATACCGTTACATCTATGGGGGGCCGCCTGCTGAGAAACTGGATGGTAACACCACTGATTGATCAGGCGGCAATTGAAAAACGCCTTGATGGCGTAGAAATGTTTGTAAAAAATTCTTCACTTCTAAGGAATGTGCGCGATATACTTTCATCCTTTTACGATATAGAAAGATTACTTAGTAGGCTGAGTCTGGGAAGTGGAAATGCTAGAGATCTTTTGGCGATGAAGATGTCACTGGAACTAGTGCCAAAATTAAAAGAACTTTTTGAAGATGAAAATTTAATTGTTTTTGAGGGGCTTACATCATTAATTGGAAGAGCTATAGCAGAAGAACCTCCTGTAGGACTCCGAGATGGTGGAATGATTGCAGATGGTTATAACAAAGAATTAGATGAACTAAGAGCTCTAAGCAGAGATGGGAAATCATATATTAAAGATCTACAAGAAAGAGAAGTTAAGAGAAGTGGTATTTCTTCGCTAAAGGTAAAATTTAATAAAGTATTTGGTTATTACATTGAAATCAGTAATTCAAATTTAGCTAATGTACCTGCGGATTATATTCGCAAACAAACTTTAGTTAATGCCGAAAGATTTATTACGCCAGAGCTAAAAGAATATGAAGAAAAAGTTTTAAGTGCAGAAGATAAAATTAGCGAATTGGAATATCAACTATTCTATGAAGTGAGAATGGAGGTAATTAAAAAAATTGTGGAAATTCAAAAAACGGCTCGAGCAGTTGCGAAAGTTGATGTTCTAAGTTGCTTTGCGTTTAATGCAGAAAAGAAAAATTATTGCAGACCACACTTTGGAGAAATTACTGAAATAAAAGATGGTCGTCATGCTGTAGCAGAATTGTTGGTTAATGATTTTGTGCCGAATGATTGTATTTTTAATAATGAAAAAAACTTTGTTTTAATTACGGGTCCAAATATGGGTGGTAAATCTACCTATCTGAGACAAGTTGCATTAATTTCTTTCTTGGCTCAAATTGGAAGTTATGTACCCGCTTCAAAAGCGGATTTAAAACTTGTTGATAGAATTTTTACAAGAGTTGGAGCATCAGACAATTTATCAAAAGGAGATAGTACTTTTATGGTGGAGATGCAGGAAGCTGCTTATATTTTAAATCAGGCCACAGAAAAAAGTTTAATTATTTTAGATGAAATTGGACGGGGAACTTCTACTTATGATGGTCTTAGTATTGCTTGGGCAATGTCAGAATTTTTGCATGACAAAATCAAAGCAAACACATTGTTTGCCACTCATTACCACGAACTTTTGGAATTAACGGAAGGAATGGAAAGAGGTGTTAATTTGAGTGTTGCTGTGAGAGAAAATGAAAAAGAGGGAGTGGTTTTTCTTTATAAAATTGTTGCTGGTGGGGTTGATAAAAGCTATGGAATTGAGGTGGCAAAGCTTGCTGGACTACCAATGGAGGTTGTAGGTAGGGCGCGTGGTGTAATGAGAGAGTTAGAATCAAAGCATATTAAAAAAGCTACAACCGAACAGGTGGAAATGTTTGAAAGTGAGGAAACTAGATCACACAGAAAGGTGGTAGAAAAATTGCGTGAAGTAGATGTAGATAACTTAACACCTCTTGAAGCCCTGCAAAAATTGCATGAGATAAAGAAAAGTGTATAATTTAGAGGAAAATTAACTATTTATTTATGGAAGAATCAAGGTCAAAAGCGTTACTATATGCTGTGATAATTTTCTTAGTTGCGGTTATTATTGCTCTCATTTTCTTTATGAACTTTGATGTGAGTTTGAGTAAAAAAGAGGCTGAAACAGTAAAATCAGAGGAAACTATTGTAGAGCCAAATGGAGATGAAAATGTAGTGGAAAAAGATGAATCACATCTAATCGAAATTACTAGTCCATCAAAAGATTTAATGACTTTCAACAAAGCTCCAATACTTTTTGAAGGAAAGGTAGCTGAAGGTGTTCAAAAAATTCAAGTAATATCTGAAGGCGTAGAAAATGAACATGTTTATCCATATACAGACGACTACACTCTAAAAAATTTCAAAGCTGGAGATCGCACATTCACCTATAGAGTTAATACCGGTTACAACAATCTAAAAGCAGGCAGAAATAATTATAAATTCATTGCTCATTTTGAAGATGGAAAAAAGGCTGAAGCAAAAATTAGCCTAAACTATGTTTTCGATGGAGAAGGTGTAATTGCATTTGATGGCTGTGGTGATCCAACCAAATATAAAAATCAAAAATGGTATAGCGATTTAAAAGCGGACTTCAATGCATTAGCAACAAAAGCTTATGATAAGCCAGTTTTATTTGATGTTTGGAATAACAATTTTAATAGTTATGGGGTAAGAGAACTTTGTTATGCTGCGGATTCTGGAGTTGTGATATTAATGTCCTCTGGGGAATACTGCTCACTTGGACATGTTTATCGTTATTCTGTAGCAAGTGGGGATTTAGCTGAAGCGAGTTATCCATCAGAAAAAACATGTGCAACAATGTTTGAATTTAAGGCTCGTGAAGGAAATATTGTGCCGATTAGTGGAGGGTTTGGTGATGCCGGATGTTCTGGAAATTATAATTACGAATATGACTTTTTACTCAATAAAATTACATTGAAAAATTCTGATATTAAGTGCGTAGACTTATAGTATGATAAAAATTCTATCTGAAAATTTGGTTAACCAGATCGCGGCGGGTGAAGTTGTTGAAAGGCCGGCGAGTGTGGTGAAAGAGCTTATGGATAATAGCTTGGATTCTTATGCTGACACTATTACTGTTGAGATAAAAGATGGCGGTAGAACTTTGATAAAAGTTAGTGATAACGGTTCTGGAATGTCACCCGAAGATTTGGAAATGAGTTTGATGCGACATGCAACGAGCAAAATTTCTGATGAATCTGATCTGTGGAAAATAGGTACTATGGGTTTTAGAGGTGAGGCTTTGGCGAGTATTGCATCGGTTTCTAAAATGTCTATAAAGAGTCGTACTGCTGAAAGTGTTGGAGGGCATGAAATACATGTGGAAGGTGGAGATAAAAAACAGATGAATGAAATTGGGATGAGTCAGGGTACAACTGTGGAGGTGATGGATCTTTTTTTTAACACTCCCGCACGTCAAAAATATCTCAAAAATGAAAGTACGGAATTTTCTAAAATTAGCGAAACTTTTAATGCGGTGGCACTTGCTCATCCTAAGATGTCTTTTAAACTTATTCACAACGGTAAGGTTGTAACCGAATTACCGCGTGTAACAGATTTCCTTTCGCGTATAGGAGATGTTTTTGGTAAAGCGACTTCCGATGCAATGTTGCCAATTTTTTATGGTGGGAGCGAATTTCAGATCGAGGGCTATATTGGAAAGCCTCTCCTAAGTAGGAGCTCGGCAAAACACCAATATTTCTTTGTAAACGGAAGGCCAATTCAACATTTCCTTTTAGCAAATACTATTAAATCTGCGTATCACTCAATGCTAATGGAACATAAGAAGCCAGTTTTTGCTGTGAATATAAAGATTGATCCGTCTTTAATCGATGTGAATGTGCATCCTCGTAAAATTGAAATTCGTTTTGAAGATCAAAACACATTGGTGCGTGTAATGTATGGAGCTGTGAAAAAGGCTCTGGAAGGTGCAAGTTTAATTCCAAAAGGATTTAGTGAGTCGAGAAGGTATATGTCTGATGGATTGCCAACTAAAGAAGCTGCTGGAAATAGTTTTGGAAGTGTGGCGAGTTTTGGTGGTGGTTATGGTGGAGGGTTTGGTGGTGGATCCTCTATGTCATCCCCTGCTGCAAGATCTGTGAGCACGCAAGATGCTATGGATTTTTCGGCTGCACTTTTGGAGGAGAGGGCGCCGGCCGGTATTGCTAGTGAGGTGAGGTCATTTTCTATGAGGCCGGTGCTGCAAGTTTCAAACTCATATATTGTGGCAGAAGCAGAAGATGGTTTGATTTTGATAGATCAACATGCCGCACATGAAAGAGTACGTTTTGAAGAGTTAATGGCAGAATATGATGCTCAAGAAAAATCTAAACAGCCGCTACTTGTTCCTGCTCAATTAGAATTGAGTGTTGATGAGGCTGAAATGTTAAAAGAACATGGGGAGATTTTTTCAGGTTTAGGATTTGAAATTGAAAATTTTGGTGGAAACACTTTTTTAATTCAAGCGGTTCCATCTTGTTTAGTTAAAGAAGAAATAGATGAAGTTATAAAAGGGGTTCTTGATGATTTAGCTGATGAGAAAAAGCCGTCAAATATGCAAGGCCACATAGAAGAAATTTTAACTTATATGTCATGCAGAAGTGCAATTAAGTTTGGTCAGAAATTAAACTTGCCGGAAATGGAAGCTTTAATAAAACAAATGGACGGCCTTGAAAGGCCATACACTTGCCCACATGGAAGGCCAACAATGGTTGCTTTAACAATGGACGAGCTTGGAAAAATGTTTGGCAGAAAATAATTATTTTCTAATAAGAGCGGAAAAATATCTATCGTAAACTAAATCTTTAGCATAAAGCGCTGAGGAATCTTCGTAGGTTTGGGAGTCTGATGGATATGTCATTAAAGTTTTTAAACCATCTTCAACATGCAAAGTTTTGGTAAAAATAGAGCCTGCGGTTCCCGGTTGTTTTTCTATAGTAAGTCTATAGGCAGAGGTAGGATTAAATTTGAGACTTATGTTTGGTCTATATTTGATCCATGCTTCCTTTTTTTCACCAGCTGATGTTTCCGATTTGAAATAAAAATATGTCTTCTTTGTATCTTTATCAAATTTTATTTTTATATCTTTCACATTACTTTCAATTAAGGTGCTGCCCTCAGGAACATAAACTCTAACACCAACTTTATTTGGCCCACGACCAAGAGTATCAATCAATTGATCTGGCATTTCTTCAAAACCATAGGTCTTTAAAATTTGCTTCCATTGTCTATAAATTTGTGGACTCCATTGATGCTGACGAGATATGCGAACCTCATTTGTAACATTTCCAACTTTATCAATATAAGTATCATGGTAAATTTCTTCTTTCATAAATTGTTCAGATTTTGTACCACCGTAAGCAATATTAATTACACTTAAATAATCTTCATTTTCAGCTGTTTTTTTTACTTCGCCACTAAGCCCCATTGAAGTTATTAAATCTTCAATATCATCATGGCTGGAATAAACCATAATATGCTTTTGCTGTACGGCCTTGTATAGCTTACTTGTAACTCTTCCAACATTAGACTCCTTCATAATAGCTTCCTTAAATGCTGGAATAAATACTTTCAAAATATGTTTAGGATTTTCCGGTCCCCATATTTTCCCCTCAATAACATATGATAATAAAAGGTTATAATTACTTGAAGTTAGTTTGCCAAAATTACCAACCTGCACTGGCCCTGTAATTTCCATTAAATCTCTCAAAAGCCCCTGATTAATAGCAATGACTGTGTCTACACTTGGCCCACCCTGCTTCTCTAAAAACCAACGCGCTTTTTTTGCGGAAGTTGGAAAATCAGGTGAATAATTACTATCTCTAAATCTCCAATTGGATGTAAAAGTTTTTAATTCTTCAGGTGGTTCAATAATTCCACCATAAGAACCATCTATATCATATACATCATGAATTTCTAGGTTTTCAATATATCCATCATTTATGTCCATAATTCCATAACTACCAATAAAGCCTCCTGTTGGTCTGATTTCATTATTATTTTGAAGTAAAATTAAGTAACGATGTGGATAACGATCCCCTAGCAAATCTAAAATTGCTGGGAAATATTTTGCTGTGGAATTAAGAATATTAGATACTTCAGAAACTTTTTGTTTGGCAAAAATAACTCTTGATTTTAGATCGTCCGGAAGATCTTTTTCTTTAATTTTGTTAATTAATTCTGACGCCTGATCAATTTCATCAATAGCCAGTTGTGTTTTTTGAAGTCCGTTTTTTAATGTATCTGTAATTGAGGGTGTAGATTTTGTGTTATCAGAATTTTCTGAATTGTTTTTAGAAAAAAAGTAGAGTGGTATTTTGTTAAACTCATCCAAAGCTTCTAAAAAATATTTTCCAGCAACAGAAAAATGTTTGCCTCCTTCAAGTAAACCATTAGCGGCTTGACCTATGGTATTGTCTGCATTGTAAATTGATTTGTCTTGGCTAATAAACCACAACTGATCTTGAACACTTTCAAAATTTGTTGAGGCTTTTTCGAAGGCTGTAAGAGCTTGGTCAAATTGAATTTTGGTAGCAGATTTTCCAGCATCAATTAAATACCCTACTCCTTCGTAGGCGGTTTTAGAAAGTTCTCTTTCGAGTGATTTACTTTTAAAATAAACATTAGCTCCATTGATTAATACCAAAATTAATAGACCCAAAGATCCCATTTTTATCAAACTGTCTAAAAATTTTGGAGGTGTAAATTTTTTACCTTTTATATAAGTATAATTACCCTTTTTGGCACCTTGAAGGTCAGTAAATTCGTGAATAGAATGTGAGTCTTTTTTAAAACTTGCCCTTTTTTTATTATCCAAAATTAAGTCACCTGTTTTACTTTTAGATTTTCTTTTTAAATCTATTTTTGAAATTTCACCTGTTTTGACGTCAGTAATTTTTTTACCCATTACTTTATATCTAGGTAATTTATAGTTGAAACACCGTCATTGAAATAATTTTTTCCTGAGCTCATAGATGAGAAAGGTATATTTTGTAATACCTTTTCTGGTAGTAGAGATTTAAAATTAAAATATGAAACTTCATCAGAATTTTGAAGTGTTGGCGCGATCAAATCATTAAAAGTTTGAGAGTTACTTAGGGCAGATTTTTTTCCGCTTTGAATATCAACAACACTTTTAACACCATCTATGCTGTTAGAAATAACAGCGACATTTCCAACTACTGAAAAGAAAAACGCTTTTTCCTCACTAACTCTTAACTCAGAAATTTGACTACCTTCATAATCCCTTTCAAAACGTTTAACTTCTTTTGGAATCGCAATAATTTCCTTACTTGGCGTGCCATCTGGAAGAGTATAATCTACAACTTTCTGCTCAAAAATAGCACCAACTTTAGAAAAATTTTCGGCTATTTTATTAAGCTGCATAAAAGCATTTTGTGGATCTTCAGTTTCTAAAACTAACTTGTAAACATTTTTACCATTGTGCGGCTCAATACCAAATGCAAATTCATTACGGAAAAGTGGTAAGATATCTAAACTTAAACTAATGCCTGATCCAAAATATTTTTGAGTATAGTTTTGTAAAATACTATCTGTAACATCCACTAAATCTTCATCTCCGCCAGAAAGTGCTTGCACCATTCTCTTAAATTGATACTCCATGTTTTTACCTCCCCAAAAAGCTAAAACATCATCTTGCATATAATTGCTAAGATTCGCACGATACTTTTCTTTGAAAGTTATGTATGTTTTATCTTTGAGTTTTTCAGTTTTTAAATTTAAAAAACTTTGGATAGCAAATTTTTTATCAAGTGCCACAAGCGAAAATCCTTCTGAATCAAAAAGAGAAAGAAATGGTTTTATTAAATCATCTGTAAGTGGATTCTTTTTTAAGAATGGAATAAGTTCGAAAAATGAATCCGATACTTGATTATAATTTAAGTAAAGACTTGCAAGATTGCTAACCGGTAAGTTGTTATATATTTTGCGATATTTAGAAGATTTAGACAGTGAGGGCATATTGCTATTATAAAAATCAACCAACCCTTCTAGAGCTCCTTCGTTTTTACTAAATAAAAAATATTGCTGTCTGATAATTAGGGAACCTTTATTTTCCGGCAAACTGTAGATTTTTACCCCTTTGTATTCTGTAGGCTGAGCCTCTTGTGTAACAAATGCTTGCGCGTTTTTTAAACTAAATATTTCGGCAAAATATATCGTATCAATAGAGTCTAAATTATTTTTCGAGTGCAGATAAGCAACTCCAACTTGTCTACCCAACCATGGCTCAATTGTACTAAATTTAACTGCAAATTTGTCTTCTATGGCTTTTTCAAAACTTTCTTTACTGTACTTTGGAAAATTTTGAAGATGCTTAAATCCTTTATTAAATTGGTTGTGATTAAAATTACTGTTTATTTCAATGGCTGCAATGGTATCGGCTGGAAGCAGTTTTGCTATTGGTTGTGGTCTAAAAGCTCTTTCGAACAGCAAATAACCAACTGTAACCAAAATTGCCATCATAATTATGGTTAGTCCAGCACCAAGAATTTCTTTTCGTTCGAAACGAGGTATTTTTACTAATTCACTTTTCTTTTTTGAAGTTGCTGCGGATGGTTTATTTGAATCAACTTTCTCTTTATTTGTTTTCTTTACTACTTTTTTTTGACTAGATTTTCGTCCCATATTTTTTTGTTTTAGCTCTTAAGGTTGCTTTTCTTAATATCTCATAGATCCCTTGTAAGTTAAAGTTATTTTTCGTAGAATAAGCCCAAATTAAAGCAAACAATATGACAGCTAATGAACTACGTGAGAAATACATAAAATTCTTCACAGAAAAACACGGACATAAGGAAATCAAGGGTGCATCACTCATCCCTGAAAACGATCCAACTGTACTTTTTACTACAGCAGGAATGCATCCGCTTGTACCATTTTTGTTGGGAGAACCACATCCGTCTGGAAAAAGACTAGTCGATGTTCAAAAATGTATTAGAACTGGAGACATTGAAGAGGTTGGAGATGCAACTCATTTAACATTTTTTGAAATGTTGGGTAACTGGTCTTTGGGTGATTACTTTAAAGAACAAGCAATTAAAATGAGTTTCGAATTTTTAACGAGTGAGCTTGGACTTAGCACTTCGATGTTAGCTGTTACATGTTTTGCTGGTGATGATGACGCCCCGCGTGATGAGGAATCTGCGGAAATTTGGAGATCTTTGGGAATGCCGGAAGGGCGTATATCATTTTTGCCTAAAAAAGATAACTGGTGGGGGCCGGCGGGAATTACAGGTCCTTGTGGTCCGGATACGGAGATGTTCTATTGGACAGGTGAAGAACCTGCGCCGGCCGTATTTGATTCGGAAGATAAAAGATGGGTTGAGATTTGGAATGATGTGTTTATGCAATACAACAAAACTGAAGATGGTCGTTTTGAACCACTAACACAAACAAATGTGGACACAGGAATGGGGCTTGAGAGAGTAACTGCCGTTTTGAATGGGAAAAAATCTGCTTATGAAACTGAACTGTTTACTGAAATTATTGGAGAAGTTAGGCTGCTTGCCGGATACAGCGAACCTAATGAAGAGCAACAACATGCCGAAAGAGTAATTGCGGATCACTTAAGGTCTGCAACCTTTATGATGGGTGATCAATTTGGAATTTTCCCTTCTAACACAGATCAAGGTTATGTTTTGAGACGCTTAATTAGAAGAGCAATTAGATACGCTCGTAAGATTGGCATTGAAGTAGACTTTGCTCGTAAACTAGCTGGAATAGTTGTGAAAAATTATGGCGATTATTATGGAGAGCTGAGAGATAATCAGGAGAAAATTTTTGAAGGTATGGCTTTAGAAGAAGAGAAATTTAATAAAACTTTACATAATGGTCTTGGAATTTTAGAGAAGGAAATTTTGAAAGTTAATGATCGTAAAAATGAAGGAGTGAAAGCATTTGAAGAAAATTTCTTTTTTGAAATGCTGGCAACCTATGGATTTCCTGTGGAAATGACTATCGAAGAATTGGAGAATGAAGGATGGATAAGAGATGAATCTGACAAAAAATATGTGATGGATAAATTTAATCACTACTTTGAAGAACATCAGAAACTTTCAAGAGCTGGAGCGGAGAAAAAATTTGCTGGTGGTCTTGCCGATCACAGTGAAGAAACAACTCGTTTACATACTGCCACTCACCTACTGCATCAGGCTTTGCGTCAAGTTTTGGGAGATCATGTAGAGCAAAGAGGTTCTAATATTACAAAGGAGCGTTTGAGATTTGATTTTCCACACCCAGATAAAATGACGGATGAAGAAAAGGCAAAAGTTGAAGAAATCATTAATGAGCAAATCAAGAAAGCATTGCCTATACATTTTGAGGAAATGTCTGTAGATGAAGCAAAATCTCGTGGAGCTATAGGTCTTTTTGAATCTAAATATGGTGACACCGTGAATGTGTACTTTATGGGAGAAGGAGATGATGCCTTTAGTATAGAAATTTGTGGAGGTCCACATGTAAACAACACTTCCGAATTGGGATCGTTTAAAATCCTAAAAGAGGAAAGTTGTGGTGCGGGGATGAGAAGAATCAAGGCACAGGTGGGAGCAAATGAAGCCTAAACTAATTCGCCCTCTAAATGCCATTCGCCAACTTCAGTGATTTTTACTGGGACGATTTTTCCTATAAGTTCGCGCCCTGAACGGAACTGCACGGATTTGTAATGTTCGTTTCTGCCGAAATACATATCGTCGTGTTTGTTTTCTACTAGAACATTCACGGTGCGTCCTCTAAATCTCTCAAGAGATTTGCGAGAATTGTCTTTTAAAATTTCATTGAGGTCATACCAGCGTTGTTTTTTTACTGGCGCGGCAATGTCATCTTTTATGAATCTTTGAGCTGTTGTGCCGCGCCGCTCCGAATACTGTGAAATATAGGCATGTTCGAATCCCATTTCGCGGAAGAAGTCGCAGGTGTTTTGGTATTCCTCATCAGTTTCTCCACAGAAACCTACGATGATATCTGTGCTAATGGAAATGTCAGGAATTTTTGCGCGCAATTTTTCTACGATGTCGCGATATTTTTCAACCGTATAAGTACGATTCATGCGTTTTAAAGTGTTGTTATCTCCGGATTGAACCGGTAGGTGCAAGTGTGGCATTTGAGTCTTTAAAGTGGCCATTGCATCGATTAGCTGGTCGCTCATGTCCTTTGGGTGAGGTGAAGTAAACCGCACCCTCTCCAAACCTAACTCTGAAAGTTTATCCAACTCTTCCAACAAATACACAAATGGCTCTTTTTCTCCAAGATACCCAAAGGTTTCATGCTCTCCGTCGTATTTTGAAAGTCCATAAGAATTAACAGTCTGACCAATCAGGGTAACTTCTTTACAACCGTTTTCTGCTAGCTGTTTGCACTCGGCGATAATGTCATCAAATTTGCGAGATTTTTCACGACCACGACTATATGGAACGATACAATAAGTACAAAACTTATCGCAGCCATTGGAAATTGCAACGAAGGCCTGCGCCTTAGATGGTGCAGAATCGTGAGTTGGGCTTATTTTAAAATAGTCTTCAAGTGATTCCTCTTCAATTTCCGGAATTTTAGTTTCAGGGTCAATTTCACGAGCAAGCATTGCCAACTTTGGTAGCTCCTCAGTTTTAAGCGCGATATCTAATTCACGCATTGTGGAAAAAAGCCTGTCTCTCTCGCTAGAATATTTTGAAGAAGAATTTCTAACCATGCATCCAGCAACAACAACCATAAGATCTGGTTTATCTTTCTTAATTTCTGAGATTTGTTTCATATACCCATAAACTTTGTCCTCGGCTTTTTGTTTAATCGAACAAGTGTTAAACAAAATAATATCAGAATCGTGAAAACTCGTGCCCTTGGTAAGCCCAAGTGCCTGCAAATACGACTCCATTCTCTCAGAATCAGAGTAGTTCATTTGGCAACCGAATGTTTGAATGTAATAACTTTGCATGTCGATATAATTTCCTGGTGTCCCCGACAGGAATTGAACCTGTATCTAAGGTTTAGGAAACCTCTATTCTATCCATTGAACTACGGGGACAAATTGTTAGATCTTTTTCAGAAGAACGTGAATGCGTTTTTCAGTTGGTAGATCGGCTTGTGAGTTTAGCGTAAACTTGTCTTTAGGTTCAAGCTCAGATTCGCCAAGCTCCTTAAGGAAATTATCCTTTTCAACTTCTCCCATTGGAATAACTGCTCGTGGCTCAATTGCCTCCACAACCTCAAGACCCTTTTTCGCGTCAAGATTTGCGGATGGACCAGCCTTAATCATTAAAACATCAACATCTCCAATTTTGCTTACCATTTCACTTGTTAGCGTATGACCAAGTTCGCCAAGATGACAAAATTTCACATCATCAACTTTGAAAAAATATATTAAAGTCTCTTCTGCTTGCTCTGAATCTTTTGATGCTGTCCACGCTTGAAAACCTACAACAGGCACCTCGCTTACTTCAAATTCTCCCGGCCAATCAATAACTTTTTTAGCTCCATCAACGTTTGCAATATTTTTTGTGCTAGAAAGTACAATTTCTCCTTTTAACTTACCAGCTTCCTCAACTGGATTAATCACTACCGTGTTCTTTTTTCCTTTAACAGTAAAACAGGTTTTTCCGTGCCAAATGATGTCCATGATTCTTTGAGTTAATGTGTTTAGTTGCTTTGCTTAAACTTAGCTTTGCTAAAGGATTATATAGAGATTTTTTGAGCTTGGAAAGGGGAAGGGGAGGATTGGGAGTTGCGCGCTGATTATGCAATGTTTTATGGTTTTTGGCGAGGATATCCCCGGGGATGGCGGGGGGTCTGGGGTGGGAGTTTTGGTGGATTTGTTTTGTGGTAGATTATGCAATAGTTTGGCGGAAACACCTAATATATCCCCAGGGATGGGATTTTGGAGATTTATTTTCGTGGGGAAATGTGGGCGAAGTTGGATTTTTTGAGTTTTGTGATGGAAGTATGTGGGGGCGCGCGTCAGAGGGCTT
>PFDP01000003.1:0-543 GCA_002772535.1 Candidatus Peregrinibacteria bacterium CG10_big_fil_rev_8_21_14_0_10_36_19 | reverse complement strand
TTAGGGCACTTCATAACCTAAAATTTTATGACAAATAGAGAGATTCATGTGAGGTTTTGTGAGCTTGGGAAGTCTCACAGAAAAATTGTAAATGAGTTGGTGGCGATGCTGCCGGAGATTGCTAGATTGGAGATTTTTCGTGATTATGGCTGTGCTTCGGTTTATGAGTATGCTTGTAAATTTGCCGGCTTGAGTTATGCAGTTGTGCAAAAAGCGCTGTGGGTGGAGGAAAAATTGGTAGAGTCGCCATGTTTGCGTGAGATGGTAAAAGAGGTGGGCGTGCATAAAGTCGCGCTTTTTGCGACAATTGCAAATGCTCAGAATGATGAGGTTTTAGCGGATAAGGTGAAACATATGAGCAAGCCTGCTTTGCAGGAGCTTTCTAAAGAATTGCGCGGTAATTCTGTGAAGAAGGTTAGCGTGGATTTGGATGCGGAGATGCAATTTTTGTTTGGGAAAATTAAGGAAAAGTTGGGGCTTGATGGTGATGAAGAAACTCTAAAAGTTGTTTTTCAACAATTTTTGGAATCTGGCAAGAATATC
>PFDP01000008.1 GCA_002772535.1 Candidatus Peregrinibacteria bacterium CG10_big_fil_rev_8_21_14_0_10_36_19 | reverse complement strand
TTCAACCCTAAAACGCCATAAAAGCCCTCTGACGCGCGCCCCCCACATACTTCCATCAAAAAACTCAAAAAATCCAACTTCGCCCACATTTCCCCACGAAAAAAAATCGCCAAAATCCATCCCAAGGATATATTAGGCGTTTCCACCAAAATGTTGCATAATCTACCACCCCAATAAATCCGCCAAAAATCCCATCCCCACGAAAAACCCATCAAAAAAATTTCCACAACCATCTCTCCTAAACCACTAAACTCTATGTTAAAATAAAAGCATGAAAGATGAAAAAATTAATATATATACTGACGGTAGTTGTATAGGAAACCCTGGTCCTGGTGGTTGGGGAGTGTTGATTTTAATCCAAGGTCAAGACATCGAAATGTCTGGTGGAGAAAAAGATACAACGAATAACAGAATGGAAATGACAGCTATAATTAAAGCACTAGAGTGGGTGAATGAAAATGTTCCTAAAGCGCGCATTACAATTCATAGTGACTCAAATTTAATAATCAAAACCCTTACTGATGGTTGGAAAAGAAAAGCCAATACTGATTTATGGGCACAAATCGATAAGCTGAGAGGGTGGCTCGACATAGACTGGAAGTGGGTAAAAGCTCATGCCGAAAACGAGCACAACAACCGAGTTGATGTGCTCGCATTTAATGCTGCTCAAAAAGAGAAAAATTAAACTAGCTTTGCAGAAAGTGCTTCTTTTGACTGGAAGCCAATTGTTTTATCTACAACTTCTCCATTTTTTACATAAATAATTGTAGGAATACTTTGAATACCATATTTTTCTGCATGCACAGGATTTTCATCGATGTTAAATTTTCCAATTTTCCACTTACCTTCATGTTCTTTGGCAAGTTCTTCAATAGCTGGCGCCATCATTTTGCAAGGTCCACACCATTCAGCATAAAAATCAACAAGCACAGGGATATCAGACTTAAGTACTTCTTGTTCGAAGTTGTCGTCAGTAAATGTATAAGCCATTTTTAAAAGGTTATAAGTTAGGTGAGGGCATTCTACGCCACATCAAATCTTATTTCAATATAGCCTTTGGTAAAATTTCATCTACTTGTTTTTTCCATTCTTTCACATCAGCGCTCGCAACCTTTCCAACAAAAGATTTTCTCAAAATTCTCAAGTAAGGCAACTTCCTAATTGCATACTGATAAGGGGAATGTTTAAGCTCGCGCTTATCCTTATAGCAAGGATCTTTAGCAAAATTGAGCACTAATAGGGCTTGATTCATTTCTTGAATTTTATCTTCCACCTTTTGAGCAGGATCTCCTTGTTCAATAATTATTTTGTAAAAATATGTTTCATGTTGCTCAGTGTTCTCACCTTGTCCTTCAACCCATCTAGGTAAAATGCTAATTGCTACAGTATTTTTCGCAGGAATAGCGTACATTACCCATTTAATAAAAGAACCTTCAACGGTTTTGTCTTTAGCTATGCCATAAAAAGTGCTGTATTCGTCAGTCATGCCAGCTAAATAACTTAATTTTTCTTTTGCTATTTCGTCCTTAAAAATAAATTCTTCTACTTCTTTTGCTAAATCTGCATCCATTTTTTTAATATCTTTTAAACTCACGCCTTTACCTCCTCTCATTTTATAAGCCAGCTTTAGTAGTGTTACGGCATTAAAATATCCAAATGCCTCTCTAAAAGTCTCATTTACAAGAGTTTCATACATCCCACCAAGTAGTTCGTTGAGTCTTTCCTGAAAAAATTCAAAGTCATTCCCTAGTTTAGAGAAAAACACATTAACTCCGTCATCCATGACGATTTTTAAACTGTATTCCATTTCGTCAAATTCATGAAAATTTACGAAATCATAGTGTAAAGAAAACGCGTCTTGTGTTTCTGGCACAATAACTATTCCTTTTTCATAAAGCTTAAATTTTGCCTTCCCCTTATTTATAAGTTTTGCAAATTTGCTTAATCTTTGGAATTCACCCTCAAATTCTGCTTTCAATTTACCTCCCTTCATAAAAAGAGCATCAACTAAAAACTCATTACGCGCTTTATAAATATCTACCAATAAGTTGTTAAACATTGAGCCAGAATCGCAAAGCACATATTTTTCCTTGTTGAATGTCACAAAAATTATTTCCTCATCTCTATAATAAAATTCTTTTATTTCAGAAAAGTTAATAAGTTCGCCTTTATCGGCTGCACCTTTGCCCTTTAAGCGAAAACCTTTTGAGTAGATTATTACCTCTCCTTCCTTATCTATAAGGAGTTTATTTGAGAAGTTCGATTTTTTATATCGAAGATTGTAAGAGACTTCCATAATGAAATTATATTTTGACCCGCAATTGAAAATATCTAAAACTTACGCAGGCGCAACTATAAACGAGCTTATATGTTTTTGTAAAGCGAATTTAATGATTGGATCATTTCTCTAAGTCGTGCTATAATTAAACGATGAAAATTTTCAAAAAAATTAGTATTACGGCTCTAGTTGGAGCAATAGTAGTTTTTTCAGCTTTATATCAGATTAAAGATAGTAAAATTACTCATGTTTCTACTATAAAATTTGAGGGAAATATTACTTTAGAATCAAGGCCTGTAGCCTTTGCAGGGGCAGCAATTGCTCCATATAAGGATTTAGATGTCTTTTTATCAGAGGAAATATCTTCTGATTTTGAATTCACAAGTGTTGGAGGATATTGGGAGCAGGTAATGCCTCAAGGAACAAATGTTCAAACTCAAATTAGATTCAAGGTTGATAATAAATGGTCAGAATGGCTCACTTTAGATGCTGATGATGATTCTTTTGGAGATAAATATACTACAGCTTCAACAAATCCTGCCACAGCTATGCAGTATAAATTTTTGCTATATGGAGATGGATTATCTAAACCTACAATCCAAAACCCAGAATGGACTTTTCTTAGAACAGGATCAGAATTTGTTGGATCAAACACTCCCTCACCACAATTTTCAGCCTCTATGCCTGTTTCACAAGCTACATATTTAGCTCTCACAGCCACACCAACTAATTTGATTAGTCGAAGTAATTGGGGCGCTAAAGAATCCTATCGCTATTTGGCTAATAATGATGAAGATCCTATTCTCGCAGAAAGTGACTCAGACTTCCAAGATAAATACAAAGAGGAGCTTAAATTCTCTCGTGTTGTAGACAAAGATTCTTCTGGGAATAAATATAAGTGGCCTTTGCAATATGCAGAAAAGGTTAAAAAAATAATTATTCACCACACGGCTACAACAAAAGACTTAGATAATCCGAAACAGGCTGTTAGAGATATTTATTACTATCACACTGTTAGTAGAGGATGGGGAGATATTGGATATAACTATATTGTTGATAAAAATGGAAACGTATATGAAGGGCGTTATGGTGGAGAGGGGATTGTTGGTGCTCATACTGCAGGTGCAAATAATGGTGCCATAGGAATTGCGGTACTTGGTAACTATGAAGCTACCCAAGTCCCAGATGCTGTAATGAGAGCATTATCCAACTTAATTGCAGAAAAATCTAAAATTCATAATATAGACGTAACAGGTACTTCTATATTCCGTGGAGAAAATAGCCCAAATTTATTTGCTCATAGAGACTTTGGAAGCACAACTTGTCCAGGTGCTTATCTCTATGAAAGAGTTCCGGAATTAAAGGCAATGATTGCTAGTATTCAAAAGCCACAAAAGCCAAAATTTGTTAAAGATTACGATTTTGAAGACTTATCAAATCTTTATTACCTCGAATTAAAGCCAAATGAAACTCTTACTGTAACCATGAAAATGGAGAACATTGGTAAGAAAACTTGGGATAACAAAACATTTTTAGTTGTTGATAAAAACTCTGCTTTTGAAGGGGTGATTTCATTCCCAGAGTCTGATCCGGTAATTCTTGCAAAAATGGATCAAGCCAGCGTTGAGCCAGGAAAAACTGCAACATTCAAATTTAAAATAAAAGGTGGTACAAAAGGAGATAAAGTTAATGCAGTATTTTCTCCTGTGATAAATGGTTCATACAAAACTTTAGATAATGTGCGTATGCCAATTTCAGTTCAACAAGGTGATTACAGATATCAATACATTGAACAAAAATTTCCAGATACTGCACTAAAAACCTCAACAAATTTTACTGGCCAAGTCAGATTGAAAAACACAGGTAATACAGTTTGGCAAAATTCTGGCAATAGCATGATAACGCTAAGACCAGATCATCCTCGTGACAGAGCTAGTGAATTTACCAAAGGTGATTTTGCAACTCTTCAACAAAAAGAAGTAAAACCGGGAGAGATTGGAACTTTTGTTTTTAATCTTAAAACTCCAAAAACTGCCGGAAGCTACAAAGAATTCTATTCGCCATTTGTGAAAGATGCCGGTTGGTTAAAAGATACAGGTACATTTTTTGAAGTAACTGTTTTAGATGCTGGAGAAAAGGCTGAGACAACTTATACAAAAGTTGAATCAGACACAGCTAATACAAACAATAAATACATTGAAATCAAACTTCGCAATTTAGGACAAACTACATGGAATAAAACAAACCTAAATGTCTCAGTAGCTAAACAAGATTATATCACACTCAAAAGTGCAAACCTTGATTCCACAGAGGTAAAACCCGGACAAATTGGTTCTATAAAAATTGCTCTTACAATTGATCCTCAAAAGGGGCCAGCAAGTAAAGCGGTTTCTGTTGTTCCAAGGCTAAACAAGGCGGCACTACTTTCCGCTCCAATTACTGTTAATTTTAATGACAAAGATACAAAAATCACCAGAGCAGAAGATATAATTCGTATCAAATTGCGATTTGAAGGAGATGCCTCAATCGTAGCCTCAACAGATTACGATTACTATCAAAATGGAAGTTTTGTAAAAACTTATAGTCAGAGTTATGCGAAAAAAATAACTTTGGATGATGTAAAAAATGGTCCAGTTCGTTTACAAACTAGATCTGGTGGGGTTTTAAGAATAACCAATTATGATAACAGACCAAGTTGGAATTTATCTCTAAACGATAATCAATTCCGCAATGTTCTTGAATTCAGAGAGCAAGATGGTAAGTTAATTGTTATCAATGAATTACAATTAGAGGATTACCTAAAAGGGCTTGGCGAAGTTTCAAATAGCGAGGAGCCTGAAAAAATTAAGGCTGTAATTGTAGCTGCAAGAACTTATGCAAAATATTACATCACAGTTGCAGAAAAATTTGCTGGTAAGCCATATCACTTAGAAGACGATCCAAATACTAGTCAAAAATATCTTGGTTATGGATTTGAATTGCGTGGTCCAAATATTGCCAAAGCTGTTGATCAAACAGCTGGTGAAGTTGTTACATATAAAGGGTCATTAATAAAAACGCCATACTTCAACCAGAGCAATGGTATAAGTACAAAAAGTGCAAAAGAAGTTTGGGGTTGGACAGATACTCCATATCTTCAATCTGTTTCAGACACATATTGTAAGGGTGATAAATTTTTAGGACACGGTGTAGGTTTAAGTGGTTGTGGTTCAAAAGGAATGGCTTTAGCAGGAAAAACCTATGTAGAAATTTTGAAACACTATTATACTGGTGTGGAAATTGAACGAAAATAACATGCTCACTTTGGCTATAAATACTGCATCTTCTAACACAGAAATTGCCCTTTTAATGGGTGATCAAGTTTTGGCAGAAAAGTCTTGGCCGTCAGCAAATGGAGAAGCTGAAAAACTTATGCCTGAAATAAATGCATTAATTACCCCTCATGCATTTCAAGACATCAAAAGAGTTGTCGTAATAAAAGGACCAGGTTCATTTACCGGTTTGCGTGTTGGAGTTACAGTGGCAAACACTTTAGCATATTTAAACTCAGCTAAATTAAACGCCATTTCTACTTTTGATTATTGGCACGCAAAAGCTCCAAATCAAACCGCAACTCTAGTAACCTTTGCCGGAAAAGGTGGCATATATATTAACGACGGCGATGTGTTAAATCTAAGTGAGGCAAATGACTATTTTGACTCTCAAAACATTACCGAAATTTACGGTGATATTACAGAAGATCAAAAAATGGAGCTTACACCTCAACACCTTAAAAGTGATAAAAAATTTGGTGAAACAGTTTTAAAAATTATCTCAGAAAACAATTTAGAGGATCTTAAAATTGTAAAACCGCTTTATGTGAAACCTCCTAATATTTCTAAATCAAAAAAACTATAATGCTTTATATTGTATCTACACCAATTGGAAACTTAGAAGATATAACTCTGCGTGCGCTTAGAATTTTAAAAGAGGTGGATCACATTGCGGCCGAGGATACTCGCCACACAAAAATTCTTTTAAATAAGTATGAAATCAAAACGCCACTTTTGAGTTATCACTCTCATAGTTCAGACGCTAAAACTGAGACAATTATCGATCGTCTCAAAGATGGTGAAAGTATTGCCGTAGTTTCTGATGCAGGAACTCCAGGAATCTCAGACCCAGCCTATAAGCTAATTAAGCGGGCTGTAGAAGAGGGAATTCAAGTTTCTCCAGTTCCTGGTGCCTCTAGTTTATTGGCAGCATTAGTGATGAGTGGATTACCAATGGATAAATTTCTTTATCTTGGGTTTTTGCCAGTAAAGAAAGGTCGCCAAACTTTATTAGAAAACCTAAAAGATGAAAAGCGTACAATTGTTATTTTTGAATCAACTCATCGCATTTTAAAAACTTTAAATCAGCTAGATGATTATCTTCCAGGTAGACAGGTTGCAGTTTGTCGCGAAATTACAAAAATACATGAGGAGGCTTTTAGGGGAACTTTAAAAGAAGCTCACGATTATTTTTCCTCTAAATCTCAGAAAGGGGAATTCGTATTAGTGATCAATTAATAGGGCGAAGTTAAGCTCAATGGAAATACATCTTTAAGCCAAGTATCTTTATTAGCTTTGTCTTTAACTTCGCTAATTGGAGGATAAGAATCAATTCTATTCAGAACACCAGAGGCAATCGTAGTTTGTATTTTTACATCAGGAAAATCTCCAGGATATAAATCTTTAACTAAATCAGAAAGTCCAAGAGTAATAATTACTGTTACAGTAGGATGTGATTGCATTTTTTCTTCTGCATAAGCCTTGTATGGATCATCTAAAGGTTTAATAATAAATTTCAAATCTTTTACGGTTGTTCTTAGGGGCGTTATAGGTACAAACTGGCTGGAATTCACATCAAATACATCTTCAAGATCACTGGCATGTGGAAGTCTTATTCCATACTCCTTTACGGCTGAAGTTGTACTAAAAAATGGCAATTTGATAGCCGCTTCTACCTTAGAATCTTCTCCGGTTCCATCTCCAATGCAGCTAAAATTTTCATTACAAGTAAAAGTATCAATAACTCCATTTTGATCTATGTCCAAACCGTCCATTCTCATAATTCCAACGGCATAATCATTATTGCTGGTTTTCTTTTTTCCTAAGATTGTTTTTTTCTTCCCAGTTTTATCAATTAGAAAAAGTTGGTCAATAACTCCAGGTTCATTACATTTGCCAATAGATTTATCACAGAAAGCGTTTGTGTCATCAGTGTTTCCATAATAAGGGCTTCTACCTGTATTCAAATCCGTTGAAAGCGTATAGATAACCTGACAATCTTCACCAACAGGAACAGTTTCAGGATAACTACATTCTACCCCTAAGTCGTTAGGGTTTTTTGGAGTAGCCCCGTCTATTCGAATGCCTGGATCATAAAATCTACTACCATAGGCTCCATAATTTATTCCGTAATAAGTATCTTGAGCCGATTTACCATTTTGTAAAACATAAATATTATAATACTCCTCATAATCAATAGCTCCATTTTGTACTTCGTTTGTAATTTGTTGCACAATAATTCTCAAATCTTCATAAATGGTAGAGGAGAGTGAACTCTTTTTCTGTAACTTTACAGTGTCCACCAAAATATTACTCGAAATCGTAGCCACAATTGCAAATAAGCTAACAGCAATTAAAACTTCAATTAAAGACACACCTTTTTTTGTTTTTACAAAGCGCATCATAATGAATTATACATGGTAAATACTCGCTTCACTTCTCTTATTTTTGATCCGCTACGCCATTGAACTTTTATTTCAAAAGTAGCAAAGTCATAATTAGAATTATCCACATTAAGGACATTTATAGATCTATAAAATTCTGTTGCATCTGCACCTGATGCCTCATGAGTGTAAAATCCATCTTTGGTATAAAGTCTATACTTTGGATATTCAATACCTGTACTTAAATCCAAAGGCTTAGTTTGCTCAGATAAATAATTCCTTTCATCACTTAACTTTAGTGGAATGTAAGATTTTTCATAAACTATATTTGTACATGCACTATCAGGACTCACCCTAAGCCAACACTTCCTATCATTAGGCTTTAAAAGCCAGTTTGTATCTCTTACTCCTTTAATTATTTCAAGACCCTCTGTAGCCAGATTCTGAGCTGTAATGTAATCACGAGATAAAGATAAATTATCCACCCCAGAGCTCACAATTGAGCCTAATATAACCACTCCAATTCCCATCATAGAAACAGCCATAATAGCTTCCACCAAAATTAAACCTGCCTTTTCTTTTAATATTTTCATAGACTTGGTGCGGTTACAAATTCTTCAGCCAGTCCAGACACCTGAAAAAGAACTATATATTTTGAAATGCCTTTATTTTTATCTTCAAACTTTAAAGTGTAGTATTTATTTTTTAGATAGTCTAAGAGAAGTCCTTTTGAATAACTTTCAACATTACCAGTTTCAGTCTCATAAAAAATATTCAAAGGCCACTCAAGACTCAGATTACTCATATTTGTAAAAGTCATTGCATAGGGATCCTTTAAATTTATTTCTTTTTGTACTACATCGGTATTATCAAATTCTAATGGTTTGCTACCAACATCAGCAAAAACGGTTATTTTGTAATCTGTATTATTTTTAGCAAAATTAACTCCGTAATAATCTGGTCTTACAAGCTCTCCATTAAAATTTACTTGCTTACTCGTTACAGCTTCAGATCTTGCGCTTCTAATTGCTCCAATTACTGCTTGATACCTCTCGAAGAAAGTAAAAGTTCTAGTACTATCTACATAACTGGAAATTGCTGCGGTAGAAACTATCCCTATAACCGCAATAACCAAAAGAACTTCTATTAATGTAAAACCTTTCTGCTTTGAAATGAGGTGAAGCATATACATAGTATAAATCTTTTTCACCTAATTTGCCAAAGAGAAGCTAATTAAATTTTGGCATTTCTGGAATATCGTTCTGATTATCCTCAGGAATAATGTGTTTGTATAAAATTCCATTCCAATCAGTGATTAAAACAACATCACCAGGAACGGCATTTGCAAACTTTGCTTTAGGCAATACTCCATTGTAATCTGCCTGTAGAATTTGAGGTTTTTCACTTGCGAGAGGTGTACCATCTTCTCCAACAACGCTTAAGTTGATTTCGGCAAAAGGTTTCACTTTACCAATAAAGTTCATACCCTTGCGATCCAATTGTACTCCAATATTTGAAAGATTATTTGCAGCCATTTCAGCACTTACAGGTTTTACAGCTAAAGAAGGCATTTTAAAATTTCCACCATCAGTTTCACAACCAGCCATAGCAACTATAGCTGCTATTTGCATTGCTCTTGATATCATTGAAGATTTAAAACTAGGCGTGCTAGAAGCAGCTTCAATAGCTTCAATTCCTTCCACCTGATTTTTTTTCTCTGGATTGCCCATAAAAAATAGTAAATATCCAATGTAAAAGTACCCCTGTATAGTCAAAATTGCAAGTAAAAAACCCAAAAAAGAGGTGTAATTGACACATCATGATAATTATGCAACAATAACAAGCTATTTAGCGTTGACCAGTGACTGATTATTAAGTAAATTCTTTATCACAAATGCGCCAAACACATGATATACAAGAAGGAGGAATAGAGCATAGAGATGCCGGCAATATGGATGCTATGGTCATCATTAGTAATTACGAATGCCAAAATTTTTCACCTGATAACTATCCCGGTTTTTTAAGTGCTGCTACAGCTGGACAAATTGATAGTGTAATGAGTGGAACAGATTGCCACATGATCTTTCTAGATCCACAAATTACTGAAGGATGTGAGATAGATGGCGCTGTAGCTACTACAGGATCTATTAAATTTGGCGATCAGCCGGTTACAGTTTTCAATTTAAAATCTGGAGCTTACAATATTCAAGATGGCCAAGTATTGTATCAAGCCTATAGAGGAGTATGTAATGAATTTCCAAGTGCTAAAGTTATGGTTTTGGGTATAGAACTAAACCCTTCTGGTAAGGGAATTAAAGCCAGTATTGCTACTGAAAAAGGTGAAAATGGTCAGCCCGTTGCAAGAGTTCATATCTGGGACGGTGAAGGTTATCTAACACTGGATGGTAGTGAAGTTATTAAAGTTCAAAAAGGTGAACAAGTTGTGGTGAGTCCCGAGGGTGGGAATTTAAATCTTTTGGAGGCTCATGGTAATGCTCAGCCACCAGCAGATGCGCCAGTTGGAGGAGAAAATTATACCTATGTATCTCACTCTGCTGATGGATGCAGTGCAAGCCCTACCGTTCCATCAAGCCCACTTGCTACGGTTGAATTAACTGCAGCAATGGTTGCAGCAATTTTAAGAATGTATACAAGGAAAAGAGCTTCTAAATAAGCCAAAAAAGTGGTATAATTATAAGATAAATTTATCTTATGGTTATTAAATTTCTTAAAAATAGGGTTGTTGCGGGAATTCTAGTGGGCTTAATTATTACTTTCTCTTTATCGATTGGTATTTTTACAGATTCTTTTGCTAGCTTAGATAGAGTTTTTTCTAACAATTTATATAGCTACAACAGTCCAAGCGATAAAATAGTTATTGTGGCGATTGACGGTAAAACTACAGAAAACCCACCCATCGGAATGGGACTTTTTCAAAAATGGACTAGAGATAAATATGCTGTCGCAATAGATAAAATTATAAAAGGAAATCCTAAAGTATTAGGTATAGATTTTATATTTAATACGAGTTCAGATTTCGTAGCTAAATCAGTATTTAATATTTTGGAGAATGAAATAGATTCTAGTGATTCAAACAAAGATAAATTAGAGCTGTATCAAAAATTTGTTCAAGAATATAAAAGTTCTTTAAATGATCCGCTTGATAATCAGTTAGCAGCAGTTCTTGCATCTGGCAAAAATATTGTTTTGGACGCTATGATTGATGGAAATGGTGGCATTGTAAAACCTCTGCCAAAATTTTCTTCAAACACAACTTTGGGAATTGTTAATGTTTCTTTTGATGATGAGGGAAGGCTCAGAAGTATTAAACCAAGATTTTTTGTGGAGCAAGATGATGCCACTTATGATCACTTTGCACTTGCAGTTGCAAAAAAATATCTAGATCAAGATGATATTAATATTCCTTTAGATAAAGAAGAAATGAATGCCAACTTTTTTGGAGATCCTTTTTCTTTTCCTATGTTTTCCTTTGTAGATGTAGTTAATGGGAAAATTGATCAAGAAATTTTTAAAGATAAAATTGTTCTTGTAGGTACTACAGATTCTGCCAGTGTTCATGACGAATATTACACACCAAAATCCAATTCTACCCCAATGCCAGGTGTAGAAATATTAGCAAATCAAATTCAAACAATCCTTGATGGAAAATTTTTAGTAAACCAAAGTAAGATTTCCGAGGTTGTAGTTATTACGACTTTATCAATTCTCCTAACAGTTATTTTTAATTACTTAAGCATTACTTTTTCAACTCTCTTAGCGCTCGCTACGCTCGCGCTCTACTACGCATCTGCTCATTATTTTTACCGAAAAGGCCTAATCTTAAATATGGTTTACCCATTTTTAGCAATTATTTTAAGCTACATTGGAGCCTTCGTTTATCGCTATTTTGTGGCCGACAAAGACAAGCGTCAGATCACGTCTGCTTTTGGTCATTATGTTTCTAAAAAATTAGTAGACCAAATTTCAGAAAATCCAGACATGGTAAAATTAGGTGGAGAAAAACGCATTGTTACTGTTTTCTTTTCTGATGTAAAAAACTCTACAACTCTTTCTGAGCAAACAGAAATTTCTAGTTGGGTATCTCAAATGAATGAGTATTTCACTGTGATGGAAAGAATTTTACAAAAGTACGACGGTACGATAGATAAGTACGAAGGCGATGCAATGATGGGATTTTGGAATGCACCAATTCCTCAGGCCAATCACCAAGAATTAGCTTATAGTTGCGTTCTTGAAATGAAATCTACACTTCTTTCTTTACATCAAAAATGGCAAGCCGAAGGTAAGCCATTGATAGATATTCGTATTGGTGTAAATACGGGGGAGGCCATTGTGGGTAACTTTGGTTCCGTTGGGCGTTTTGACTATACGGTCATGGGAGATACGGTAAATGTAGCCTCACGACTCGAAAGCTCTGCAAACAAAACCTACGGAACATCTGTAATGACAGCAGGAGGAAGTTACCAAAATTTCCTAATTCGTGAAATAGACACAGTTCTTCTACCAGGAAAAAACTCTCCAATAAATTTATATGAATTGATAAGTGCTAAATCGACAGCCACAGCCGAGCAACAACAAATGGTATCAAGTTACCAAAACGGACTTTTAGCCTATAGAAAAAAAGACTTCACAACAGCAATCACAGAATTTAGCAAAACGCCAAATGATCCAGCATCACAAACTATGCTTAAGCGATGTGAAGCATTACAAAAAGGACAAGCAGTAGCCGGTCTCGGTACAGACATGGTATTTAGAATTGCTAACAAATAAATTTGGGAGAAGTGGGCGGCGGATTTTTTCAACTTTTTCAAGTTTTAAAAAAATCCGCCGCCACACCATCCTGGCGGTGACGGGGTTGAGAATCAGAGATCAGGAACCCTAATGGTAGGGTGGTCAGGGATGAAGCTCACCTCCAGCATCTTGCTCCGAACCTGCGGGTATTTGGGTTCGGGTTTGTACGGCACCATTGGATCGCTGGCCGCATAGAACAAGAAGACAGGGAGAGTGATGTCCTCGAGGTACACCAGCATTTTGTTGGCCTTTGTTTCAAAGCTTACAAACGCTGGCAACTCCGAGCAGTCAAAGTTGATGGTGAACGTCGGTCCACCAGACAGGGGAATGTATTGGGTGCTCATGGTTTTCACCGTAAACACATACATTCCAGTTGTTTGATACATCTTCACCTTGAAGGTGTATCCTTTTTCGGGGTTACACACCCAACTGTAGACCCCTTGTGTGAAGTCATAAACCAACTCCATCTCTTTGGTGGGGGCTTGGACTTCCTTCTCACCTTCATCCACAGGGAGTGACGCAGGTGGTTGTGGGGGCGATGCAGATGCTTTTGGAAATTCTTCAAAAATTTCCTTCTTGAAACACTTCATCGCCACATTGATGTTGGTATTGGCAGCATTCATGTGAGTGATGCTGATTCCAGATTTCTTTTCCACCACATCAAATGTGATGTCCAGATTGGGCACATCTTCCATGCACTCAATCGCCATCGCGCCATTCACCTTCAGGCTTTTGCCAACATCAACGCTTTGGAATCCCACTCCTTGGGTGGAATAGGGATCCGTCACATTGCATTTGCTTGAACCTTTCAGGTGCATGATGAGGTGTTGAACTTTCAACAGCGATGTTCCCTGGTTGTTGAGATTGCAGTTCACCACGATCAGGGATTTTCCATCACTGCATTTGCTGAAGCTCTTATTGATGTTGCAGCTCACACTGACATCAAACACTTCAACCGGTTCAGGTTCAGGTTCAGGTTCAGGTTCAGGTTCAGGCTCAGGCTCAGGTTCCGGCTCGGGCTTCGGCGCTGGCTTTTCTGTATTTGTGTCTGCAGGCGCTTTCGTGTCTGCTTGTGAACCTGCGTCCACATCAGGTTGCTGAGATTGAGTATCGGGCTCACTCTTCGGTTGTGGCGGCACTGGGTCAGGCACTGGGTCAGGTTCTGGTTCTGGCTTTGGTTGGGGCTGAGGTTTTGGTTCCTCAGTAACTCCACAGCTCAGTTTTTCCTGATTGCATTGGCATGAATCTGGACACAGAACATTCTTGCAAAAACATGGTGACATTGCAGCCGCCATGTTCACAAACTGTCCACGCGTCACTTCATCACTTGCCTTCATGTAGAGCATTTCAATTGGAATTCCACCGTAGTTGTAAGCGGTTTCCAAGTACACGAGGTCTTTGTTGCTGTCCTCAATGTTCTTGAAGTGCTTGGTGGAAGTCTTTTTCGTGCTCAAAACTCCAGCTTTGATACCGGCTCTCACCAAGTATCTAGAAGCTTCGCCAATGCCCAAGAATTTTCCAGGGGTAGATATGATGGAAGCATCTGAGGCCACCCCCTCCTTCACCGCACAGGCGAGAAAAGGTGTATACCAATTGATGCCAACCCCTCCGCTAGCACTACACTTTTCCATCAGCCCAAACATCTCAAGAGAGATTTTCAAGCCAGCCGCCAGTGTGAGCTTTCCGTCCGGGTTGAGGCTTCCTCCATCCAGTGCACACTCAGAGTACAAATAGGCTGCTGCTTCCGCCGTGTGTGTGTTGAGCGAATAGTTGTCAGCAAACTTGTAGTTCGAGTTTTTTCCGCACTTTGGATTGAGTGGACACCCCTTGATCTTTCCGCAATTGGAGTTATTCCAGCGAGTGATATAGTCATCGTAGACTTCATCACAGCTGTTTTTTTCCACATTGCTCAATTTCAAGAAGTTGTACTTCCCATTTTCCAAGGTATCTCCACCCATCGTGCAGATTGGGATACCATTGCCGTCATCAAAACCCATCTCAATGGGTTGGCCATTTTCGCAGTTCTCAAACTGAAAATGCAGGTGTGGGCTGTAGTTTGGAGTGCCCCCAATTTCTGCAATTTTCAAGCCCTGACACACGCTTTGCCCCTCCTTCACAGTGAACGAATTCGCCTTCAGGTGAGCATAGCGAGTACAGATGTTACTGCTTCCATGACTGATGATGATCACATTGCCCCAACCGCTATTCTCTCCATATGAAGCGGTTTTCACCACTCCATCGGCTGATGCCAGGGCGCTTTTTCCAAGGTCGGAGTCCCCAGGCAGGTTGAAGTCCCAAGCATACTTGCAAAGACCACAGCTGTTGCTGTGAGTGAGCTTGCAATAGTCACCGTAGTAACCATTGAAGACTTTGTCGTAGCCCTTGCTGTTGCAGGTCTGGCAGTGGTCTTTCCAGCTCTGAGTGACCTCCCAGTTGTGACCGGAAGGCAGGGGGATCTTGAAGTTGCTCTTGCCACCGATTTCCATCGGGGGCAGCGTCACATCTTCTTTCTCCACCACCGAATCCTGCGCATCTTCCGCCTTCGTGTTGAAGAAGATCGGAAAATACAGCGAATCCTGCTCGAAGGTGTCGAGCTGTTGGGGCTCCTCGTGGTCGTTGATCTGTCGATTGATGAAATCACACGCCGGCAGCACCATTGCCACCAGCAGGATCATCATGAGTCGAGTATTCATCTCGTCCTCCGCCAAGATGTTAAAGAACATCTCGGAACTATGTTGCCATGTTCACAAGAATCACTATGATTCGTGAACTCCAAGCATCTTGCCCTATCTCTTCTCCCGGATCTCTTCGTCACCACCGAATCCGTAAAGCGACTTTATCATCGCCTAAATTAAACGCAAATTTAAAAAAAATTTTCTCAAAAAAACGATATTATATAAACAAAAAAATGTGTTGAACATATTTCGACACCAGAAAATGCTTGAAAAAAAATATTAAAAAAAGTAAACCGTAAGTAATGAAAAAACACACTTACATTTTTGCCACAATCGCAATTGCAATAACTTTTACTGGTTGTTCTATTAATATAAATATTAATCCTGAACCAGAAAAAAATAACACACTTACTAGTTATCAAGACCCTCGTAGTATTAAGATCACAGAGTGGCGTTTAGATTCACAAGGATATTTGGGTGCAAATTATATTATTGATGGTCTTGAGCTTGAAGGGTGGGTGAAAGAGTATGCTAATCTGGATGGTCCATCATTTTCATTTACCCCAACCGATGCATCAAAAAAACTGATGCCAGAAACTTTACAGGATAATGATAAATATTTTTTGCAAAAATATGATCGCAATATGCTAAGTGAGCAAGAGTATCAAAATTATTCACAAGAATCTTCAATAAAAATTATAGTTATAGCAGCTTTTGAAAGAACAGAAGGTCTACCAATCTTAATGCTTCAAAACAAATAGTATAAAAACATTTGAAAAGAAAGAGCTTTCCACTATAATCCGATCACATTATTTGATCAAAGCCTTATGGCTATAAGAAGCCTAGACCATATAGAGGAAGTTTCCAATTTGTCGCTTACAGATATTTTTCATATACATCTACAAAGAATACATGATCTGGCATTAGCTGCAGACGATTCTCCAGGAAAATTGAAGGCAAACCGCATTCAAAACATAATTCTTGAAGAAGCGACTACTATGAGTTGTTTTAGATCAGAGGGCAGAGATGTAGATTTCAGGCAAAACTATATTGATAATTCTTCTAAACAGAGAGAGTTGAAAGAATTGCTTATTGAACTTGGTATAGCAGAAATGATGGTTCAGGGGGATTATCGCGTTAATAGAACTCATGAAATACCATCAGAAATGGGTGTGATTGATCTTCCAAAGATCGAAGCTGCTCTCATTAGATTTCAAGCTGAACATGATTTGATGGATTCATCATCAATTCCAAGCCGTGAATCTAGATATATACATCTAGATCTTGGATGCGGAAATATGGGTAGTGGTTTTCAAAGACGACGCAGTAAAGAAAATCCTTTTGGGGTTGATGGAAACACTATGACCAACTACATTGAGCAAATAGGCTATGCCAATAGAATTTATTTTACACTAGAAGATTCACTTAAAAAATGTGTTTTACCTAAGCATAAGGATAATCAAGCACTTCAAGAAGTTCTTACAACAATTTTACTTATATTAAATCGTAAAATGTATTTTGCGCGTAAGTTCAATAAAAAACCTACTCGTGAAACGGAAACATTAATACAAATGATAGGTAATGTTAATTTACTTCCAGAGGTTTTACAAAACATTACTAAATACATTCCCAATTTAGCCCACTTAAAAACAGTAGGTTATGACAAAGAGTTTTTACATGATGATAGAAAACCTTTATCAAGAGAGGCTAAGCGGCTTCTTAAAAAATTTGCAAAAAAAACACAAGAATTTTTAGATGAATATTTTGATTTAACAAATAATTCATTAAATGGATCTATTGTGATTCATCCTCACAATGTTGTTCTAGGAGATTTTTCTGAGTTTGGAGAAATTTTTCCCGAGAAAGACTCTTTTCTTATGGCATCATCTTTCCGTGCAATTTCTCATGCTGAAGATTTTGATTATAAAAATACCGTTGTGTCGGTCGCCAAAAGATTATTACCAGGAGGGTTGTTTTTGGAAGATGGTAGAAGGGAATCTTATACAAGGTTTGATCGCATAGCATTATTAAAAACTTTAAGTCTTGAACTTGGTCCTGAATACCGTGTGAAAATTATTCAAGGACAAGATGAAAGTTTAAAAACTACAGTCATTGAAAGGGGAGTCCTTTTAGCAGACGGGTCTTATGAATTTTTTACAGACACAAATAATATTCTTCGTGATAATCAGGAAACGACAGTTGATTTGGAAAAGGCATTAGATACACACCAAGTATATTTGATAAAAAATTTAGTTATACAAAAAGTGAGAAATCTTTTCATTGATGGTGTTTTCGAAAATAAAAGTCGTGATGATTACAGAAGTAGAATTGTCTTTTCTCAGAGGTTGGAATTTGTACATCTTCACCCAGAAATTGAGCGTATTATGAGACATGTAAATTACGCCACAGATGCAAATCCAGAATCAATTGCTGCAGAAATATATGAAAAACTCCAAAGAGAAAGTGAAAAAATTAAAACTCAAGTAAGAGCTTTTGTTGATGGTGCAGTTCCTTTAAGAAAAAAAGCATACCCACTAATTATACCTTCACAATCTAAGTACGTAGAGTCAGGTGTTAATGAACCAGAAACTATAGATATAGAGGGCATACCTCGCAACAGCTTGGTGCCAACAATTCAAACATCAGAATTACTCAGAAGTTTGCAAGTACAACTAATAGAAAAATGCAAAAGAATTAAACAAATCACAGGAGCAGCACCTATACAGTTAGTTGAATATGATGCACTTACATCACCAATGATGAGGAGAACTCTTGAAAAAGTACTTCAAGATAAGGACCTGTTTGAAATAAATGACGGAACCCCAGAAGATATTCAAAATGATGCAATATATCTTATTGGTGGTAACTTTACTCATACAGTAGATGATCATAATAATATTATAGACAAATTTGCATATCCACTTTTAGAGAGAATCAAAAATGGAAGCAATATAGCAGTTTTTGGTGTAGGTTTTGGTTCTCAAATTGCACTTGAGGCCTATGGTAAGGCACATAATGTTCAAATAGAAACTCAGGAGGGAGCTTTAGAATTTGGTCCAACTCCAGTTATTTTTGATCCATCAGTGCCACTAATAGGTTCTGATAAACTGTCTGCTGGGTGTTCAGTGGTAATGACACATTCACGATATTCAGTAATTCCTGATATTGAAAATTCAGGTTTGAAGCCGCTTGCAAAATACACAAAAGTTTTTTCACCACCAGCTTGTGAGGGAGAAAAAGGTAGATTGATAACATGCCAATTTCATCCAGAAGTAGAGTTATCTTCCGATGACGATCGAAAAATTTTATCTGAACATTTACAAAGATACTCTAAAAAAATACTTCGCCAATTTGATGTTCCAAATCTTAAGGGCAGGTCGGTTTATGGTCGTTCCACCTCTCCACATACTTTGGCTAACCATAATATAAATATCATTGCGGTGAATAAAAGAGGTGAAAAAGAACCGTGGATATCAAGAGATATATGTATGGCATTTATGATTCCACAGCTTTTGAAACAAGTGGAAATTATTCTAGAAAATTTAAATTCTACAGCATCATAGCGACTACAACTTCAATAAGCATTGCATATTCTTCAATAAAATCATTCTCAAAAATTTCCAATTTTTTTTCAGGCGAAGCATACAACGAAATACTTCCAACTGGTTCTGATTTAAACCTCAAAGGTATTAACAATAGAGAATAAAGATTGTTTTTCTTTGCTAAATACTTAGATTGATATTTTGGTTCTTTGGTAATATCAATAATTTTCATAGGTGAAGCTTGATCAAAGGCTCTCTCTGCCAAGCTATTTCTATATTTTATACTAGCTTTACCTTGCCAATCATTTGCAAGTCCAAAAGACGATGCAACATCCAATGTATTTCTATCTTTGTTATAAATTCTCAGTACACAGGCATCAACTCTTGCAAGCATAATTATAGAACTCACAATAAAATCAAAGACTGTTTTTTTGTCGTGATAATCCTTACATAGTTCCAATAACTCAAAAACATAATCCATCTGACGACGAATAGTTCCAAATTTATTATAGGCTTCTTTCATTTTTCTATATTTCAATGATATCTCTTCTTCAAATTTTGATTGGTTTGTTATGTCACGAGCAATTAGCATATAAAAATTAAGTTTTCCTTCAGATCCAAAAATTGGGGTGAATGTTGCAGAGGTGAGAAGTTCATATTTTGATTTATGTTTGCCATGTATTTCAAAATTATGAAGAACCTCGGACTCCTTTAAAATTTCTTCTACCTCATTTTCATTAAAAATTTTCTTTACACTTTTTCCAACAATTTCATCTTCTTTATAGCCAAAAATTAATTTTGCACCATTATTCCACGACGTTATTTTACCTTTCTTGTCTATAGTGATGATTGCATCTGTCGCAAAACTCACGGCTTTTGATAATATATCTGCTTGTTTTTCCTTTTTCTTTAATTCAGTTAAATCTGTAATAATCCCAATTGTGCCACCATCTGGTAGGGGAGTTCCACTTAGTAGAACTGGAATTTTTTTTCCTTTTCTTGTTAACAAATTACCTTCGTAACTTGAACTAATCCCTTTTTTTCTTTTAGTTTCATTTACATGTTTTACTTTCTCAGCACTTTCCTTGTCCCAAAAAAAATACGACTCTCTATTTACAATTTCACTTAGTTTATAACCTAAAAGCTTACAAAATTTTGGATTTGCATATATTGTTTTTTCCTCATCATCACCAACCCACACCGCTTCGTTCATGTGGTCTATTAGCTTTGTATAAATTGCTTCAGACTTCAATGCTTTCATGGATTTTTTATGGGTTACTTTTTACTATTTTAATTCTATCACCATTTTCAATTTTATATTCCAAGTTCTTTTTCTCACCATTAACTATTGCATATTCCATTTTATTTCCCAAATCTGTGTGAAGAAAGTAAGCAAAATCTAGTACAGTTGATCCCTTATCTAAGTTAAACACATCTCCATCATGAGAGAAAAAATACACTTGGTTAGCCACTTCTTTTTGAGCAAATGAAGACATATAATCCAGTAGCATTTTCTCCTTTTCAGATATTAAGTGAGCCTTTTTAGTTTTCGAATATATCCAATGTGCAGCAATTCCTTTTTCCGCAAATTCATCCATGGCAGCAGTCCTTATTTGAACTTCAATTGGTATATTTAAATGAGGTACAACATTTGTTAAACCAGTATGTAAACTCTGATAACCATTTATTTTTGGTATTGTGATGTAGTCTTTAAAGTAATCAACCACAGGGTAAAATTCATCATGTAACAAGTTCATTACATCAAAACAATCTTCCACAGAGTTTTTTTTCAAAACGATTCTGAAGGCAAAAATATCTTTTAAAGTTAATACTGTTTTTCGCGGCCTATTTTGGAGCTTCTTATGTACACTTAAAATGTTTTTGTATCTCCCTTTTATTTCATAGTCGAAATTTGTTTTATTTAGGACTTTCTTAAGGCTCAACAAAGTTTTTTGAATAATATCTTTAGATTGTTCTTTATATGTTTTTAAAATCCTCTCAATTCTTTCGTAGTTTGCAGGCTCTGCTATCTGAAAACAAATGTCATCAAGTTTGTCCTTTTCACCGTAGAAACCAAATCGTGCGCATATAGGTGATAACACCCCAAGATATGCATTAGCTATTATTTTTTGTTCACTGGCTTTTGCATTTTTAAGCTTTTGCCTAATATGTTCCGCAAATCTATAAAAAACATCTGGTTTTGTAGAAAATTCATAAAAAAGAAAATCGCTAATGGTTTCACGATTTTCTGGAGTATCGTTAAAAACATAAAAAAAACTCATCCATTTCTTAAATAATGTTGCCTCACTCATAATTGTAAGGTTACTAAAGCTTTACTTTATCACAAATCCAACTATTTTGCCAGGAACGTAAATTTCCTTCACAACTTCACCTTCTGCCAAATATTTTGCCACATTTTCCTGATTCTTAGCTAATGCAATCACTTCACTTTTTTCAGCATCAACACTTACTTCAACCTCACCACGCACTTTACCATTCACTTGAACGCCAATTATAACATTATTGTCTTTTGTTAATTCTTCGCTATATGTAGGCCAATCTTCTCCAAATATACTATATTTTTCATTCAAAACAGCCCACCAGCATTCTTCTGCCAAATGCGGAGCTATTGGAGCAATAAGCTTGGCTAGTATTTTTTTTGACTCTCTATCAATACCATTCTTGTTAGCAAAATTTACAAATTCCATCATCGCAGCAACAACAGTATTAAAGTGCATTTTTTCAATATCTTGAGTAACTTTTTTGATCAACTTATGCAAGTTTTTTTCTAAAGCTTTTGCATCTAAAACCACAGATTCTTCGTTCATCAAATTCCAAAAACGCTCTACAAACCTAGCAGTACCTGTGATTCCTTTATCGTTCCAATCACCACCATCTGTAAATGGCCCCATGAACATTAAGTACATTCTAAATACATCGCTCCCATATTTTTCTACAAATTCATCTGGACCAACAACATTTCCCTTTGATTTACTCATCTTCGCACCATCTTTTGTAACCATGCCTTGGTGGACAAGCTTTTTGAATGGTTCTTTAAAATTAATGTATCCCAAATCGTGCAAAACCATATTTATAAACCTAGAGTAAAGTAAGTGCATACATGCATGCTCTGGGCCACCAATATACATATCTACAGGTAACCATTTGTTCGTTAGCGCTTTATCAAATGGAACACCATCCATTCCAACTGATGGGTACCTCAAGTAATACCAAGAACTACAAACAAATGTATCCATAGTATCAACTTCCGGCGTCCATCCTTTACCAAACAATTCTTCTGTTCTATTTTTTAGTTCTTGAGATTGTGCTAAAGGTGATGTGCCGTCTGGTCTAAATTCCACATCTTCGGGTAGTAACCATGGTAAATGTTTTTCAGGAACTGCATGTGCGTTTCCATCAGGATCATAAACCACAGGAATGGGTGCTCCCCAGTATCTTTGACGAGAAATAAGCCAATCTCTTAATTTGTATTGGGTTTTCCATTCTCCCATATTCATTTCTTTTAGTTTCTCTACTATCTCACTCCTTGCGCTCAAAATTTCCATTCCACTAAAACTATCGGAATCTACAAGCCTTCCATTTACATTATATTTATCAACATCGTCATATAAAAAAGTTTCTCCATTTTCTAGCTCAACGCTTTGTACAATTGGAAACTGGTATTTATTTGCAAAATCCATGTCTCTTTTATCATGTGCTGGTACACCCATTACTACACCAGTTCCATAACTCATTAATACATAGTCAGCTACCCACAATGGGACCTCTTTTCCGCTAAGTGGATGTACTACATAACTACCAGTAAACACTCCACTTTTGTCTTTCTCTTCCATTCTGTCGATTTCAGACTTTGATTTTGCCTTTTCAATATAATTGCTAACAATTTCACTGTGTTCAGGTGTTACCAATTTAAACAAGTCTGGGTGCTCAGGTGAGATTACAACAAACGTCACACCAAAAATTGTATCAACAGTAGTTGTAAAAGTATCTAATGTAATGTCCTGATCTTTTACTTTCCATGAAACATTTACCCCTTTACTCTTTCCAATCCAGTTTTTTTGCATTGCGATTGTTTTTTCTGGCCAATCTAAACCATCATAATCAAGTAGCTTATCAGCATATTCTCGAATATTAAAAAACCATTGGTTAAGCTCTTTTTTTGTAACTTCATTCTTACATCTATCACATTTTCCATCTTGAACCTGCTCATTTGCTAGCACTGTTTTACAATCATCGCACCAATTTACAGGAGCTTTTTTCTTATACGCTAAATCTTTTTCATATAGTTTTAAAAACACCCACTGAGTCCATTTATAAAACTCTGGAGTTGAAGTGCTTACTGTATTTTCCCAATTCCACATAGCCCCCATATCTGAAAGCTGCTTAGTCATTTTTTCCGTATTCGTAGCAATGCTTTGCTTTGGGTGTATTCCAGTCTTAATTGCATAATTTTCAGCAGGTAGACCAAAACTGTCATAGCCCATAGGTTGCAAAACTTCAAAACCCCTCATCTTCATGTATCTACCCCAACTATCCGCCGGTGCAAAATTATACCAATGCCCAATATGAAGTTTATCTCCTGATGGGTAGGGGAACATAACTAGGTTATAGTATTTTTCCTTTTCTTTATTGTTTACATCAACTTTATAAAGCCCTGTTTCTTTCCAGCGCTTCTGCCATTTTTGTTCGGTCTCTCTTGCTTGATAATTGGCCATTTTGTACATTAAATTACCGGAGCAATTCTACAGTACAAAGGCTTCTAAGTCTAATTATTGAAAGATATTTTTTTCACAATATTTTGCATTGTGTCTTTTAATTCCAATTTTTCTTCTTTTTCCTTTTTAAACTCCTCAATTTTTGCCGTTAGATCTTCAACCTGAACAGATATGTATTCTATTTGATTATTTTGCATCAATGGCTTTGTATTAAGTAAAACCATCGCTTCACCATTTTCACTACTTAATCTGTATGGGCCAAGTCCCTCAAATTTTTCTTTGCTAGTTATTATTTTTGCATTATCTGCTGCAAATGTTTTTACATCACTTGTGTGAATTACATCAAAAACTGAACTTCCTTTTATATCTTGGCAGTCCATCTCCAAAAGTTCACAAAATTTCTTACTACTTTCATATATATCACCCTGTAAATTAAGAATGAATGATATTTCGTTTTCATTTATATAGCTTTTCACATCCTCCAATTTTGAGTAATCAGAATGATCATTTTCCTCAGCGCTATGGCTAGCAGCTAGTATATTTGCTGCTCCATGTTCAAAATCTTGACCGCTATGCTTAAGTATAAAAAGCATAACCGAAAAGGAGACAACGAAAACCGCAAAGGCAGATATAGCTATCTTCTTGTTTTGAGAAATTTGTACCATTAGGTTTGTGTTTTAGTTTTAGTTTTTAATATAACATTATACAACATAGAGCCGTATTGGTCAAGAGTTTAGATGTGGAGAGTGACTGGGGACTCTTAGTTCCGCGCCCCATGTAGCTTTAGGTTGAATTTTCGCAAGTATGATTACACAATAATTATATAGGAAATGCCTAATATATCCTCGGGGATGGGGTTTTTGGCGGATTTATTGGGGTGGTAGATTATGCAACATTTTGGTAAAAACGCCTAATATATCCTTGGGATGGATTTTGGAGATTTTTTTCGTGGGGAAGCGGGGGCGAAGTTGGATTTTTTGAGTTTTTTGATGGAAGTATGTGGGGGGCGCGCGTCAGAGGGCTTTTATGGCGTTTTAGGGTTGAATTCTCAGCGTTA